>NZ_JBSVZN010000002.1:0-406029 GCF_054052225.1 Methylobacterium sp. JK268 | reverse complement strand
ACGCTCGCCCGCTTCTGCCGGGACAACCACGTCACCCTCGTCGCCCTGGAGGCCACCGGCGGCTACGAACAGCAGCCCTTCCGCCTGCTCTGGGCGGACGGCCTGCCCTGCGCCCTCCTCAACCCCCGCCAGGTGCGGCGCTTCGCCGAGGCCATGGGCATCCTCGAGAAGACCGACCAGATCGATGCCGGCGTCATCGCGCGCTTCGCCGAGGTGCGCCGGATCAAACCCCGGCCGCCGGCCAGCCCGGCTCAGGAGCGGCTCAGCGCCCTGGTCACGCGCCTGCATCAACTGGTCGAGGCGCGCACCGTCCAGACCAACCAGGGCCGCCTCGTCACCGAGCCGCAGGTGCGCACCTCGGTCGCCGAGATGGTCGAGCTGATCAACCGCCAGATCGCCGCGTTGGAGGAGGCGATCACCGCCCAGCTCAAGGCCGATCCGCTCTGGGTTGCCCTCGATGCGACCTTCCGCACGATCAAGGGCGTGGCCGACCGCACGATCGCCCGCCTGATGGCCGACCTGCCGGAGATCGGCACCCTCTCGGGCAAAGCCATCGCCAAGCTGGCCGGCTTGGCACCCATCGCCCGCGACAGCGGCCAGAGCAGCGGCCGACGCCCCGTGCGCGGCGGACGGGCCGACGTGCGCGCCATCCTGTTCGTGGTCACCAGCTGCGTGCGGCGCTTCGATCCCGACTTCATCGCCTTCGACCAACGGTTGCGCCAAGCCGGAAAGCCCCCAAAGGTCATCCGCATCGCTCTCGCCCACAAGCTGCTCGTGCGCCTCAACGCCAAGGCCCGTGATGTCCGCGCCCAACTCGCCGCCCAGACTTGACACGCCAGACAGTCGCTCACCCTCGCCCTTCGGGCTCGCTGCGGACCCGACAAGGGGTCCGCAGCCTTCTCCCCGCACGCAGGGAGAGGGGGATCCGGCGCCCCATCCGGTAAAGTGTGAATCTTCTCCCCCGCGAACAGGCGAGGGCATCGCCGGCGCGACCCCGCAGCCGGGGCACCACACGAAGCCGCGCGGCAGGGCCTGCGGTGGTGCGGCCTCGACCGCGACGCCGAGTTCGCCCGCGATCCGCAGCATCAACCGGCGCAGGTTCTCCGGCCCTCCGGCCCGGAAGTAGCCGTCGAGCGCGTCGCGCAACCCCTCCGGCACCGTGCAGAAGGCCGCGAGCCGCGGGTCGGGCCGGTCGTCGCCCGGCAGCACCACGAGCGGGATGCCGCCGGCCCGGCAGACCTCCGCCAGCCGCTCGACGCCGTAGCGCCAGTAATCGAGCCCTCCGAGGCAGCGCACGAGCACGAACCGCGCCCGCGCCACGACCTGCTCCGCATAGAGATCGACCGACATCGGGTGGCGCAGCTGCGCCAGCTTGGCGAGGCGCAGGCTCGGCATCGCCACCGCGCGGCCCGCTTCGGCCTGGGCCGCCGCGAGCCCCGCGAGGTCCGTGTCCGTGAAGGAGAGTGCCACGATGTCCCCGGGCGTCTGACCCAGATCCACCGCGGCCTCGCCCTCGTCGAGGGAGACCGTATCGACGCGCAGCAGATGCATCAGGGGCTGCCGGACTCCTCCGCCCCGTGCACGAGGCGCGGCCGGGTCGGGAAGGTCACGCCGTCGTAGATCTCCCGGAGCGGCAGAAGCAGGCCGAGATCCGGAAGGTCGATCTCGGCCTCGATGCCGGTCACCAGGCGACGCGTCCAAGCTCCGTCCGCGTCTCGCGACCAGACGGCCACTTCGGCCGCGTTGGGTTCGACCAGCAGGATGTGGCGCAGCGACGTGACCGCCTTGTATTCGCCGAGCTTGTCGAAGGTGTCGAAGTCGCGCGTGCTCGGCGACAGCACATCGACCACGAGCCGCGGGTCGGCCGCCACCAGACCGTTCGGGTCGCGGGCGCCGCAATCCACGCCGAGATCGGGGCGGCGGATCTGCCCGGGCCGCGTCTCGACACTGCCGTCGCCCGTGAAGGGGCGGCAGGAGCCGCGACGCAACCGTGTCCGGAACTCGGCGAGCAGGTTGACCACGATGTCGTCGTGGATGGTGCGGGCTCCTGCCTTCATCCGCACGGGAACGCCGCCGACGAGTTCGTAGCGGGCGTCCTGGCTCTCCTGCCAGGCGAAGAACTCCGGCACCGTCCAGCGCCGTGATGCGGGCTCCGGCATGGGAACGCCCCTCGTCTCGCGACCCGGGGCGCCGCCCCGGGACCCCGGCAGAGGGCGGAACGCCCTCTGCACTCCCCTCATCCTAGCGCGCCAAAGCCGCCGCGACCGCCTCCCGGTCGAAGCCCGACAGGCCGATCACCACCAGCCGCCCGTCCCGCGGCTCTCCGGCCCGCCAGGGCCTGTCGTAGTGGTGGGCGATCCGCCGCCCGACGCCCTGGACCACGAGCCGCATCGGCTTGTCCCGGACCGGGCAGAAGCCCTTGATGCGCAGCACGCCCGGCACCTCGGCGGCGCGCGCCACCCGCGCCGCGAGGTCGTCGGGCGAACCCGCCGGGCCCACGGTGATCGCGACGCTGTCGAAATCGTCGTGGTCGTGGTCCGCCTCGGTCTCGTGGTGGGAGGGCCGGGACGCGAGGTCGCTCTCCGCCGCCGCGTTGAGGCCGAGCAGCACGCGCGGGTCGATGGCGCCGTGCTGGGTCTCGACGAGCTTCACGGCGCGGGGCAGGTGCGCCTCAACCTCCGCCCGCGCCCGCGCGCGGCTCTCCGCGTCGAGAAGGTCGCCCTTGTTCATGACGACGAGGTCCGCGCAGAGGAGCTGGTCCTCGAACACCTCCTCAAGCGGGTTGTCGTGGTCGACGGACTGGTCCGCCGCGCGCTGGGCCGCCAGCGCCTCCGGATCCTCCGCGAAGGCGCCGGAGGCCACCGCCGGCCCGTCCACGACCGCGACCACGCCATCGACGGTCACCCGCGAGCGGATCGCCGGCCAGTTGAAGGCCTGGACCAGGGGCTTGGGCAGGGCGAGGCCCGAGGTCTCGATCAGGATGTGCTCGGGCGGCTCGGGGCGGTCGAGGAGCTTGTTGAGCGCCGGCACGAAGTCGTCGGCCACGGTGCAGCAGATGCAGCCGTTCGGCAGTTCCACCACCGCGTCCTCGTCGCAGCCCGGCACGCCGCAGGAGGCGAGCAGCGAGCCGTCGAAGCCGACATCGCCGAACTCGTTGACGATGATCGCGAGCCGTCGGCCGTCATTGTGCTCGACGACGTGGCGCACCAGCGTCGTTTTCCCCGCGCCGAGGAAGCCGGTGACGATGGTGCAGGGGATCTTGCTGAGGATGGTCATGCGGTCACCGGCGGGATGCGGGCGACGACGCCCTTGCGGAAGGCCTCCGGCCGTTCGCGCCAGGGCACGATCCCCTCGGGCGCCGCCGCGTAGCGCGACAGCCCGTCCCGGAGAATCGCGACGGCACCCGCCGGATCGAGGTCGCCGTACACGTAGGTCCAGCGGCCCGGCGAGGCGACCGCGACCGTGCAGGGCCGCTTGCAGACCGACAGGCACTCGACGGGCGCCACCGTGACCGCCTCGTCGGCGAAGGCCTCGGCGAGGGCCGCGTGGAGCCGCGCGCCGGCGCGCGGACCGTCTGGGGAATCGGAGTCCGCCCGGCAGGTGGTGCAGACGTAGAGGGTGACGCTCATCGGGCCGCCTCGGGTCGCAGCGTCCCCTCGGCGGGCCGGGCGACCCAGTCCCACGCCCAGCCGAAGGCGAGCCCGAGCGCGACCCAGAAGGCGAAGCCGATGGCGAGCGAACGTGCCGCGAACTGCGCGGCCAGGGCCGGCGGCAGCGCCCCGCTCTCGGTGACGTGCGGGGCGCCCCAGACATGCGGGGCGACGATCAGCGCGAGCCCCGCGGCGAGGGCGAGCGCCCCGCCGCGGATCACCGCGAAGTAGAGGCCGGCCGCGGTCGCGACCACCGTCACGACCCACCAGCCCTGCCGCACTTCCAGCGCGGCCCCGCCCATGCCGGGCAGTTCCGGCGGCAGGCCCACCGCCGGGGCGAGACTCGCGGCGACGAAGCCGCCGATGGCGAAGCGCAAAGCCTCGCCGCGGGTGATGGTGCGGCCTGTGGCGAGCAGCACGGCGCCGAGGAGGAGCGCATAGCCGACGCCCGTGACGAGGGTCGCTAGTGCCGTGAAGGCGAGGCGCGGCAGGCCGGGGGCGGGCTGCCACTCCTCCGCCTCGGCGGTCCTCTCGGGTGCCTTTCCGTGATCGTGCTCCGCGTGGGCGGCGAGCACGATCAGCCCGGGCAGCGGTGCCAGGGCGGCATGGGTCTCGGCCGCGTGGTTCTCGTAGGTCTCCGCCTCCAGGATCAGCCGGGAGGTCAGCGCGAATTGCAGCCCCGACGCCACGCAGGCGGCGAGGAATCCCGCGACCAGGGCCGCGGAGAGGAGTCGGATCGTCATGGGAATCGTCCTGCCGAGGCGAAGGCCGCCCGGCGCCGAGACGACGCCGGGCGAGCGGTCAACGGGCGCCGGATGCGCTCAGTGGCAGGGGAAGTTGTTGGCGTGGCGCCAGTCATGCGCCGCGTTGTGCAGCGCGATGGCGGGCGAGAAGCCCGAGGCGAAGATCAGCCCGATGCCGAGGGTCGCGGCGACCAGAACGGCGACGAGACGGTCACCGGCTTGGGCCGGAGCGAGGGTACGAAGAGCAGCGACCATGACGGACTCCTGCCGCCCCGCCGGCGGCGTCGAGAGGAACGGGTGACGGCAGGTCTCCTGGCTCACGGCGTTCGACCAACCCGCCGCCTTCCCGGATCGCTCCAGTGGCCGATGGCGGGCCCGCGCCGCTCACAGTTGCGGGGGCAGCCGCGGCTTCCGGGGGATGTCCCCGTCCCGCGTTCCCTTTTCACCTCGTCGCCGAGGCACCGTCGGGGCGGACCGTAGCGAGTCGGCGGCGGGCTTGCAATCGGCCCGCGATCCGACTCGCCTCCGCCGTCCCCGCCTCGTTGCGGGGCACCGCCCTCCCCTTCAGCACGATGCGGGGATCGGGACCGCGCGGCGTCCCCGGCGCAGGGCCGCGAGCATCAGGAGGCCCGCGCCGGCCCGGGCGGCGCCGGCCAGCGGCACGGCTGGGTAGCCGAGGCCGGCATCGATCACGGCGCCGCCCACAGCCGCCCCGATCGCGTTGCCGAGGTTGAAGGCGCCGATATTCATCGCCGAGGCGAGGTTGGGCGCTTCGTGCGCCTCGTTCATCACCCGCATCTGCAGCGGCGGGACCAGCGCGAAGCTCGCCACGCCCCACAGGACAATCAGGACCGCGACCGCGACCTCCACGCGCACCATGCCGGCGAGGAGGAGGAGGAGGGCCACCAGCCCGGCGAGGGATGCCGCGATGGTGCCGTCCACCGAGCGATCGGCCAGAATCCCGCCGAGCCAATTCCCCGCCGCGAGCCCGACCCCGTAGAGCACCAGCATCGTGGTCACGAAGCCGGTGGAGGCCCCCGTCTCGACCCGCAGGATCGGCACGATGTAGGTGAAGACCGTGAACATGGCGCTGGCGCCGACGACCGTCAGTCCGAGGGCTGCGAGCACCGGCCCACGGACGAGCACCCGCAGTTCAGCCCGCATGTCGGCGCCGGCCTCGGCCTTCAGGTCCGGCAGGGCGAGGCGCAGCGCGAGCATGGCGATGAGCCCGATGCCGGCGATGCCCCAGAACGCCGTCCGCCAGCCGAGCAACTCGCCGATCCAGGCTGCGAGCGGCACCCCGCCGATCGTGGCCACGGTGAGGCCGGAGAACATTGCCGCCACGGCCCCTGCGCGCCGCTCCGGCGGGACGAGCCGCGCCGCGACCACCGCGCCGACCCCGAAGAAGGCGCCGTGGTTGAGCGAGGTAATGAGCCGGGCCGCGACGAGCGACGCGTAACTGTCCGCCAGCGCCGCCATCCCGTTCCCCGCGGTGAAGATCGCCATCAGGCCGATCAGTAGGGTGCGGCGCGGCAAGCGTGCGCCTGCAAGGGTCGTCAGCGGCGCCCCGACCAGCACGCCGAGCGCGTAGGCGCTCACCACGAGGCCGGCCGCGGGGATCGAGACGCCGAGATCGGTCGCGATCAGGGGCAGCATGCCCATCGGGGTGAATTCCGTGACGCCAATGCCGAAGGCGCCGATGGCCAGCGCGAGCAGGGCGGGGTTGGGTCGCATCGTGATCTCCTCGTCGTTCCGGCAGAGCACGTGGCGGATGCGGCGCCAGGGCGGTAGACGGGGCCGCGGACCGAGATCCGTGCGGTGGAGTCACGAATGGGGCGGGATGGCGTCGATCGCGCGGGCGAGATGGCGGCCTTCGTGGCGGTGATCGCGGCCGGGAGCTTCGCCGGTGCCGCGCGCCGGCTCGGCCTGACACCCTCGGCGGTGAGCCGGATCGTCGCGCGCCTGGAGGCGCGGCTCGGCGTGCGGCTGATCCTGCGGACCACCCGCAGCCTGCACCTCACGGCCGAGGGCGAGACCTACGGGCGGGCGGCCCGGCGCATCCTCGCCGACCTCGACGACACCGAGCAGGCCCTCGCCGACCAGGGCCGCCCGCGCGGCCGGGTGCGGGTGAGCGCCGCGACCGCCCACGGCCGGCTGGTGGTGGTGCCGATCCTCGCCGCCTTCGCGGCGCTTCATCCGGGAATCGTCGTGGAGATCGAGCTCTCCGACGAACTCGCCGACGTGCTCGGCGGCCGCGTCGACCTCGCGGTCCGCTTCGGGCCGTTGGCTGACAGCCCGCTGACGGCGCGGCGCTTGGGCGAGACCGGGCGCACGGTGGTCGCCTCGCCCGCCTACCTCGCCCGCGCCGGCACGCCCCGGGTGCCGGCCGACCTCGCCGTCCACAACTGCCTCGACTTCAGCTTCCGCCGCATCGAGCCGGGCTGGCCCTTCCGGGAGGACGGGCGCGACCACGTTCTCCCCGTCCAGGGGAGCCTTCGGGCGAATAACGGCGAGACGCTGGTGCAACTCGCCCTCGCCGGCGTGGGAATTACACGGGTCGGCAACTTCCACATCACGGAAGAACTTGCGGCCGGGCGGCTGGTGCCGCTGCTCGAAACCTTCAATCCCGGCGACCGGGAGGCGATCCACGCCGTGTTCGTCGGCGGCGCGGCGATGCCGGCTCGCCTTCGGGTGCTCGTGGACTTCCTCGTCGCGCGCATGCGCGCGACGGGCGGGGATTAGGCCATGCGCCGGCCCCGCTCGCACACGTCTCCGCCATGTGTCATAGGCCCCGGAGCAGGGAGAGAGTGTCATTGATGAATTCAGAGGAGACGACCCGCGTGGGAGATGAAACGGCGACTTTGCCACGGTTGACCTTGCTGCTCGGAGGCGCCCGCTCGGGCAAGAGTGCCCATGCGGAATGCTTGATCCAGGCGCTGCCGCCGCCCTGGCTCTACGTCGCGACCGCGCGGGCCCTCGACGGCGAGATGCGGGCCCGGATCGCCGACCATCGCGCGCGCCGGCCCGCCGGCTGGGAGACGCTGGATGCGCCCTACGACCTCGTCGGCGCGCTCGCGGGCGCCGAGCCGGGCCGTCCGATCCTGGTCGATTGCCTGACCCTCTGGCTCAGCAACGCCCTTCTCGCCGAACTCGACCTCGCCGAGGAGGCGGCGCGCCTCGTGGAGGCCTGCGCGCGTCACCCGGGCCCGCTCGTCCTGGTGTCGAACGAGGTCGGATTCGGCATCGTGCCCGACAACGCCCTCGCCCGCCGCTTCCGCGACGAGGCCGGGCGCCTGCACCAGCGCCTCGCTGCGATCGCCGACCGGGTCGTGCTGATGGTGGCGGGGCTGCCGCTCACCCTGAAGGGAGACCGCGGATGAACCCGGAGGAGGAGGCCGCGCGCCACCGCGCCAAGATGGAGAAGCGCAAGGCCGTGCAGGACGCCGAGGTGGCGGGCAAGACCATCGAGAAGGGCCTCCTCATCGTCCATACGGGCCCGGGCAAGGGCAAGTCGACGGCGGCCTTCGGCCTGATGCTGCGGGCGCTCGGGCGCGGCTGGCGCGTCGGCGTCGTGCAGTTCATCAAGGGGGCCTGGGAGACCGGGGAGCGGTTCGCCCTCGACCGGTTCGGCGATCAGGTCGCGTGGCACACGATGGGCGAGGGCTTCACCTGGGAGACCCAGGACCGCGCCCGGGACGTCGCCGCCGCCGAGGCCGCCTGGGCGCAAGCGCGGCGCCTGATGGCGGATCCGGGCCTGCGCCTCCTCGTCCTCGACGAGCTCAACATCGCGCTGCGCTACGACTACCTGCCGCTCGCCGACGTCGTCGCGGTCCTCGCCGCGCGGCGTCCGGACCTGCACGTGGTGGTGACGGGACGCAACGCGAAGCCGGACCTGATCGCAGCGGCCGACCTCGTGACCGAGATGACCCTGGTCAAGCACCACTTCGCGGCGGGGGTGAAGGCGCAGGAGGGGATCGAGTTCTGATCCCCGCGGCCGCGCCCTCTGCGAAGACCCGGGTACCGGGTCTTCGCAGAGGGCGAGGAGGGCCGGACCGGACCCCGTCGCGACGGGGCCCGGTCCGGAGGGCCGCTCAGAGGCCGTTGAACTTGTAGCTGAAGCCGCCCCGCACGAGGTTGCCCTCGGTGTGGAAGCGCGACGTGAAGGCCGCGCCGGCGGCGAGCGGCGTCACAGGCGAGACCAGCACGTTCCGGCTGCCGAGGTCGTAGTGCAGATACTCGGCCTTCACGGTCACGGCGGCGGTCTGGATGCCGACGAAGCTCAGCAGGTTGAACTTCGCCAGGAAGCTGTCGGCCGGGATCGCGTACTCGACGCCGCCGCCATACGCGAAGCCGGTCTCGAAGGTGTTGTTGCGCCCGGCCAGGAACAGGCCGCCGGGCACGAAGAAATTCGCATCGTACTCGACGTCGCCGTAGGCCAGACCGCCCATGCCGTAGACGAAGAACCGGTCGAAGGCGTAGCCGGCCCGGCCCACCAGGGTGCCCAGCCAGTCGAGGCGCTGGGTGTAGACGCTCGGGAACGCCAGGCCCGGGCCGCCGCGGAACACGGTGTTGCGGCGCAGGTCGGTCCAGGCCCAGTCCGCCTGGACGCCGACCACGAAGCCGTTGCCCGGCGTGAACTGGTAGTTGTAGCCGAAGCCGCCGCCGATATTGGCGAAGCCGTCGTTCGAGTTGAACACCGTCGCGGGGCGGACCAGACCGGCCACCTGCGCGGCGCTCGCCGCATTGTTGCCGACCGTGGTGATGCGCTGACGGTCGGTGAAGACGTAGTCGGTGTGCAGGCCGGCGTAGAAGCCGGTCCAGGAGAACACCGGCACCGCGGTGAAGACCGGCGGGGGCGCGACGCGGCGCGGCAGGTCGGCCGCCGCGGCGGCGCCGGAGAGGAGCGCCAGGGCGGCGCCGGTCAGAAGGGTTTGCTTGATCATCGGCGCAGGCCCGCACATTACCAACAGATGCGCCGCATGGTAGAGCGAAGCGTGGCCGCAACCTATGGCGCGCGCGCCACAGCGGACCGCCAAGTCGGGGAATTTGCGTGATTTCTCGGCTCTGCTCAGTGCACCCCACAAAACTCCCGCCGCGCGGGAGTCGCCACGGCGTGCGACGACGGTGATCGGAAGTTTTGTGAGAGACACCAAGCCGCCCCTGCGTCGATCCCCCGCTTCAGGCCGCCGATGACCGCCCGCACGCTGATGATCCAAGGCACGGGCTCGGACGTGGGCAAGTCGCTCGTCGTGGCGGGGCTCGCCAGGGCCTTCCTACGGCGGGGACTGCGGGTGCGGCCCTTCAAGCCGCAGAACATGTCGAACAACGCCGCGGTGACCGCGGAGGGCGGCGAGATCGGCCGCGCCCAGGCGCTCCAGGCCCGCGCCGCGGGGATCGCGCCCAGCGTCCACATGAACCCGGTGCTGCTCAAGCCGCAGAGCGAGACCGGTGCCCAGGTCGTGGTGCAGGGCCGGCGCGTGGGCAACGCGCGGGCGCGGGAGTACCAGGCGTGGAAGCCGCGGCTCTTGCCCGCCGTGCTCGACAGCTTCGCGCGCCTGCGCGCCGAAGCGGACCTCGTCCTGGTGGAGGGCGCCGGTTCCGCCTCCGAGGTCAACCTCCGCGCGGGCGACATCGCCAATATGGGATTCGCCCGGGCGAGCGGGACGCCGGTGATCCTGCTCGGCGACATCGACCGCGGCGGCGTGATCGCGAGCCTCGTCGGCACCCGGGCGGTGCTCGACCCCGAGGACGCGGCCATGATCCGCGGCTTCCTCGTCAACCGGTTCCGCGGCGATCCGAGCCTGTTCGCGGACGGAATGGCCCTGATCGCCGCGCGGACGGGCTGGCCGGCCCTCGGGCTCGTCCCCCACTACCCGGACGCCGCGCGCCTGCCGGCGGAGGACGGGCTGGGCCTTGCCGGGAGCGAGCGCCCCGGGATGCCCGTGGTGGCGGTGCCGGTGCTGCCGCGGATCGCCAATTTCGACGACCTCGACCCCTTGCGCGCCGAGCCGGGCGTGAGCGTGGTCCTTGTCCGGCCGGGAACTCCCCTCCCCGCCGGGGCCGACCTCGTGCTGCTGCCCGGCTCCAAGACCACGATCCCGGACCTCCTCGCCTTCCGGGCGGAGGGCTGGGACATCGATCTCAAGGCCCATGTCCGGCGGGGCGGCCGGGTGCTCGGGCTCTGCGGCGGCTACCAGATGCTCGGGACGCGGATCGCGGACCCGCACGGGATCGAGGGCGGGCCGCGCGAGGTCGAGGGCCTCGGCCTCCTCGCCGTCGAGACCGTGATGACGCCGGACAAGCGCCTCGCCCCGGCCGCGGGGGTGAGCCTGCCCGAGGGCACGCCCTTCTCCGGCTACGAGATGCATCTCGGCGAGACGCGCGGCCCCGATACCGGCCGGCCCCTGCTGCGCCTGGCGGACGGGCGGCTCGACGGCGCGGCCTCGGCCGACGGGCGGGTCTGCGGCACCTACGTGCACGGGCTCTTCGCCGACGACCGCCAGCGCGCGCGCTGGCTCGGCCGCCTGGGCGCGGCAGCGTCGGGGCTGGCCTACGAGGCGGGCGTCGAGGCGGCCCTCGACGGCCTCGCCGATCACCTGGAGCGCCACGTCGCCCTCGACCGGCTGCTCGCGCTCGCCGCGGGCTGACCGCCCCCGGCCGCGCCGTGTCAGGCCGCCGTAACGGCGAGCCGGTCGAGGTCGGCGATCAGTCCGGGCCCGCTCGGCTGCCAGCCGAGGCGGTCTCGCGTCAGCGCGCTCGCGGCGGGAATGTCGGCGCCGGCGAACATCGCGACCCAGCCGAAGAAGGCGGGCGCCTCCTCGGGCGTGATCGACCGCGCGGGCAGCCCCAGCCGACGGCCGACCGCCTCCGCGACGGCGCGGAGTGGCACGCCCTCCTCCGCCACCGGGTGGTAACGCGCGCCCGCTTCCGCCCGCTCGACCGCGAGCCGGTAGAGGCGGGCCGCGTCGGCGACGGGGCAGGCGGGCCAACGGTTGCGGCCCTCCCCGATATAGACGCAGGCACCCCTCTCGCGGAACGCCGCGATCAGCACGGTCACGAGCCCCTGTCGGACCGTGTCGTG
The DNA here is from genome assembly GCF_054052225.1 of Methylobacterium sp. JK268. Taxonomy (NCBI): domain Bacteria; kingdom Pseudomonadati; phylum Pseudomonadota; class Alphaproteobacteria; order Hyphomicrobiales; family Methylobacteriaceae; genus Methylobacterium; species Methylobacterium sp. JK268. Next base: position 394,555 of record NZ_JBSVZN010000002.1, on the reverse strand, counting down.
GACCTGGGGAAGCCGCACCACCGAGACGTTCACGCCCTCCGCCAGCAGGGCGGCGGCCGCCTCCTCGGAGGCGGCGCGCGGCATGACGGTCGAACCGACCGCGGGATCCTCCTCCGTCGCCGCCCGGCCGGGCGGGCTGTCCGCCGCGGCGGTGCCCGACGTGACGATCAGCGGGCGCGCCGATCCCGCCAGGCCCGCCCCGAGCGCCCGGACGACGCGCCCGTCCTCCGCGCAACTCTGCTGGTAGCGCGTGAAATCGTGGTTGAACGCGAGGTGGATGACCGCGTCGGCGGCGGCGGCCCCGCTCCGGAGGCCGTCGAGATCCTCCAGCGACCCGCGATGGATCTCGGCGCCCGCCGCTGCGAGGGCCGCCGCCCCCGCCTCGGAGCGGGTGAGGCCGAGCACCCGGTGGCCCGCCGCGAGAAGATCAGCGACGACGGCCGAGCCGATGAATCCGGTCGCACCGGTGACGAATACGCGCATGAGCCGCGCCTCCTATTCGGAACGGCGACAACACTCCGCGGGGCAGGTATCGTCGTGAAGACGGGATCTTATCGTAGTAAAATGCCCAACAGGCTGAACCCATCGGCGCCAGAAAGCCGTCTCGGTGCCTATCTCCAGGACCGCCGCGCCCGTCTCGACCCGGCAGCCCTCGGCTTTCCGGCCGAGCGCCGGCGCACCGCGGGTCTGCGCCGGGAGGAAGTGGCGCAGCGCGCGCATATCAGTCCGACCTGGTACACGTGGTTGGAGCAGGGCCGAGGCGGGGCGCCCTCTGCCGACGTCCTCGACCGACTCGCCCGCGCCCTGATGCTGACCGATGCGGAGCGCGAGCACCTCTTCCTGATCGGCCTCGGAAGGCCGCCCGACGCGCGCTATCGGCAGGAGGCCGGCGTCAGCCCGCGGCTGCAGCGGGTGCTGGACGCGCTCGACCCCTGCCCCGCCGTGATCCGCACGGCGACCTGGGACGTCGTCGCCTGGAACCGCGCCGCGACCGCGATGCTGATGGATTACGGCGCCCTGCCGCCGGAGCAGCGCAACATCCTCCGCTTCCTCTTCCTCGACCCGCGCGCCCGCGCCGCGCAGTACGACTGGGAGAGCGTCGCGCGGGTGGTGGTCGGCACCTTCCGGCTCGAGGCGGCCCGGGCCGGAGCGGTCGCGGCGGCGGAACCGCTGGTGGAGGAACTCACCCGGCTGAGCCCGGATTTCGCGGCCCTGTGGCGCGACACCGATCTCGGCGTCGCGCATCCGGAGGCGGTGAAGACCATCCGCCACCCCGCGATCGGTCCGGTGGAAATCGAGCTCTCCGCCTTCGCGGTCGACGGCCGCACCGATCTGGCGATGCTGGTCTACAACCCGACGCAGCCGGACGGCACCGCGCGCATCGCCTCGCTGCTCGGCTGATCCTTCCCTGCCCAACCGATCTGCGCGAAATGCGCAATTATGGTTGACTCGTCGGACGCATTCGCGTTCTAAGTGCAAAAAGTGGGAGTTGCGGGATGCGATGCGCTGAGAATTGCGCAGTTCGCGCAAAAGCGGAGGGGCGCATGGGAGAGGTTCGGATCAAGCGCGCGATCGAGCGCGTTCCGGGCGGGATGATGGTGGTGCCGCTGCTCGCCGGCGCGCTGATCGCCACCCTCTTCCCCGCGACCCCGAAGGTGTTCGGCTCCTTCACCGGCGCGCTCTTCACCGGGGCCTTGCCGATCCTCGCGGTGTTCTACGTCTGCATGGGCGCGAGCATCGACTTCCGGGCGACGCCCTACATCGTGAAGAAGGGCGGCACGCTCCTCCTCGTGAAGGTCGGCATCGCGGTGTTGCTCGGGATCGTGTTCGGCCGCGTCCTCGGCGAAGCGCCGGTGACGGGCGGGCTGTTCGCCGGCCTCTCGACGCTGGCGATCGTCGCGGCCATGAACGACACCAACGGCGGTCTCTACATGGCGCTGATGGGCCAGTACGGACGGCCCCAGGATGTCGGCGCCTACACGATCATGTGCCTCGAATCCGGGCCCTTCCTGACCATGGTCACGCTCGGCGTGGCCGGTCTGTCGGCGTTCCCGTGGCAGACCATGGTCGGGAGCATCCTGCCGCTCCTCGTCGGCATGGTGCTCGGCAACCTCGACCGGGAGATGCGCGCGTTCCTCGGCCGCGCCGTGCCGGTGATGATCCCGTTCTTCGCCTTCGCGCTCGGCACCGGGCTCGATCTCACGAAGATCTGGCAGGCGGGGCTGCTCGGGGTCGGCCTCGGCGCGGCGGTGGTGGTCGTCACCGGCATCCCGCTCTTCCTGGCCGACCGCCTGACGGGGGGCACGGGCGTGGCGGGCGTCGCGGCCTCCTCGACCGCTGGCAATGCCGCGGCGGTCCCGGCCATCATCGCGGCCGCCAACCCCGCCTACGCGGATGCGGCCGCCCCGGCGACCGTCCTGGTGGCGGCGACCGTGGTCGTCACCGCGGTGCTGACGCCCCTCGTCACGGCCTGGATCGCCCGCCGCGTCGCGCGCCCCGAGGCCGACGAGCCCGTGCCGGGCGTGGCCGCGGCCCCGCTGACGGGGCGCCCCTGAGATGGCCCGCCGCTGGCTGATCGTCGCCGACGACCTCACGGGCGCGGCCGATTGCGCCATCGCCTTCGCGACGCGCGGCCACCCCGCCACCGTGCAGTGGGGCGGCGTGCCGGCCGAGGCGGGGGAGGCGGTGCTGGCCTACGACGCCAATTCTCGGCAGCTCGACGCCCGCGAGGCGGCGTCCCGCCACGCGGCCCTTCTCGACGCGCTCCACCGCCCGGGTCTGCGCGTCTTCAAGAAGATCGACTCGACCCTGCGCGGCCAGCCCGCGGCGGAACTCGCGGCGACGCTCGAGGGGCTGCGGGCGCGGGACGGCCGGATCCTCGGCCTCCTCGCCCCGGCCTTCCCGGCCACCGGGCGCACGACCGAGGGCGGCCGCGTCCTCGTGAACGGGCGGCCCCTGGAGGAGGCGGAGGTCTGGCGCCGGGACCACAGCTACGCCACGGCGCACCTGCCGACGGTGCTCGCGGGCAGCGGGCTGCGCAGCGAGGTCGTGGGCCTCGACGCGGTGCGGGGCGGCGCGGACGGCCTGCGCGCGGCCCTGGAGGGCGCCGCGGGGCGGGGCGCGGAGGTGGCGGTCTGCGACGCGGTCGACGAGGAGGACCTCGCCCGCCTCGCCGCCGCGAGCCTCGCCCTCGACCCGTTGCCCGTCTGGATCGGCAGCGCCGGCCTCGCCCACGCCCTCGCGCGGGCGACCGCCCTCCCCGCCGCCCCGCCGCCCGCCCTGGCCCGCCGCGGCGGCGGCACGCTCGTGGTGGTGGGCAGCCTCGCCGCTTCCTCCCGCGCCGCCGCCCGCCGCCTCCTCGCCGAGCCGCACCTGCGCCACGTCCCGGTGGCGCCGCGGGTTCTGCTCGAGAGCGGGCGCGAGGCCGAGCGCGGCGCCTGCCGCGAGACGGTGGCGGCGGCGCTGCGGGCCGGGCAGGACGTGCTGGTCGAGGTCCGGATGGAGGGCGAGCCGGACATGGCGCTGGGGCCGCGCCTCGCGGCCGCCCTCGGAAGCCTCCTGGCGCCGGTGGCACCCCACCTCGGCGGTCTGGTGGCGACGGGCGGCGAGACCGCGGCGGCGCTGCTCGGCCGGTGCGGGGTCGACGGGCTGCGGCTCGTGGACGAGATCGAGCCCGGCGTGTCGCTGGCTCTGACGCTCGGCGCGCTCACCGTGCCGATCGTGACCAAGGCGGGCGCTTTCGGGGACGAGGGCACGCTGGTGCGCGCCGTCCGCCGCCTGCGCACCATCCAGAACGAGGGGGTTTCATCATGAATCGACCGGTCGTCGCGATCACCATGGGCGACGCCTCCGGCATCGGGCCGGAGATCATCATGCGGGCGCTGGCTCGCCCCGAGGTGCGGGCGCTCTGCCGGCCCCTCGTGGTGGGCGACGCCGAGCGGCTGCGGGAGGCCGGGCGGATCGTGAAGTCCGACCTCGCCGTCCAGGCGGTCGCCGCGCCCGCCGAGGCGCACGACGCTCAGGGAAGCGTCGCCTGCGTCGATCTCGGCCTGATCCCGCCCGGGCATCCCTTCGGCCAGGTCTCGGCGGTCTCCGGCGAGGGCGCCTTCCGGTACATCGAGCGGGCGGTGGAGATCGTGAAGGCCGGCGAGGCCGCGGCGATCTGCACCGCGCCCTTGAGCAAGGAGGCGCTGCACGCCGCCGGGCACAAGTACCCGGGTCACACGGAGCTGCTGGCGGAACTGACCGGCACCCCCGAGGTCTCGATGATGCTGGTCTCGCCCAAGCTGCGGGTGATCCACGTCACCACGCATATCGGCCTCATCGACGCCATCGCGCGGATCGAGCCGGGCCTCGTCGCGCGGGTGATCGGCCGCGCCCACGACACCCTGGTCAAGGCCGGGATCGCCGACCCGCGCATCGGCGTCTGCGGGATCAACCCGCATGCGGGCGAGAACGGGCTGTTCGGGCGCGGCGAGGAGGGCGAGAAGATCGCGCCGGCGGTCGAGGCCTGCCGGGCGAAGGGCTGGCGGGTCGAGGGGCCGCTCCCGGCCGACACGCTGTTCTTCCTGGCCGGACGGGGCGACTACGACATCGTGGTGGCGATGTACCACGACCAGGGGCACGGCCCGATCAAGGTGCTGGGGCTCGAATCGGGCGTGAACATCACGGTCGGATTGCCGGTGATCCGGACCTCCGTCGACCACGGCACCGCCTTCGACATCGCCGGCAAGGGCATCGCCGATGACGGCTCGCTCGTCGAGGCCCTGCGCCAGGCCGTCGACCTCGCGCCCCGGCGCGCCGTCTGAGGAGCGTGCGGCCGTGACGACCCGCGGCAAGGGGCGGCTGCCCCTGGTGCTGGAGGCGCTGCAGGCCGGCGAGGCGGATGTCGAGGATCTCGCCGTCCGCTTCGGCGTCTCGGCCTCGACGATCCGGCGCGACCTGCAGCGGCTCGCCACCGCCAAGGCGATCCGGCGCACCTACGGGGGCGCCCTCATCGCCCATCCGCTGCCCGAGGCCAGCCTGTCCGAGCGCGAGGCGCAGCACCGCGCCGAGAAGGAAGCGATCGCCCGGGCCGCCCTGGCGCTGCTCGGCCCGGAGGACATCCTGGTCCTCGACGGCGGCTCGACGGTGGCCACCTTCGGGGCCGGCCTCGCGGGACGGCGCCACCACGTCATCACCAGCAACCTGCCCCTGGCCTGCCTCCTCGCGGGCGCGCCGGAGATCACCCTGACGGTGCTCGGCGGCGCGGTGCGGCCTGGGAGCGTGACCACGGTGGGTCCCCTCGCCGAGGCGGCCCTGCGGCGGCTAACCGCCGACAAGGCGGTCGTGAGCGGCGACGGCTTCGTGGCCGGGCGCGGCCTGTGCGAGGCGGCGCTCGACCAGGTCGCGCTGAAGTCGCTGATGATGGATCAGGCGGCCGAGGTGGTGGTCCTGATGGATTCCTCGAAGCTCGGCCGCGCCACCCAGGCGGCCTGGGCGCCGCTTCCGGCCCGCTGGACCCTAGTCACCGACGCGGCGGCGACCGACCGGCACTGCGCGGAGGCCGAGGCGGCCGGGGCGCGGGTGATCCGCGCGCCGCGCTGAGGCGCCGGCCACGGCGAGCGCCGTCACCGGCCGGCCATCCGGGCCGCGGCGGTCGAGAGAGGATGGACTATGGTCAAAACCCAATCAGCTTGGCCCTGAGGCGTCGGTGGCGCCTGAAAGCGAGCTCGTGCGCTGCGGCAAACAATTTCAAGGTTGCTCACTCGATCACTTCATCGGCGCGGGCAAGCAAACCGCGTGGCACCGTAAGGCCGAGCAGTTTCGCCGTTCTGAGATTTATCGACAGCAAAACATTTGGTGGAAATTCGACAGGCAAGTCACCCGGTGCGCTACCACGCAAAATTTTTACGACTAAAGCGGCAGAGCGCTGATAACACCAACGCAAATCGACGCCATAGCTGATCAAGCCACCGTCTAAAACGTGTTCTCGGTAGCCGTAGACAGCGGGAAGCCGTTTGGCGAGCGCGGCATCCGCAATCGATCGCGTCTGGCTTATCAACATCGAGGTCTGCTGCACGATAACGACTTCGGTTTTCCGCTCGGCAAGAAATTGCAATGCGCCTTCGACTTCGTTCGGCTGATCCGCATCCTTGACAACCAGCTTGATCCCAACTCCCTGGCTGGCAGCCTCTATTTCTTTCAACTGCGGAGGTCCTTTCGGATCGTTTAAGTTCGTTAGTAATCCTACCGTACGTAACTCCGGAACTATTTCCCGCGCGACTTCCAATTGCTTGGCCGGCAGGCCGGCCACATATGGCTCAATGCCCGTAACATTGCCGCCGGGCCGTGCCTCGCTGGCGATGACGCCGAGATGGACTGCATCAGCGAGGGCTGCAGATACGATCGGGATTGTGGACGTCAGCTTCTTTGCCGGTATGACAGCTGCGATCGCACAGGCGAGTATGATGTCTGGCTTGAGTTGGATGATTTCTTTGGCTAGCGCAGGCAACCGATCTTGGTTGCCATCAGAAGAACGATATACAATATTAAAGTTCTTGTTTTCAAAATAACCGAGCTCTCGCAATGCTTCAAGGAATACGGCCGCCTTTGAATCAGAATAAGCTTGCGTGTGAGGTGATAGCCAGCCAATAAGGGGGCGTGTGCGTTGTTGCGCGGCTGCGGCAGACGGCAAAGCCAGCGTCGTAGCTCCAAGTCCTCTCACAAAATCGCGTCGTCTCATGGGACGTCTCCATTAGATGATCTATCAATTTATTATACTTGCGACGACGGGTAACCTTTTAAATAATGACGATTCGGTCTGCTCAACTACCGACGTGGATTGCGATCCCGAATAATCAGAGCAATGCATAGAGATTTTATTTTCAGCGCGATTCGCCGAATTTCCACAACATACGCGCCAAGTTATCCTCCTATAAACAGGACCTTTCCCAATTGGTCAAGCTGGTTGATTTTTGACCCAAGGGTCTGAACCCAATAACCATATGGTACCGATGAGCAGAATGTAATTCCGAGCGCCTCTCGGACGCAGAAGGCCTCGGCGGAGCTGTTGTGGTCGTCGGACGCGCAGTGGCAGGTCATCGCACCGTTCATGCCCACCAACCAGCCCGGCGCTCGGCGCAAGGATGACCGCACCATCCTCTCGGTCATCCTGCACGTCCTCAAGAGCGGCGGCCGCTGGCAGGACTGCCCGAGCGAGTACGGTCCTTCCACCACCGTCAACAATCGCTTCAACAGGTGGTCGCGCTGCGGCTTCTGGACCGCCACGCTGGCCGCCCTGGCCAAGGCCGGATGGTCCGGCGAGGCCGCCGCCCTCGACGCAACCGACGTCAAAGCCCAGCGGGTGGCCCACGGGGGAAAAGGGGGGCCTGCGCGCAGGAGATCGGTCCCTTGCGTTCTGGCGCGCCAACCAAAATCCACGTCCTCACCGACGTGATCGGCCGACCCGGCGTCATCCCTCACCCCCGGCGACGCCAGCGACGTGAAGACTGCCCGGCCGTGCTGGCCCGGGCGCCCGCATCGCCTGATCGCCGACAAGGGCGACGACGCCGACTGGCTGCGGCGGGACCTGCGTGCCCAAGGCATCCGTTTGTTCATTCCAGGCACCCACGCCCGCAGGCGCAAGATCCGGTTGGACAAGCGAAGGTATCGTGAGCGCTGGCGTCGAGGCGGTCTTCTGCCGCCTCAAGGACTTCCGGCGCATCGCCGCCCGCTCCGACAGGCTCACCCGCAACTTCGGTTCTGCCCTCGCCCTCGCGGCTGTCATCGCGTCCTGGTGCTGATTGTGTCCCGACGTTCGTCCCCACGCGACTGGTTGCCGGTGGCGCGGCTCGTGGGACCCGCTCGCACGCGCCGCATCTCAGGGATGGTGTCGCCTTCGATCGCGAATACAGGGATCACGTCGCGTGAAAGTTCTGCGACGTTTCCGAATTGAGCCCAGATGCTGATCATCGCGCGCGATCTGCTGCGTAAAGCTGCCGATAGACGTCGTCTTCAATCGATTTGCCCATCGACTCGGTTCGTGACACAAATTCGCTCATCTGCGTGATGTCCTAACAGTCTTCGTCTTATACGTTAGGGAATATGTAAGAATTGCGCCGCCTAATGGGCTTGTCCGCTCGCCGCGAGACTCGTCGGCGCCAACGGCAGGCAGCGGTGCCGCCGCGGTGGAACGCCCTTCGATACGCCCAAAGGACCTAAGCACATGGCTCTGGTGAAGAAGGCGGCCCTGGCCGGGCCGCAAGCGCTGGCGCGCGGCGGTGAGCAGGCCGCCGTCAAGCAGCTCGGGCGCCTGAACGAGGAGAATCGCCGCCGGGCACGCACCTTCGCCAAGCAGCAGAAGGCCGCCGAGCGCATCGCCGCGGCGACGACGCAGCTCGCCAGCGGCGTAGCGGAAGCTTCCTCGGCCGCCGAGGAGCTGCGCAAGGCGATGGAGCAGATCGCGACCGGCGCCGAGGAGGCCGCCAGCGCCTCCGAGCAGTCGCAGCGGGCGGTGACCTTGGTCAACGGCGCCATCGGCCGGGCGCGGAGCGAGGCCGACCTCTCCCGCCAGAAGACCGAGACGCTGCAGGGCCTGATCGCCGGCGTGAGCCAGCAGATCGCCGCGAGCATCGCCTCGATCGCCACCGCGGCGGACCGCCAGTCCGCCTCGGTGACGCTGATCGTCGAGCTGGAGCGGCAGGCCGCCAATATCGGCGACATCGTGCGGGCGGTGGCCCGCATCGCCGACCAGACCAACCTGCTCGCCCTCAACGCCGCCATCGAGGCCGCCCGCGCCGGCCAGCACGGCAAGGGTTTCGCGGTCGTCGCCGACGAGGTGCGCACCCTCGCCGAGACGTCCGAGAAGAGCGCCCGCGAGATCCAGGAGCTGATCGGCCGGATCCAGACCGACGTGAAGGTCATCGCGGACGGCATCAACCGCTCCGCCGAGAGCGCTCGCCAGGAGGTCGAGAAGGGCCGGACCGTCACCGCCCAGCTCGACAGCGTGCGCGGCGCGATGGTCGTCGTGATGCAGAGCGCCGAGGCGATCGCGACGGCGAACGCCGAATCCGAGAAGGCCGCCATCGAGGCCCAGAAGGGCACCGAGGCGATTGCCGCGGCGGCGGAGGAGCAGTCCTCCGCCTGCGAGGAATCCCTCAAGACCGTCGGCCAGCAGACCACGGCGCTCGGCCAGAGCGAGCAGGCGGCGAGCGAACTCTCGGTGCTCGCCGACGAGCTCAAGAACGCCACCGACATCGGCAAGAGTTCGGAGGAGGTCGCCTCCGCGGCCGAGGAGCTGTCCTCGGCGGTGGAGGAGATCAACCGCGCGGCCGCTCAGATCACGACGGCGCTCGACCAGATCAACCGCGGGGCGCAGCAGCAATCGGCCGCCTCCCAGCAATCCGCCGCGGCGATCTCGCAGATCGAGCGCGGGGCCGGCCTGTCCCAGGAGCGCGCCCGCGAATCCCTCGACCGCGGCAGCGCGATCACGGCCCAGCTCCGCGAGAACCAGGAGGCGGTGGCCGGCCTCGTCGAGGGGGTGACCCGATCCCTGGAGGATACCAACAAGAGCCGCGAGCAGATGAACGCGCTCGAGCAGGTGAGCCGGCGCATCGACAAGATCGTCGACGCGATCACCACGGTGGCGATCCAGACCAACATGCTGGCGGTGAACGGCTCGATCGAGGCGGCCCGGGCCGGCGAGTTCGGCAAGGGCTTCATGGTCGTCTCGACCGACATTCGCAACCTCGCCCGGGATTCCTCCGAGAACGCCGACCGGATTAAGGATCTCGTCAAGGCGATCCAGGACCAGGTCGTGGCGGTGCGCCGCGACCTGGAGGAGATCTCCAGCGCCGCCGCCGCCGAGGTCGAGAAGAACAAGGCGATCACCGCCGACCTGCGCACGGCCGAGCAGGACATGGCGATCGTGCTCGACGGCAGCCGCTCGATCCTCACCGGAGCCGACGAGATCATGACCAATCTCGGCGAGGCCAAGCGGGGCATCGACCAGATCTCCATCGCCGCCCAGCAGGCCGGCCGCGCCGCGATCGAGGCGCAGCAGGCGGCGCGCGAGCAGGCGAAGGGAGCCGAGGAACTCGCCGCGGCGATCGAGGAGATCGCCTCGCTCGCCGATGAGCTCCAGAACCAGGACTGAGCCCCCGTCGCGCGGGGCCGCCCTCAGGGCGCGGCCCCGCTCGCTCCGGCGGATGCCTCCGCCGCGCCTCCCTGTTGCCTCCCGCCCGGAGCCCCCGATGACCGATGACGTGCAAGACGCGGCCGCCCCGGCGGCCGGCGCGCCGACCGTCCGGCAATTCGTCACCTTCCTGATCGATGCCGAGACCTACGCGGTGCCCCTCGCCGAGGTGCAGGAGATCATCCGCCTGCCCGAGATGGTCGAGGTGCCGCTGGCGCCCGCCTCGCTCGCCGGCCTCGCGAACCTGCGCGGCGCCGTGCTGCCCGTGACCAGCCTGCGTCGGCTGTTCTCGCTGCCGGACCGGACGCACGACGACGCCACCCGCGTCGTGGTGATGAGCCAGGGCACGCCGCTCGGCTTCGTGGTCGACCGGATGGCGAGCGTGGTCACCAGCGAGATCTCCGAGATCGAGGGCACCGCCGCTCTGGGCGCCGGGGTCGATTCCGCGCTGCTCTCGGGCATGATCAAGCGGGACGGCGCGGTGATCACTATCATCGACCCGGCCCGGCTCCTCCAGCGCAGCGGCGGGGGCCGCGCGGCGTCCCGCGGCGAGGGCGGCGAGGGCGGCCCGCAGATGCGGGCCGAGGCGGCGGCGGAGGCGCCGGCCACCGACGAGATCCAGCTCGTGTCCTTCGAGCTCGCCGGCCAGGAATACGCCCTGCCGATCGCCCATGTGCAGGAGATCGTGCAGGTCCCCGAGCAGATCAGCGCGATGCCGAACGCCGCCCCGCACGTGATCGGCGTCGTCACCCTGCGCGACCGGCTGCTGCCCCTCGTCTCACTGCGCGCGCTGTTCGGGCTCGCCGCGGCGCCGCTCTCCGAGCAGAGCCGCATCGTCGTGGTGTCCTGGGAGATCCGCGGCGAGCTGCGCTCCGTCGGGATCGTGACCGACACCGTCAAGGAGGTGCTGCGGGTGGCCCGCGGCATCGTCGATCCGCTGCCGGACCTGCTGACGGGCCGGGGCGGCCTGCGGGAGATCGACGGGATCTGCCGGATCGACCAGGGGAGGCGCCTCGTCTCGATCCTCTCGGCCGAGCGCCTGTTCGACACCGCACTGGCGGCCGAGGCCGCCCTTCAGGACAGATCGGAGACCGGCATGGTGCAGGACGACCGCGGGCAGGACGCGCTGGCGAGCGACGAGGAGCAATGCGTGGTGTTCCGCCTCGCCGACGAGGAGTACGGCGTCCCGATCGAGGCGGTGCAGGAGATCGTGCGCGTCCCCGAGCAGCTCACCCGCGTGCCCCGCGCCCCGGGCTTCATCGAGGGCGTGGTGAACCTGCGCGGCAGCGTGCTGCCGGTGGTCGACCAGCGCCGCCGCTTCTCCCTGCCGGAGGCCGAGCGCAGCGACCGCCAGCGCATCATGGTGTTCCTGATCGACGGCCTGCGCACCGGCTTCATCGTCGATTCGGTCTCGGAGGTGCTCAAGATCCCCCGCGCCGCGATCGCCCCGGCACCGGACCTCGCGCAGGACGAGGGCGGCGCCGTCGACCGCATCGCCAACCTGGCGCAGGCGAGCCGCATCATCCTGATGCTCGACGTGGGCCGGCTGCTGAACCGGCGCGAGGTCGGCGACCTGGGCGCGGCCGCCTGACGCGACCGCCCGATCCCCCTTCCCCGAAAGTCCCCGCGAGCCAGCACGACCCTGATGCCGAAGCTCCTCATCGTCGATGATTCCGCCCTGATGCGGAAGCACCTGCGCACGATCTTCGAGGATGCGGGCGTGTTCGACATCCGAACCGCCCGCAATGGCCGCGACGCCCTCGAGCAGATCGAGACCTTCAACCCCGACGTGGTCACCCTCGACATCAACATGCCGGAGATGGACGGTCTCACCTGCCTGGGCGAGATCATGTCCGGGGCGCCCCGCCCGGTGGTGATGGTGTCCTCGCTCACCCGCGAGAGCGCGCCGGTCACCCTGGAGGCGCTGCAGCTCGGCGCGGTCGATTTCGTGGAGAAGCCGGGCGGTACCGTCTCGCTCAACATCGACCTCGTGCGCGACGAGATGATCGCCAAGGTCAAGGCCGCGGCGGTCGCCCGCCCGCGGGGGGCCCGCGGTCTGGTGAACCGGCTGCGGCGGGCCCGGGAGGCGGCGCCCCCGCCCCGGCGCGCGCCGAGCGGGCCGACGCCCGGCGCGGTGCTGGTCGGCGTCTCCACCGGCGGCCCGCGCACGCTGGAGGAGATCCTGCCCGCGCTGCCGGCCGGCTTCCCCTGGGCGGTGGTGGTGGCCCAGCACATGCCGGGCTCCTTCACGGCGGCCTTCGCGCAGCGCCTCGACCGGATCTGCGCCCTCGACGTGGTCGAGGTCGCCGCGCCGATGCCCCTGTCTCCCGGCCGGATCTATATCGGGCGCGGCGACGCCGACGTGGTCGTCGACACGCGCCTCGGCCGGCCGGTGGTCACCTCGGTGGCGTCCGACCCGGCGATGCGCTGGCACCCGAGCGTCGAGCGCCTCGTCGCCTCCGCGCGCGAGGTCTTCCCGCCCGAGGCGCTGATCGCCGTCCAACTCACCGGCATGGGCAACGACGGGGCCGCCGCCATGGCGGAGCTGCGCCGGGCGGGGGGGCGCACCATCGCGGAATCCGAGGAGACCGCCGTGGTCTTCGGAATGCCGGCCGAACTCATCCGCCTCGGCGGCGCGACGCGGACGCTGCGCGCCAACGCCATCCCGAACCAGATCCAGACCTGGCTGTCCTGAGAAAGAGACCGCATGGCCCTCGTCCGCTCGTCCCTCGCCGCCCCGGCCGACACCGCCGCCGACCCGCGCGCGGCGCTGGCGGAGGGCCGCCCGGCCCAGCGCCGCGAGGCGGCCCTGCGCCTCTCCGCCGACCCCGAGGGCGCCGCCCTGCTCGCCGCCCGGCTGTCGGTCGAGGAAGATCCGAGCGTGCGCGAGGCCATCCTCGGGGCGCTCGCCCGCAACGGCGGGCTCGCCGCGGTCGGACACCTGATCGGCCTCCTCGATTCCGAGGACGTCTGGCTGCGCAACGCCGCGATCGAGGCCCTGCAGGGACTCGACGGGGTGGTGATCGACGCCCTCTCGGAGGCCCTCGCCCACGCCGACAGCGACCGGCGCATCTTCGCGGTCAACGTGCTGGCCTGCCTGCGCCACCCGGCCGCCGCCGACCTCGCGCTGCGGGCGCTGACTGAGGATGCGCACGTCAACGTCTGCGCGGCCGCCCTCGACGTGCTCGCCGAGATCGGGCGTCCCGCGATGGTTCCGGCCATCGAGGCGGCGGTGGCCCGCTTCCCCGACGAGCCCTTCCTGCGCTTCGCGGCCAAGGCCGCGATCCGACGCATCGCCTGACGAGGGCCGGATGAGCGCGCTCGCGGCCCGCGCCGCCCCCGCCCCCGCCGTCTCGGACGAGGACTTCTCCCGCTTCCGCGACTTCTTCTACCGCCGCACCGGCATCATGTTCGCCGACAACAAGCGCTACTTCGTCGACAAACGCCTGCAGGAGCGCATGGTCGTCGCCGGCGCGACGACCTTCCGCGACTACTTCAACACCATGCGGTTCCAGGCCGGGGGCGGCGAGTTCCAGGCGCTCGTCAATTTGATGACCGTCAACGAGACCTACTTCTACCGCGAGGAGTACCAGCTCCAGTGCCTCGTGCGCTCGCTGCTGCCGGAGATCGTTCGGACTAAGCGCCCCGGCGATCCGGTGCGGATCTGGTCGGTGCCGTGCTCGACCGGCGAGGAGCCCTACTCGATCGCCTTCCAGCTCCTGGAGAACTGGCCGGCGGTGGACACCTACGATGTGGAGATCGTGGCGAGCGACATCGACACCTCCGTCCTCGCCCAGGCCCGGGCCGGCCGCTACGGGGAGCGCTCCGTGCAGCACCTGCCCGCCCGCACCCTGGCGCGCTTCACCCGGCCGGTGCGGGAGGGCTACGAGGTCATCCCGGACCTGCGCGACTCGATCACCTTCGTGCACGCTAACCTGTGCGACCCGCTCTCGACCGGCATGTTCCGCCACTTCGACGTCGTGTTCTGCCGGAACCTGCTGATCTACTTCGACGACGCGTCGCGCCGCGACGCCGCGCAGACGATCTACACGGCGCTCAACCCGGGCGGCTTCGTCTGCCTCGGCCACTCGGAATCGATGAGCCGGATCTCGTCCCTCTTCGCCGTGCGCAAGTTCGCGGAGGCGATCGTCTACCAGAAGCCCGCCGATGCGGAGGAGTGAGATGGCCCGTGTTCTGGTGGTGGACGACGCCGCGACCGTCCGCCTGTACTACCGCGAGGTGCTGGAGGAGGCCGGTTTCACGGTCGAGGAGGCGGTGAACGGCTTCGAGGGCCTGGAGAAGGCGATCGAGGACCATTTCGACCTGCTCGTGGTCGACGTGAACATGCCGAAGATGGACGGCTACGCCTTCCTCCGGCAGGGCCGTCAGATGCCCGAACTGGCGGCCGTGCCTGCCGTTATGATCTCGACCGAGAGCAAGCCCGAGGACCGCCGCCGCGCCTACGCGGCCGGCGCCAACCACTACATGACCAAGCCGGTGCGCCCCCTCGACCTCACCCGGGTCGCCACCGTTCTGGCGGGATGCGCGCGATGACCAACGCCCTGCTCGCCCAGTTCATCCCGGAGGCGCGGGAACTGCTCGAACTCGCCGGCACCGGCATGCTCCAGCTGGAGAAGGCGCCGAGCGCCGAGGCGCTCAACGACGTCTTCCGGGCGGTGCACACGCTCAAGGGCACGTCGGGCCTGTTCGAGGTCGCGCCGCTGACGCATCTCGTCCACGCGGCCGAGGACCTGCTCGTGGAGGTGCGCGCCGGCGGCCTCTCCCTGGAACCGGCGATCGTCGACGGCCTCCTCGACAGCCTGGATCTCGTCGGGCACTGGATCGACGTGCTGGAATCCCGCGAGCGCCTGCCGGAGGATGCCGAGTCCGAGATGGGCGCGCGCGTCGCGGCCCTGCGCCGCTGGCTCGGCGCCGCTCCGGCCGCGGCCGCGGCGACTGCCTCCGTCGGCGCGGAAGCACCGGGCTGGGTGGCGGCGCTGCCCGAGGCGACGCGCCGGGAGGCCTTCCGCGCGGCGGGGCCGGACGGGGCTCTCGTCGCCTGGACCTACGAGCCCGACGAGGCCTGCTTCTTCCGCGGCGACGACCCGGCCCACCTCGTGCGGCAATCCCCCGGCCTCCTCGCCCTGCGCGTGCTGCCGCGCGGCCCGCTGCCCGAGCCGGAGGCCCTGGATCCCTTCGTCTGCTTCCTGCGCTTCGAGGTTCTGTCGGCGGTGGCCCCGGAGGGGCTGGCCGAGCACCTGCGTTACGTCACCGAGTGCTGCGTTCTCGCGCCCCTGACCGGAGCGGCGCTGGCGGTGCCGCAGGGGCGCCGCGACGCCCTGGAGCTGTTCGGTGACTTCGCGGTCCGCGGCCGCGGCCAACTCGCCGCGGGGGACCACGGCGGGCTCGCCGCCTCCGCGCGGGCGCTCCTCGGCCTGATCGCCGAGGAGACGCTCGCGGCCTCGGCCCTGCGCTGGCTCCTCGACGCCCTGGCCTGCGGCGCCGGGCCGGACCTCGTCGAGCGCCTGATCGCCGCCGTCGAGGGCGAGCCGACGGCGGCCCGCCCCGCGCGCGATTCCGCCCTGGTGGAGGCCGCCGCGGCGCTCGTCGCCGCCCAGGCCGAGGTTCTGGCCGTGCCCGCGGAGCCGGCGGTGGCCCGGGGCCGCCTCGAAGCGGTGGCGACCGTGCTGCGCCGCTGCCTGCCGCTCCTGCCCGGGGAGAGGGCGCGCGCCCTCGGCCGGGCGATCGAGGAGGCGGCGGCGCACGGGGATCCGGCGCCGCTGCGCGCGGCCCTCGGGGTGGCCGCCTCGGCGCCGCGACCGGCCGCGGCCGCTGCCCCGGTGCCGACCGCGCCCGCACCCGACTCGCCGGCACCGGAATCCGTGCCGGCTCCCGCCGCACCGGAGACCGCCGAGGGCAAGGCGCCGGCCCGGGTGCTGCGCGTGGAGCAGGGCAAGGTCGACGCGCTGATGAACCTCGTCGCCGAGTTGACGGTGGCCAAGAACGGCCTCGCCTACCTCGCCGGCCGCGTCGAGCAGGTCTCCGGCTCCCGCCAGCTCGGGCGCGAGATCAAGGAGCAGTACGGGGTCATCGACCGGCTCGCGCAGAGCCTCCAGGTCGGCGTGATGGCGATCCGGATGATGCCGGTCAGCCAGGTCTTCCAGCGCTTCCCCCGCCTCGTGCGCGACATCGCCCGCAAGCTCGGCAAGGACGTCACCCTGGTGATCCAGGGCGAGGACACCGAGGCCGACAAGAACGTGCTGGAGAGCCTCGCCGACCCGCTGATCCACATGGTGCGCAACAGCCTCGACCACGGCATCGAGACACCCCAGGAGCGGCGCGCGGCCGGCAAGGCCCCGCAGGGCACGCTGCGGCTCTCGGCCCGGCAGGAGAACGACACGGTCATCATCGAGGTGGCCGACGACGGCAAGGGCATCGACCCGGAAGCCGTGCGCGACAAGGCCGTGCGGGTCGGGCTCGTCACGCCCGAGCAGGCCGCCGCGATGGCGCGGGAGGAGATCGTCAACCTCGTCTTCGCGGCGGGGTTCTCCACCCGCGAGCAAGTCTCCGACCTGTCGGGGCGCGGGGTGGGCATGGACGTGGTGCGCACCGCCGTGCGCAAGGCCGGAGGCGACGTCTGGCTGAGCAGCCGGGTCGGTGAGGGCACCTGCGTGACGGTGCAGCTGCCCCTGACCATGGCGGTGACCCGGATCGTGACGATCGAGGTGCGCGGGCAGCAATTCGGCGTGCCGATGGACGCGGTGGCCGAGACCGTGAAGGTGCCGCGCGCGCGCCTGCACCGGGTCAAGCAGCGCGAGGCCTTCGTGCTGCGCGACGCGGTGATCCCGGTGGTGCGGCTCGCCGACAGCCTCGGCCTGCCGCCGCCCTCCGAGATGCCGCCCGAGGAGGAGGCGGTGATGGTGGTGCGGGTCGGACGGGAGCGGGTCGGGATCGTGGTGGACGGCTTCCGGGAGCGGATGGAGGTGATCGTCCGCCCCCTCGACGGGCTCTTGGCCGACCTCACCGGCTTCTCCGGCACCGCCCTTCTCGGCGACGGGCGCGTGCTCCTGGTGCTCAACCTCGCGGATCTCGTGCGATGACCCTGACCCTGACGGATTCCATCCTGCGCCTGACGGGCCACTGCCCGGCCGAGGAGGCCGAGCCGCTCCTCGACGCCCTGCGCGGGGCCGAGCCGCCCGCCTGCGTCGATCTCGCCGGCCTCGACCACGCCCACGCGGCGGTGCTGCAGGTGCTGATGGCCCTGCGCCCCACCCTGACCGGCGCGCCGGCCGACCCGGTCACCGCGGCCTGCCTCGCCGGCCTGCCGCGCGGCGCCGACTGACGGGCGCGGCGATGTCGGCGCGGGTCATCGCGGTCGCGAACCGCAAGGGCGGAACGGCCAAGACCACCACGACGGTGAACCTCGCCGCCGCCCTCGGCGCGCGGGGCCGTCGCGTTCTCGTCGTCGACCTCGACACCCAGGGTCATGCCGGACTGGGCTTCGGGATCCGCGCGGCGGCCGGAGAGCCCACGGCCCATGACATGTTCCGGTCCGGATCCGCCGACCTCGCGCGCGCCGTGCGCCCCAGCGCCTACGCCAATGTCGACGTCGCCCCCGCCGACCGCGGCGGCGAGCGCGCCCCCGACCCGGACGTGCCGACGCTGCTCGACCGGGCGCTCGACCCGCTGCGGCCCTCCTACGACCTCGTGCTGGTCGACACCTCGCCCTCCGCCGACGCGCTGCTGGTGAGCGCCCTCGCGGCCGCCGACCACGTGCTCGTGCCGACGCTGCTGCATCCCCTCGCGGTCGACGGGGTCGGCCAATTCGCGCGCTCCTACCTGCGGGTCGCCGGGAGCATCAACGGCCGCCTGCGCGGCCTGAGCCTGCTGCCCGTCCAGGTCGATCTCCGCATGACGATGCAGCGCGCGGCGCGCGACCTCCTGGCGGCGCGGTTCGGCGAGCGGCGCCTGCTCACCGGCATCCGCACCGACGTCGCCCTCGCCGAGGCCTTCGGGCAGCAACAACCTGTAAAGTATTACAAGCCGCGGGCGCGCGCTGTTGTCGATTTCGACATCTTGTGCGACTATATCTCTACGGCAATGGAAACAGAATAAAAGTTTATCGAACGAGAATGCAGCGGACAGGAATTGAAGCCATGGGTGTGATATTATTGGTCGACGATTCTCCCACGATCCTGGCGAGCATGTCGGAGATCCTCAAGCGGTCGGGTTTCAGCGTGGAGACCTGCGCCAATGCCGAGGCGGCGCTGACCAAGGTGCGCGGCGGCGTGGCGCCCGGCCTCGTCATCACCGACTACCACATGCCCGGCATGGACGGGGTCCAGCTGATCCGGGAGCTGCGCAAGCTCGGCCCGACCCGGTTCGCGCCGATGCTCGTCCTGACGACGGAGTCGCAGCAGGAGAAGCGCGACGAGGCCCGCGCCGCCGGCGCCACCGGCTGGCTGGTCAAGCCCGTCCAGGCCGCGGCCCTGCTGCAGGTCATCCAGAAGGTCGCGCCCGCGCTCGCGGCGCGGGCGGCCTGAGCCCCGGCCCCGCGATCGGTGAATCTCCCGTGACTTCCCTCGGCTGGCGCGCCCCGGCGGCGCTGCACCCACCTCCTCTCCGGCCCCTCCTCGCGGCAGCGCTGCCGAGCGCCGCCGGCCTCCTGCTCGGCGGCGCGGCCTGGGCCGCCGGGCTCGCCGATCTCGGCCCGGCCCTCCTCGCGGCCCTGAGCGCGGTCGGCGGCGCGACGGCGGCGATCGCGCTGGCGGAGCATCCGAGACCCGCCGCGACCGCGCGGCCGTCCGTCCCGGTGGAGGCGCCGCCCATCGCCGTCCCGCCCATCGCCGTGCCGCTCCCCGCCCCGCGCGTGGCGGAGGCGGAGGCCCTGGCGGGGCTCGCGCCCTTCTTCACCATCGCGGACGCGCAGCTGCGCAGCATCGCGGACCAGACCGAGGCGGCGGCGTCCGGCATCCTGGCGCAGCTGCGCGCCCTGGACGACGCGGTCACGCAGGCCGCGGCCTTCACCGGCCGGACGCGCGAGCGGATGGTCGGCCTCGTCCAGGCGGGGGATGCGAGCTTCGACGCCCTGGCGCGGGCGCTGCGGGCCTACCTGGAGGAGCGCCTCGAGGCCACCCTGCGGGAGCGTGAGCAGATCCGGGCGATCAGCGACCAGCTCGCGGGTCTTGGCTCGCTGACCACCACCCTCGACGGGCTCGGACGGGCGATCGCCATGCTGGCGATGAATGCCAGCATCGAGGCCGTGCGCGCGGGCGAGCAGGGCGCGGGGTTCCGCGTCATCGCCGGGGAATTGCGGGCCCTCGCCCAGTCGTCGCAGCAGATGGTGACCGAGGCCGGCCGCACGGTGTCGTCGATCGGTGCCGCGGTCGAGGCCAACTGGCTCGCCTCGCGGACGGACGAGCGGGTGCGCGGCGAGCAGGAGCGGCTGCGCGCCCTGCTGGCCGAGGTGGAGGGGCTGGCCGCGTCCCGGGCGGATTCGGCCGCGACCGCCGCGCAGGCGGAACTCGGCGAGATCGACGCCCGCAACCGCGCGATCGGCATGCAGGTGCTGGAGGTCTGCGGTCAGGTGCAATTCCAGGACGTGGTGCGCCAGCAGGTCGAGGCCGTCGCGGCGGCGGTGGCGACGCTGCACCGCTACCTCGACGAGGTCGGATCGGCCCTGGTCGACCGCGCCGACCCGGCCTCGCTGCGCCCCGACACGGTGGTCGAGGGGCTGCGCGCCGGCTACGTGACGGCGATCCAGCACAACCGCGACGCCGCGGTGAGCGGCGGGATCGCGGTGGGTCCGGCCTCGCCCGCGATCGAGCTGTTCTGAGCCCGGGCGCGCCGGGCCAGGCGGGGACGCGCTCAGGGCCAGGCCGAGAGCGCGTCCCGGATGCCCGCCAGCAGCGCGCCGTCCTCGAAGGGTTTCTCCACGAGGTAGAGGAAGCCCGCCCCAGCGGCCCGGCGGCGCAGGTCGTCGGTGGAGAGGCCGGTGATCAGGATCGCGGGGAGCGCGACCCGGCGCTCGCGCAGGAGGCCGACCAGCTCCACCCCGTCCATGCCCGGCATGTAATAGTCGATGAGGAGGCACCCGGCCGCGGGCAGCCCCACTTCACCGAGGAGCTGCGCCCCGTCCGCGTAGAGGCGCACGTCGAGCCCTTCGAGTTCCAGGACGAACTTGAGGGCGTGGCGGACGGCCGCGTCGTCGTCGACGACGAGAACCGGTCCCGAGGAGGCGGACATGGGGCGGCGGATCCCTGCGCTCCGCGAAGGGTAGGACGCCGCCGCGGGCGGACCTTGATCTGTCTCAATCCGGCCCCCCCCGCGCCGCGATCGCCATGCGCACGAGGTCCGGGAGGGTGCCGGCCCCCATCTTCGTCATCAGGTTCGCGCGGTGGATTTCCACGGTCCGCGGGCTGATGCCGAGATCGCGCCCGATGACCTTGTTGGCCTTGCCGGCCACGAGCGCGTCCATGACCTGCCGCTCCCGGCCAGTCAGCGCGGCGATGCGGCCGCGGATCGAGTCCGCCGCCTCGCCCCTCGCCGCCCGCTGCGGATCGCCGAGCACCCGGCGCACGGTCGCGAGGAAGACCTCGTCGTCGAAGGGCTTCTCGATGAAGTCGAGGGCGCCCTCCTTCATGGCGGCGACCGCCAGCGCAACGTCCGCGCGCCCGGTCATGACGATCACGGGCGGCGGGTTGTCCCGCTGCCGCAGCCGCCGCAGGAAGGCGATGCCGTCGAGACCGGGCATGCGCACATCCGTGACGACGCAGCCCCGCGTCTCGCCGACGCTGTCCAGGAAGGCCAGGGCGGATTCGTGCAGGCGCACCGGCAACCCGTCGGAGGCCAGCAGGAAGGCGAGCGACCGGCGGACCGCGACGTCGTCGTCGACCACGTGCACGACCGCCTCAGCCGACATGGTCCAGCTCCTCCGGTCGACCGCGCCCGCGGCGATGCGGAAGTCGTTTCCTGCCCGGCGGCTGCGCTCCGCGGACCACGCCGCCGGACGGCGCGACCATGGCGCGGCGGGGCAGTGCCGGAATCTTATCCCACGTGAACCAGGGCGGGAACCCGTCGCGTGCGAGCCGGCGCGGCGCGCGATCCGGGCGCCGGACTCATCCGCCGAGCGGGATGGCGCGGCGCGCCAACAGCTCGCCGCCGAGCCCGTGCAGGTCGATGGCCGGGGACTTGATCGGAACCGCGTCGCGCCGCCCCTCTCCGGTCGGCTTCACGCCCCGCCGCCCGTCGGTGATCGTCGCCGCGACGGTGCGGGGCGCCGATCCGCAGAGCCACGCCGCGTCGGTGCGGTTCGGGGCGCCGAGGTCGGGACGGCCCCGGCCCTGCTCGCCGTGGCAGCCCGCGCGGGTCTGCGCGAAGATCTCACCCCGTTGCAGCCTGAGGCAGGGCGCGAAGGCGGAACCCGATTGCGACAGCACGTCGTTCGCCACCGTCTCAACCTCGTCGCGCTTCAGGAGTCCCTCCCCCGAAGGCCGGCATCCCGCCCGTGCGCGTGTCCGGATGCGTCGCGCGGATGCCGACCCGGATCGTCTCGGCGATCGCCTTCCCGGGGTCCCGCCCCACAGCCCGTCGTCGTCCTGCCGGTTGGGGTAGGCCCCCCGGCCCGTCGCTGCCGTGCCGTGGCGGGCCGCGCGACGGGACCGGATGACAGTCTCGGAGCGGTTTGCTACGGGAGAGGCGTCGGGTTTGGCCCCGTAGCTCAGCTGGATAGAGCAGCCGCCTTCTAAGCGGCAGGTCGCAGGTTCGAGCCCTGCCGGGGTCGCCAGATTTCCTTCCGGGATTTCAGAGACTTGTCATCAGCCTTCGAGGCCGACAGGTCCGTTCGCACCATGCTGAATTGAGAACGGACGGGGGACAAAGGGGCGATGCGGGACACAAGGTCCCAAGGAAAGTCTCGAAGGGTGTTCCGGTGGCGTTCTGGGGCCGCCACTCTACCGTGACGTCGTTTTTGAATCAGCGCCCGTCCCGCCTTCCCCCATCGTCCTCGATTGGTCCCGCGGCCTCGCCAGCCTCTCGCATGGTCGGTTGCGAAGTGGGGCGCCTGGACGTCCCACTCCGATGCTGAGCAGCTCGATCAATCGATGTGTGGTTTCACTTCACGGCGTGCTTTGCGGCCTCGACCGTGTGCCTATGCGCATGCTCGCTGTGTTCATGCGCGCTGGTGGCGTGCCGTTTAGCCTCTTCCGCGTTGCCGTGAGCGTGGTGGTGGGCAGCCTCGTGATGATGATGAGCCGCGGCGGCGTGATGCGCCGCAGCCAGCATGTGCTTTTCATGAGCCGGATGTGTCATCGTGGCCATAATTTTCTCCCTTAGAGTGTGCATCGAATGACCGCCGTCCAATCTAAGTGAAAAAAGTCCAAATACATATCTCTCTCACTTAGAGAGAAGTTGCGGCGATCAGCATGAATATAATGGAAATATATACACTTTCATTGATGTAGATCAAGCAATATCGTCACTTGGATTGCGAGCTATGGGCTCTGGAGCTTGTATGTTATGCGTCAACCGTATACGCCGCGTCATAGACGAGTTCGGCACAGAGGCCGGTCGGCTCTGCTGGGACACTCACCTTGTTCGGCGTTCACCCGCAGGCCGGCGCCATCCGAGGCGACTGGTGCGGGGTGCTGATGCCGTCCTCCTACGCGGTCCTCGAGATCGCGGAGTGCCGCGTGCGGAAGCACCTCTGGACCTCGTGGAAGGGGCACACCAGGGCGCGGAGGCGGGGTGCCGATCTGGACGTTCGCGCGTTAGGCGGGCGTGACACCACCCAAGAGGCCGGACAGCCCGATGCACGACCCGATCAGCAAAGCCTACACGGCCCTGCTCGATTCTGTTGCACACCATGAGGCAGCCGCTCAGCGCTTTGCTGAGATCGCACGTGCGGAAGAGGATGCCGGCGAGCCGATGAAGGCGAGGCTGCTGCGCCGCTACGTCCGCGACATGCGGGTGACAGCATTGCGTATGTCGGCCGAGGCAGCTGCTCTGGCGGCCCGGCACCCTCGTCTCGGTCGTGTCCCTGATGGTGGGGTCGCTCGACGGTAGCGAGGAAGTTCGTCCGCGCGGCCTCCACAGCGGTGTAGAGGACGGGCTGCCTCGCGGGGTGGTCATCGGCGGTTGCCGGGAAGGGTCGGGTTGCGAGCACAACCCCGAACCCGAGAGACCTCCGATGACCGACGAGATGATGAGCCTGCGCGGGCTGCGGAGGAAGAGCGCCGACGCGGACCTGCTGCGCGAGATGATCGGTTTTCCGGCCGAGCGGCTGATGGAGCTGGCGGTGGGCGGCCTGACGGGGGCGGCCCACGGCGAGAAGAGCGCCGAGCGGTTGGTCCAGCGCAACGGCTACCGTGACCGGGACGGGCAGACGCGGGCCGGCACGGTGGAACTGCGCATCCCCAAGCTGCGCAAGGGCTCGTACTTCCCCACCTCCCTGGAGCCGCGGCGCATGGCCGAGAAGGCGCTCACCGCACGAACCCGCTGGGGCGCCTCAACGGCGAGATCAAGCGGCGCACCGAGGTGGTCGGTATCTTCCCCAATGAGGCCGCCATCACCCGCCTGGCCGGCGCGATCCTGCTCGAACAGAACGACGAGTCGGCCGTCCAGCGCGCCCGCTAGATGACGCTGGAAAGCATCGCCGCGATCAGCGATGAACCGCTCGTCAGCCTGCCCATCCTGGCAGCCTGATCATCCCGGCTTCGCCCGGTGACCGCGGTGGCCACGCCGCAGCGACACCTCGACAGGGAAAACGACCCCCCGGCACAACCGTCGGCCGATCATCGCGCGCGAGCGGGCGACGTGAGCGCAGGGGCGGCAGCGGATCAGCGTGACTTCGCATTGCCGGCTCCCAGCGTCGCCGCGGGCCTGGCGTTTGGGTGTGAGGGCAAGGGCGCTGAGGATCGCGGGCCAGTCAGCCGTGACGGCGGCAAGCTGGGCGAATGTCAACAACGACCCATCGCGGCGAGCCCACTCGCGATCGCGACGTGCCCGGAGCGTGGACGTGAGCGCTGACGACCAGGAAGGTCGCGCGGTTCGCCGTGTCAGTTTCTGCACGGTAACCGATTGGTAGGTTGTAGCATGGTAAATATTTCCTCCAGTACCGACGAATCCGTCTCACGCGCCGTCTAACGGAGTACGAGTGCGGAGGGGAGCGAAACGAATGACTGGTCTATACGTTTTCACGGGAGTTGCCGGCATTCAGTCGCGCAATTGGTATGGGGAAATCGATACTCTTGACGTCAACGGCACCGTAATCAACCAGATATTTAATTGGACATATTATCTCGATCCGCAAAATACACCGGACTCGTACGCCCTGAACGCGCTCTACGCCTCCGACCCGCTCCCCACAACGGCGAGTGACGTATCCATCGGCGCCCCCGGAGGAGCCGCAACCTACGACGTATCGATCTCCGGGCGGGACAGCTACGGGAGCACCGCCGCAGCCCGGATCGCGACGATCGCTGAGGGCTCCTCGGTGACGATCAGCGGCGCGGGCGGGCTGACGCTGGGCAGCGGTCTCGTCAACGATGGCACCGTGCGCTTGACGAGCGGCGGGATCCTGTATTCGGGCGGAGACGTCGTGACCCTGTCCGGGAATGGGCAGATCGTGATGTCCTACTTACAGGACGGCTACACCGCTCAGATCAGGGCGGGATCGAGCCAGCAGACATTGGTGAATCGGACAACGATTTCGGGCACCGGGCAGATCGGTGCCAGTTACAACAGCTACGGAGATAACGGCAACGAGCTCAACTTCATCAACGAGACCAGCGGTGTGGTCGATGGAAACGGCAACGTGTCGCCTGGCTCCGACAACGGCCAGCTCGTCCTGCAGATGCACAACGCCATCACGAACAACGGCGTTCTCCGGGGGTCGGGGACGGGTGGCCTTCTGATTTTCCAGAACACGGTCAGGCAGGGCGCGACCGGTCGCATCGAAGCGACGGGACAGGGCAGCCTCGTCACGCTCGCCGGCGCGACGGTCCAGGGTGGGACCTTTGCGACGTCGGACGGCGGCGTGATCGCGATTGGCAATTTCGGCGGCAATTCCGGCGGACCCAATCTCCTCGACGGCGCCTCCGGCTTCGGGGCCATTCACAATCAAGGCTCGTTCCTCATCGCGGACGGGACCAGCACGGCCGCCAAGGGCACCCTCGACAACGCTGGGACGATCACCCTCAACGCAACCGGCCACGGGGCGACGCTCCAGGTCAGCCAAGGCGACCTCACGCTGACGGGGGGCGGCTCGATCCGAATGACCAGCGTTCCGGGAGGCTATTCCTACAACAGCCTGATTACGGGGTGCTCCCAAAATACAAGCACCGTTCTGCATAACGCCAGCAACACGATCTCGGGAGCCGGCACGATCGGCTCGAACTACGGCTCGATCGGCGATGCTGGTTATGAGCTGGCGCTCGACAATCAAGCCGGAGGCATGATTTGGGCGACTGAAACCGGAGACCAGGCGCTTCAGCTCAGCATGCATCAGGGCGTCAGCAACGCGGGAGCGATCGTAGACACCGGTTCCGCAGGCCTTGTCATCAACGCGACGACGGTCACTCAGTCGGGGCGGGGTTACATCGGCGCGGCCGGACAAGGTGCCCACGTCGACCTTCGCCAATCGACGATCAACGGAGGTATCCTCATCACGGTGAGCGGAGCCGTGATCCGTGCCAACACTGCGACGCTGGACGGCGGCACGGCTGCCGGCGCCGTCACCAATATTGGTGCGATCGATAGTTCATATCTGACAATCACTGGGCAGATCGTTAATCGAGGAAGTATCACCGGTTACATCAACGTCGGTAGCGCCGGCGCGACACTCTCGGGCGGTGGCGGTATAACGCTCTCCACCTTGAGTGGATCTTCTGCATTTTTTCATAACGTCGACAATGTGGTTAACGGATCGGGAGCCGTCTTAGTCAATTTTCAGAATGACGCAGGCGGCGTCATCAATGCAGACAGTTCCACCGATTCAATTACCCTTTATAGCGGCACGGATTCGAATGCCGGCCTCATCGAGGCCACTGGTCAGGCAGGACTGCGCATCGTCGGCAGTACCATCGATCAACGAAGCGGCGGCAGGCTGTTCGTTGGCGATGGATCCGTCATTCATCTCGGTGGCGGGGCGACACTGCTGGGCGGTTCCCTGCAAGGGACCGGCACGGGCTTCTATGACGTGGAAGGGGCGACGGCCCTGGCAGCGGTGAACATCGCGGCGGAGGTCAGGGTCGCGGCGGGTCGCACGCTGTCCGATGTCGGCGACGTCGCGAACGCGGGCGTCGTTCACCTCAACGGCGGGGCGCTGCAGGTCAATGGGAACTGGACGGGCGGAGGACACGTCGCACTGGCGGCGGGGAGCACCCTCTCGGTGATGGGCGCCCTGACGAATGTCGACAATCTGCTCTCCGGCGTCGGAACGGTGGTCAGCGGCGCGACGGGATCGTCGCTCATCAATGCCGGAACCATCGATGCGGACTCATCCGGCGGCGTTCTCGCGATCGCCGGCGGCCTCTCCCTCGCCAATAGCGGTCTCTTGGAAGCCGAAAATGGCGGCACACTCTCGGTCGCGGCCGCCGTGACCGGATCCGGAACAGCCCTCGTGAAGAACGGCGGCACGCTGTCATTCGAGAACGCGTTCCAGGGCAACGTCACCTTCTCGGGGGATGGCACATCCGAGGCGCTGAGGCTTGCGAGAGCCTATAGCGGCACGATCTCGGGCTTCGGCCTGGGCGACCGGATCGACCTCACCAACCTGACCTATTCCGGCCAGCTCAGCGTGAGCTACGCGGGGTCCTTCACCAGCGGCACCCTCGCGGTGCGCGACGGGAGCGGCGCGACGCTCGCCAGCCTCAAGCTCGCCGGCGCCTACATCCAGAGCGACTTCACCCTCGCCGACGACGGCGCGGGTCACGCCCTCCTGCGGCTCTCGGCCCTGAACCCGATCCCGCCCCAGCCCTCCCCGGTCTTCCTTCCCGATTTCGGGCTCGCCCAGGGCTGGGGATCGCTCAACAACCCGCGCCGCTTCGTCGACCTCGATGGCAACCACGGCGCCGACTATCTCGCCTTCGGCGCTGAATACACCTTCGTGGCGAGCGGCGGCACCTTCGCCAACGGCCAGGGCCGCACCGGACCGAGCTTCGTCGGCCCCGCCGCCATCGTCCACGATTTCGGCACCAACATGGGCTACACCGCCCAGGCCCAGCGCGGTGCCGCCATGACCGGCGCCGGCGTTGCCGCCAGCGTCTACGGCCAGGGCTACGCCGGGGTCTACTGGTACGCCGCCCAGAGCCCGACCTCCCGCCAGGACGCCGCCGGCCAAACCTACTCCGTTCCGATCTACGACAGCGCTCCGCACTTCTACGCCAATTTCGGCACCCAGCAGGGCTGGACCGAGCACAACGGCTTCCAGATCCTCAAGACCAGCACGAGCGACGCCTACGCCTCCATCCTCGGCTTCGGCAACGACGGCATCGTGGTCGGTGGCCAGGCCTTCGCCCCGGGCGCCGACGCCTCCCAGGCCACCGTGCTGCCGGCGAGCATCGGCAACACCGGCGGCTGGGACCAGCTCACGGACGTCCGCACCTTCCTGGACAGCGACGGCGGCATCGTCGACCTCAACCACGACGGCGTCGCCGACTTCATCGGCATGGGCCCCCAGGGCACCGTCTTCGCCTACGGCCAGGAGGATCCCTCCAGCCACCAGTACACGCTGGGCCCGGTCCAGACCGCCACCTTCGGCGGCAGCACCGACCTCGGCCGGGCGCAGGGCTGGACCGACCAGAATACTCAGCGCCTCGTCGTGCACGACGCGGTGACGGGCACCGACGACATCCTGGCCTTCGGGGCGGCGGGCGTGTTCGTGGCCGAGGGGCAGGACCCTTCGAGCAACGGCGGGCAGCCCTTCGGGGCGCTGCACCTCGCCATCGCGGATTTCGGCAGCAACCAGGGCTGGTCGAACGCGCTGACGCCGCGGCTGGTAGGGGACGTGAACGGGGACGGGACGCCGGACATCGTGGGGTTCGGGGCCTCGTCGACCTTCGTGGCGCTGGGCGCGCGGGACGCCTCCGGTCACCTAAGCTTCACGATGGACCCGACGAAGACGATCGGGGATTTCGGCTACCAGGAGGGCTGGGACAGCGCCACGACGGTGCGGGCGCTGGCGGACGTGGACGGGTCGGGGCACCAGAGCCTGGTGCTGAGCGGCTATGCCGGCACCCAGGTCTGGCAGGTCGCCTGAGGCGCTGCGGAGGGATGGGTGCCTCTGCCCGGCTGTCCGCTGGGCTCGCTCGATCCGGTCACGCCACCGAGGGGACGAGGGGCGGACCTCTCGCATCAGATTCACCCCCCCCCCCCCCGCGCCCAGGTCAGCCCCGGACCAGCCTCGCGCCCCAGAGTGGCCGGACGGCAGCCTTCCTGAGGCCGTTGTTCTGCGGACGCTGGCGAATCGCGCGGGACGCGCGTGGGGGAGATGACGAATGAGCAGCGCGATCAAGCACCAGGAACGCATGCGGGACCGCGCCAGGGCGTTGGGGGAGGCGCGCAAGCTCGCCCGATCGGGGCAGTACGAGGATCACGTCGGCATCGTCGCGACGCTCCAGGTCGAGGGGTTGGTCGGGGCGGCCTCGAAGTGGTTCGCGGATCCGTTCTTCACGCTCCAGCTCGACCGGCTCTGCGCCATGGCGCGGGAGCGGGCGACCCGGCAGCCGCTCAAGATCGTGCGCGAGCGCGGACGGCCTGCCGCCGCCTGAGGCGCGCTTCACGGAGAGGGCGGGGCGTGGCGCCTCAGCCCTCCCAGACCTGCCCCGGGCGCAGGGCGAGGAACCGCTCGGCGTCCCATTCCGCCGCCACCAGCGCCGCCGCCAGCGCCTGCTCGGGCGCGTCGACGCCCTCGTTGGTGAGCCGGAACGTGCCCCAATGGTGGCCGAGCGCTTGGCGGGCCTCGACGGCCGCCGCGATCCGCACCGCCTCCTCCGGGTTGACGTGCTGAGGGGCCATGAACCAGCGCGGCTCGTAGGCGCCGATCGGCAGGGTGGCGAGGCGCACCGGGCCGAAGCGCTCGCGCACCGCCGGGAAGATCGCGCCATCCCCGTAGCCGGTGTCGCCCACGTGGTAGAGCACCCCCGCGGGCGTCGTCAGCACGAAGGCGCACCACAGCGCCATGCGGCGGTCGTTCACGCCCCGGGCGGACCAGTGGTAGCTCGGCACGAGGTGGACCGCGAGCCCCGCCCCGAGCTCGACCGTGCCGCCCCAGTCGCGGGTCTCGACCGCGATGGCGTCGTCGTAGGAGCGGATGATCGCGTCGTTGCCCAGCGGCGCCACCACGACCGGCTGATGCTCCGCCCAGAGGCGCGCCAGGGTGGGCCCGTCGAGATGGTCATAGTGGTTGTGGGTGATCAGCACCGCGTCGATGGGGGGGAGATCCGCCAGGGCGATCCCGGGCGGGTTCACGCGCTTGGGCCCGGCGAAGCCCACCGGGCTCGCGCGCTTGGCGTAGACGGGGTCGATCAGGATGTTGCGCCCCGCCACCTGGATCAGCAGGCTCGCGTGGCCGAGATGGACCACGCGCAGGCCGGCCACCCGCTCCGGCGGCGTGTCGGCGAGGAAGGGGCTCGGCCAGCGGCGCGGCCAGGAGGTCCGTCCGCCCCCGAGCTGCCAGCGCGCCAGCTCGGCCAGGTCCTTGTCCTGCGCCTGCCCGGGCGAGAAGAAGCGCGTGCCGTCGAAATGATCGCTCACCGGCCCGCGATAGTAGGGATTCTGGCTGCGCCGGTGCGCCGCGTAGCCGACGCCGCCGAGCGTCATCACGGTCACCGCACTCGCGAGCGAGATCATGCGCCTTCGCTTCATGACGCCCAAGCTGGCATCCGCATGGTCGTGGTCAAGGCCGCGCCTCCAGGGCGGATGGCCGCGGCGGAAGCGCTTGCATGGCCGCCCGCGGTCCCTACATTCGGCTCATCGTCAACAACCGAAAGGAGGTGATCCAGTGTCTCATTGTCATCAGCCGCACGTGTCGGTGGACCTGACCTGGATCGTCGCCTCCGGCTTCGCCGCCTGAGCGCTCGATCGAACGGTTCGCCGGGCTGCGGTTCGGCAATGGAAGGGCTGCCCTGGCGACGGGGCGGCCCTTCGTCTTTGGGGGAGAGGGCGTCGGCCTCCGCCCGGTTCGGCGGCATCGGCGTCCGCGAGCGGCCCGTCGCGGCGCGCGGTCCCGCCTTGAGCAGGCTTCAACCAGGTTGAACCGTGAAGCCTGCTCCCGGTCTCTGATTCTGCCGCATGTCCTACGCTGAACCGGGGGCCACCTCAGCGGGCAATGCTCTACCCGATCTTCTCCACCATGGCCGCCTCGGCCTCCGCCAGGAGGCGGCGGAGCGTGGCGTTCTCCGCCTCCAGCTCCTGGATGCGCCGCAGAAGCGCGGCCGTGGAGAGGTCGGCCGGAGCCGCGGCGTGCGGGTGGGCGGCGGGTTCCTCCTGGAAGGCGACGCCCACCCCATCGTTGCGCCGCCAGCGCAGGG
Organism: Methylobacterium sp. JK268; assembly: GCF_054052225.1. NCBI lineage: Bacteria > Pseudomonadati > Pseudomonadota > Alphaproteobacteria > Hyphomicrobiales > Methylobacteriaceae > Methylobacterium > Methylobacterium sp. JK268. The sequence goes on along the minus strand of NZ_JBSVZN010000002.1, from coordinate 363,853 downwards.
TCGCCCGGTAGATCTTGTCCTTGGCCGGAATGTGTAGGTCGAAGGAGTCCGGCAGGACGGCGGTCTGGCTCAGGGCGAGGCGCGCGCCCGTGGGCGACAGATCGCGGACGAGGCAATCCATCGACGCATTCCCGTTGTTGAAGACGATCCGTCCCTTCAGGAAGGTCCTCAGACGCACCTCTCTGCGCAGCTCAGACATTCCGCCCGCTCAGCCGTTCGTCGCCAGAAGCGCGACCGGGCGGAGGATGCGTCCGGGACCTTAAGGAACCATCCACGCGATGGCGCAGCGGTCAGGCGTCGACGCGCTGGAACAGGTAGAAGCCGTTGAACCGGACCGCCGTCGCGGCCGCATCCGTGTCGAAGCCGCGCGGACGCCGGCCGCTGCCGTCGAGCTTCCCGTCGAAAACCCAGCGCTTGCCCGTCACGAACGACGGCACGGTGTAATCCTCCGGTACGGCACAGGTCAGGCCGTTGGGATCCGTCAGGCGGAAAAGGTTGTAGCAGCGCATTGCCGCACCTCCGGATATCAGGGTCATCATCACAGTGGGATACGACGTGTTTCCGACGAGAGTGTGTCATCCGCCGCCCCGGGGTTAAAGATGTTGGCGGGCGACGGAACGATCCTTCGACGCTCGCCACGCGCCGTTCACGTCTCCGTGTGGTTGGTTTCGCGGTGTTTCCCGATCAGGACTGTGCCTTTTGACGGATCATGTCCCTGATATCATGACCAATTGCGCAGGATCTGATCGATCGTCGCTGTCTCGATCTGCTGTCCGAAGCGTTGCCCGTAGAGCAGCAGCATCGCGTCGTGGGTCGCGTCGCAGGACGAGCAGAGCCCGTCCGTCGCGAGCACCACCCGGTAGCCGCGGTCCACCGCCCCGAGCACGCTGGCGAGGACGCAGACATCCGTCTCGCCCCCGGTGACGACGAGGGTCCGCGCGCGGCGCTCCCGCAGCAGCGCGGCGAGGGGCGGCTCCAGCCACGGGGAGTAGACGGTCTTGTCGATCACCGCGGCCGGGGGTGTCAGGGCGGCGAGATCGGGCACGAGGTCGACCATCTCCTCGCCGAGCGCCGCGATCGTCATGCAGGACCATCGCTCGTAGTAGCGCTGCCAGCACCCCTCCCCTTCCCCCGTGCGGCGGGCCGGGATGAAGCGCGTGAACACGGTGCGCTCGGGGAAGCGCTCGGCGAGGCGGCGGACGGCGGGCAGCACGCGCAGCATCCAGGGCGTGTGCCACGCGGTCTCGCGCGCGAAGAGGTTCTGCATGTCGACGCACAGATGCACCGCCGCGGCGTCGAGCGGGCCGTTGGGCAGCGCGTCGGTGGCGGCGGGCGTCGGAATCCCCATGGCGTCGTCCCTCTCCTGCCCGGACCAGTCCGGGGGCTGGACAACGGCGCCGGGCGGCACAGTGTTTCCCGGTCGCCCGCATGGTTGCTCGATCGTCACCGCGATCCGCGGGATTTAAGGCGAAGTCTCGACCGGCTCTTGGCCCTGCACTGAGGCGGGGGCGGCGCGGCGGGAATTCGATAAAATTGCGCGGATCCATTTCAGCGGGTCCGAGCGGCCGACGGGCCATCGTCTCCTCAACGAAGGGGACGGCACCGATGTTCGGCGACATTCAGAAGGGCGTGATGGGTGTGGCGGCGGCGCTGGCGCTGCTCGCCGGCACCGCGGGGGCGCGGGCGCAGACCATGGCCGCCCTGCCGGCCACCACCCTCGCCGCGCCCGCCCTCGGGGCCGCCCGGCCGATCGCTGCCTGGACGGAGTTCTGCCAGCGCTACGCGTCGGAATGCGCGGTGGACCTGTCGGAGGCGGACACGATCACGCTGAGCCCGCGGCTGTGGCAGACGATCACGGCGGTCAACCGCTCGGTCAACACCCGCATCCAGCCGATCACCGACCAGGAGCACTGGGGCGTGCCCGACCGCTGGGACCTGGCCGAGGACGGCATGGGCGACTGCGAGGACTACCAGCTGCTCAAGCGCAAGCTGCTGGCCGATGCGGGGCTGCCGCGGCGGGCGATGCGCATGACGGTGGTGATCGACGAGAAGGGCGAGGGCCACGCCGTACTGATGCTGCGCACCGACCGCGGCGACCTCGTGCTCGACAACAAGACCAGCGCCGTGCTCCCCTGGCACCGCACCGGCTACACCTTCATCAAGCGCGAGTCCCAGGACACCGTCGCCTGGGTCTCGATGGGCGGCGCGACCGGACCGACCATGACCGCCAACCGCTGAGCACGAATCAGCCCGGAAAAAAGTGTTTCGAATTGGAACCAAAATGGGGCGCGGGCGTTCATCAAGGTTTAAATTTTTCTGTTGAGCGGGTCCCCACCCCGTGGCAGCCTGACGTGCAAGAACGATGCACACGGGTCGATGGGGCAGATGCGGGTTGTGGTGGATGGCCTTGGCCGGGCGACGAGCGTCGATCGCCGAGGCCTCGTCTCCCGGTGCGTGCGGGTCGCGCAGGCCGGGCTCGTGGGCGGCACGCTGCTGATCGGCGGCGCGACGAGCCAGGCGCAGACGCAGACCCTCGCGTCCCTGCCCGACGCCCGCGCGGGCATCGACCGCGGCCCGGTGGCGAAGCCGGTCAGCGCCTGGGTCGAGTTCTGCAGCCGCTACCCCGGCGAGTGCGACGTCGACACCCGGGAGCCGGCCACCATCGCGCTGACGTCGGCGGTGATGAGGACCCTCGCGGCGGTCAACCGCCGGGTCAATACCCGGATCAAGCCGCTGACCGACCAGGCGCATTGGGGCGTCGTCGACCGCTGGGACTTTCCCGATGACGGCTACGGCGACTGCGAGGACTACCAGCTCCTGAAGCGGCGGATGCTGGTCGAGCGCGGGCTGCCCAAGCGCGCCCTGCGGATGACGGTGGTGATCGACGAGATCGGCGAGGGTCACGCCGTGCTGATGGTGCGCACGGACCGCGGCGACTACATCCTCGACAACAAGACCAACGCGATCCTGCCGTGGCAGCGGACGGGCTACACCTTCGTGAAGCGCGAGGGCCAGGACGGTCTCGCCTGGGTCTCGCTCAACGGCGTCGCCTCCCCGGTCACCACCGCGAACCGCTGAGCGGGACGGCCCGCGGCTACCTCCCGAGGGTCGACGTGGCGACGCCGGCCCTCTCGTCGCGCCGACGACGTCTCAGGTCCCGGCGACCAGCTGCGCGAGGTCGAGCACGACGCGGCCCGAGAGCAGGCTCCAGCCGCAGGCGATCATCGTCGCCAGCATCACGAAGGGGATCGGGCGGCCCTCCAGGCGCCGGCCGCGCACGGTGTTGCGCAGGATGATGAAGGGCGCCCCGAAGGCCAGGACCGGCAGGCAGGCCAGGGCGTCCACCCCGCCGCGCTGGAGCAGGCTGAAGCTCGCCCGCCGCGCGGTCAGCAGCTCGAAGCCGCTGGCGAGCAGGCCCGCGAAGGCCAGCCCGAGGACCAGGGTCTGAAGATTCTCGACGGCGGTCGGTGTCAGCGTCATCGTCAGCTCCGCACGGGACCGGGACGCCGCCACTCTGCCGCGCCGCTAACGGGTTGTTATGGTTAAGAACTCGTTATCCACAACGGGGAAGCACCCGTCCCGGGGGAGGACTGCGTAGCGACCGCGCGATCCCGCGGCACTGCGGTAATCCGGCGTTAAGCGTCCGGGCGGATCGTCGGTGCTGCGAGGCCGCCGGACGGCCGTGAGCGGGGACGACGGCGATGGGGCCGGTGGCAGGCGTCGCGACGATGCGCAGGGCACGGCCCGCGCCGCCGCGGCGGATCCCGATCGATCACCGGGTGATGATCGCGGCGGGCGCGACCCTGCTGCTGTCGCTCGCCTCCACGGGCCTGATCGCCGCGTGGGCGACGCGGCCCCAGGCCGAGGCCGGGCTGCGGCTCGTCGCGGATCCGTCGGGCCGGACCCTGTCGCTGCCGGCCGCGTGGTTCACGGGCGCCGCCCCGCGCGAGGCCACCGCCGACCGTCTCGATCTCGCCATCCCGTGGAAGGATCTCGCGATGCCCGATGCGCCCGGGCGCCTGCGCGTCACCGTCACCCGGTCCCCCGAGACCGAGGCGCCCCTGAGCCCGGCCCGGCGCTACGCCCGTTTCCTGACGGCCGAGATCGAGCCGAGTCCGGGCGGATTGCTGCGGCGGCGCTTTCGCGCCGGCTCGCCGTTCGAGGGGGAGGACCTCTACCTCGCGCAGGCCGAGGGCGGCCGCTTCGCCGCCCGCTGCGCCGTCGATCCCGGGCCGGAGCCCGAGGGCGCCTGTCTCAGCGAGGTGCAGTTCGGGGACCTCTCGCTGCGTCTGCGATTCGCCGCGGAGCGCCTCCCCGGCTGGCAGGCGGCGCTGCAGGCGCTGGAGCGCCTGTTCGGCCCGGACCCGGCGAAGGGCTGAGCGCCCGGCCGCGGCTCAATCGTCCAGGTCGGTGTCGAGGATCGCCATCGAGAAGTTGTAGGAGCGATCGCCGTCCTCGTTGTCCTCCGAGAGGACGCCGATGAACTCGTCGTCGAGATAGACCTCCGCCGAATCCGTCTTCTTCGGCCGGCCCACGAGGCGGAGGGAGTGGTTGGCGAACTTGCGGCGCAGGTATCCCTCCACCTTCGCCATTTCGGACTTGTTCACGCTGACCTCTTCGCGGTTGCCGTGACGATGCCCCGGGCGATGCGCCGGAGCGCCGCGCAGGGGTCGGAGGCCCGCCTTGCCATGGGGTGCGCTCCGGGGCAAGCCGCTCCGCGGCGACCGCGGGACCTCAGATCCCGTCCATGGCGTGCACGAACGGGTCCATGTCGACGACCTGGTTCATCGACCGGGCCGGGTCGGCGCAGCCGGCCGAGCCGACCACGCGGGCCGGCACGCCCACCACCGTGGTGCCGGGGGGCACCGGGTGCAGCACCACCGAGCCCGCCGCCACCCGCGCGCAGGCCCCCACCTCGATGTTGCCGAGGATCTTGGCGCCGGCGCCGATCATCACCCCGTGGCGGATCTTCGGGTGGCGGTCGCCCCCGTGCTTGCCGGTTCCCCCGAGGGTCACGGCGTGAAGGATCGAGACCTCGTCCTCGATCACCGCGGTCGAGCCAACCACCAGCCCGGTGGCGTGGTCGAGGAACACGCCCCGCCCGATCTGGGCCGCCGGGTGGATGTCGGTCTGGAAGACCTCCGAGGCGCGGCTCTGCAGGTAAAGGGCGAGGTCGCGGCGGCCGCGATTCCACAGCCAGTGGCTCAGGCGATGCGCCTGGATGGCGTGGAAACCCTTGAAGTAGAGCACCGGCTCGATCGCCCGTCCGGCCGCCGGATCGCGGTCCACCACCGCGCCGATATCGGCCCGGAAGGCCTGGCCGATGCGCGGATCGTCGCTCACGGCTTCCGCGAAGCTCTGGGCGATGAGGTCGGCCGACAGGGAGGCGTGGCCGAGCCGGGCGGCGACCCGGTGGGAGACGGCGGATTCGAGCGTGCCGTGGTTGAGGATCGTGGCGACGATGAAGGAGGCGAGCCGCGGCTCCTCGCGTACCACCACCTCGGCCTCCTGCCTCAGGCGGCGCCAGACCGGGTCGACTACGGCGATCGGGTCCGGCCGGGCGTGGGAGGGGACGGGATTGGACGACATCGAACCTCTCCTCGGGCGAGGAATGCGGTGGCCGGGCGCGGTCACGGCCGGCATATCCCAACCGGAAACTTCCGCATAGCGTGGGGAGTGAGCCGGTCGTCGGCAAGCCCCGACCTCGCCTCGCGACCCAGCCTCCCGCCCTCCCTCGAGCCCCGACGATGCCCCCCTATGCTCCCCGCCTCGCGTCCGAGAGCCGCTTCCTGTCCGTGCGGGGCCTGCGGCTCCACCTGCGCGCCTGGGGTCCGGAGGAGGCGCCAATCCTCCTGCTCCTGCACGGCAGCCGCGACGCCTCGATCACCTTCCAGTTCCTCGTCGACGCCCTGTCGCAGCACCGGCGGGTGATCGCGCCCGACTGGCGCGGCCACGGGCTCAGCGACCCGGCGCCCGCCGGCTACTGGTGGCAGGATTATCTCGCGGACCTCGACGGGATCCTCGACGCGCTGGCCCCGCCCGGGCCGGTGGCCCTCGCCGGGCACAGCCTCGGCGGCAACATGGCCCTCCTCTACGCGGGCCTGCGGCCGGAGCGCGTCGCGCACCTCGTCTCCCTCGACGGGTTCGGGCTGCCGGAGCGCGGTCCGGCCGAAGCCCCCGGCCAGCTCGCGCGCTGGCTCGACGCGCTGCGGGCCCCGGCCGCCCCGACGCGCTACCCGAGCCTGCCGGCCATGGCCGCGCGCCTTGCCGCCGCCAACCCAGCGCTCGGAACCGCGCGGGCGCTCTTCCTCGCCCCGCATCTCGCCCGGGAAGACCCGGCGGGCGGCTGGACCTGGGCCTTCGACCCCGCCCATCGCCGACCCTTCGCGACTCTCTACCGCTTCGCCGAGGCGGCGGCCTGCTGGCGCCGGATCACGGCGCCCACCCTCTTCGTCGGCTCGGGAGCCCCTTTCCCGCCCGCCCTGGCGGGGGAGATCGGGGCACGGGTCGCCCTCGTGCCCGGTGCGCGCTACGAGCGTCTCCCCGGCACCGGTCACAACCTGCACCACGATGCGCCCGACGCCGTCGCGCGGACCCTGGAGAACTTCCTGGCGACGTGAGGCGCGCGGGTCAGCGACGCTGACGCAGGCCGAAATGCGTCTCGACGAGACCGGTCAGGCGCGCGGCCGTCTCCGCGACCGTGAGGTCCGCGGTGTCGAGCGCCGCGCGGGCGCGGGCGTAGAGCGGCTCGCGGCTGATCAGGACCGCCTTCAGCTCGCGCAGCGCGCTGTCGTTGTCCGGCAAGCGCGGCCGCGGCGCGCCGAGCGCCGCCTGCTCGCGGACGCGCCGCAGGTGCTCCTCCGGCCGGGCCTTCAGCCAGACCGTGTAGAAGGAGGAGAGCAGCAGGTCGAGGGTGACGGGCTCGGCCACGATGGCGCCGCCGGTCGCCAGGACGATCGGACCGTCCTGCACCGCGAGGTTGCGCAACGCGGCCTGCTCCAGGCGGCGGTAGCCCTCCTGGCCGTAGATCGCGAAGATCTCCGCGACCGAGAGGCCGTTCTCGCGCTCGATCTCGCGGTTGAGCTCGACGAAGCGCCAGGTCAGGCGCTCGGCCAGGATGCGCCCGAGGGTCGACTTGCCGGCGCCGCGCAGCCCGATCAGCGCCACGCGCGGCGGTCCGATCTCGTCCGACACCGGCGCGGCGCCGACGCCCGACAGGGCGCGCTTGGCCGCCGCTACCTGCGCGGGCGAGGCGCCCTGGAGGAGGTCGCGGAAGACGGGCCAGTCCGGGGAGGCGTCCACCGGGGCGATCAGATCCTCCAGCCGAACGCCGATCGCGTTCGCCACCCGCCGCAGCAGGATGATCGACACGTTGCCGTGCCCCGTCTCCAGCTGCGCGATGTACCGCTCGGACAGGCCGGAACTCTGCGAGAGCACCTTGCGGGACATGGCCCGGACCGACCGCGCGGTGCGCACCCGCTGGCCCAGTTCGGCGAGGAAGCGGGCCTCGGCCTCGGCCGGATCGGCGGGCGGGCTCGGCGGCGCGGACCGCGCGGCGCCGCCCGCGGCGGAGGCGCCAGTCGCCGCATGCAGCGGGTGGAGGGAGGAGGAAGGACGCATCGCCGTGTGACTTCGTGAGGGAGTGCGGCGCCGCTTCGCGGTGGAACCGGGGACCGAGGGCGACCCCCGCCGGCCGGAGCGCCTGCTTACCCTATAGGAGAGCGGCTGGCGACTGCCTGTGTTGCGGTGCACACGGCCCGATCGGGCCGCTCGTCCCGGCAAGCAAGGGGCTGGCCGCTCCGTCGGGCGGCGATCCGGGCCGTTTGCCGCAGGAACCGGAGGATCTCAGCCGACGCGCTCGACCGCGAGGGCGACCCCCTGCCCCACCCCAACGCACATCGTGGCGAGGCCGAGCCGGCCGCCGCTTCGGCCGAGCTGGCGGGTGACCGCCCCGGCGATCCGCGCTCCCGACATGCCGAGCGGGTGCCCGAGGGCGATGGCGCCGCCATGCGGGTTCACGTGCTCGGACGCGTCCGCCAGGCCGAGCCCGCGCAGGCAGGCCAGGGATTGGGACGCGAAGGCCTCGTTCAGCTCGATCGCGTCGAAATCGGTCGGCCGCAGGCCCAGCCGGGCGCAGAGCTTCTCCACGGCGGGGATCGGCCCGATCCCCATCACCCGCGGCGGCACACCCGCCGAGGCGATCCCGAGGACGCGGGCGAGGGGCGTGAGCCCGTGCCGCGCGGCGGCCTCGGCGCTCGCCAGGACGAGGGCCGCCGCCCCGTCATTGACGCCCGAGGCGTTGCCCGCGGTCACGGTCCCGTCGCGGCGCACGAAGGGCTTGAGCCGCGCCAGGGCCTCGGCGGTCGTGTCCGGGCGCAGATGCTCGTCCGCCTCGACCCGGCGGTGCGCGCCCTTGCGCGTCGGGATCTCCACCGGGACGATCTCCTCGGCGAAGATCCCCGCGGCGGCGGCGCGGCCGGCCCGATGCTGCGAGCGCAGCGCGAAGGCGTCCTGGTCGTCGCGGCCGATCTGGTAATCCTCGGCCACGTTCTCGGCCGTCTCCGGCATGGAATCGACGCCGTACTGCTGCCGAAGCACCGGGTTGATGAACCGCCAGCCGATCGTGGTGTCGTGGATCTCGGCCTGGCGCTGCCACGCCTCGCCGCTCTTGCCCATGACGAAGGGCGCGCGGGTCATCGATTCGACGCCGCCGGCCAGCGCAAGGTCGATGTCGCCCGCCCGGATCGCCCGCGCCGCCGCCCCGACCGCGTCGAGCCCCGAGGCGCAGAGGCGGTTCAGCGTGGCGCCCGGCACCGTGTCGGGCAGGCCCGCCAGCAGCAGCGCCATCCGGGCGACGTTGCGGTTGTCCTCGCCGGCCTGGTTCGCGCAGCCGAGGAAGACTTCCTCGACGCCCTCCTTCAGCGAGGGATGGCGATGAATGAGCGCCGCCAGCGGCACGGCGGCGAGGTCGTCCGCCCGCACCTCCGCCAGGGCGCCGCCGTAGCGGCCGATCGGCGTGCGCACGAAGTCGCAGATGTAGACGTCCCGCGGCGCGGCCATGTGCGTTCCCTCCCGCTGCTGCCGCGCTTTCGAAAACGCGGTACGGCGTACCATAGAGGGGTTCGCGCCCGAACCAAACCCGCAATCCGGGGAACCGGGATGCTACTGGCTGGCCGGGAGCGCGGCGTCGGGCGCCGCCGAGGCCGTCATCGGGACGGGCTTGGCGGGCTTGCGGGCGGCGAAGTGCCGGAACTCCACCGGCCGGCGCGGCGGCAGCGGCACGTGCACGGCCGGCTCGGCCTCCGCGACGGTGGCGGCGGGATCGGCCGAGGCGACGGTGGTGACGGCCGGGGTCGCCGCGGCAGCCACGGGCTCGGCCGCGGGCGCAACGCCGCCGCGCAGCCCGTAGGTCGGGACGGGCAGCCCGGCGATCGGCGAGGCTCCCGCATAGGCGAGGACGGGGGCGGCGGCCGGGCGCGGCGGCGGCAGCGGGGCGGCGAGAGCGGGCGCGGCCGGCGGCGCCTGCGGGGGCGCCGCGGCCGGGGCCGGCTCGGCAGGTGCCTGCGCCTGCACGGCGCTCGACAGGGCGGCCACCGAGGGGTCCGCCGAGGCCGTGACGACCGCGGCGGGACGGGGCCCACCGCCGAAGATCTTGCCGAAGAACTGGTTGAGCGGATTCGCGGGCGGCGGCGCCTGGAGCGGCGCCTCGAGTTCCGCCACGTCGGTGCGGATCCCGGCGCGCTTGGCCGCGTAGTAGTAGCCCTTCGCGTAGTAGCTGTAGGCCTGGGCCTCGTTCCCGTGGGCGGTCTTGTAGGCCCCCGCCAGGTAGGCGACGCCGTAGGTGAGGTTCACCCGCGCGTCGAGGAGGCCGGAGGCCGGGCCGGCGTAGCCGAGGGCGCGGGCGGTTCCGTGCTTGATCTGCATCAGCCCGAGCGCACCCCCGCGCCCCACGGCGCGCGGGTTGTAGCCACTCTCGCGCTTCACGACCCGGTGCACGAAGCTCGCCGGAACGCCGTTCGCCTTGGCCTGCGCCTCGATCAGCGCGTCGATGTTGTCGCGGGGTGCCTCCAGCGCCAGGGCCGGAACGGGCGCCGCGATCGCAAGGACGGCGAGGATGAGGCGCTGGCGCATGCAGGATTCCGGACTGGGAGCATGTGCGGAATCGCACAGGCGGGACGGGCATCCTGGGTCACGTCCAAATGCGGCGGGAAAGAGACTTGGCTGTAACAGGCCGGCAAAGATCGGTTGAGGCGTGGCGGTTTCCACGCCGCCTGTGGCGCGTGAAGCACAGCCGTTCGCGGAGCGGCCGCAAAGACGGTCGTGATCCCGGTTGGCCGGATTAAAGTCTTGGGATCAATCGAAATTTAAGCACGATCGACCGCCCGGACGGGCCACGCACCCTGCCGGGTGGGCGCCAGATAGGCGCCGTCGAAGCGCAGGACCAGCTCGCCCGCCTGATTGACGCCCTCGGCGCGGTGGCTGACGAGTCCCCAGCCCGGGCGGGAGCGGGAGGCCCGCGTGTCCGTGATCGTGACGCTGTAGCGGATCCGGTCCCCCGCGTAGACCGGCCGCAACCATTGCAGGTCGCGGAAACCGGGTGACGGGCCGCTGGCCGCCGCCGGCTCGCCGCGCCCGCGCGCCGCGGCTGCGCCGCGGTCGCGGGCGGCCACCATCCGGTTCATCCAGCCGGCCGCACTGTGCCAACCCGAGGCGATGAGGCCGCCGAAATGGCTCTGCCGGGCCGCGTCCTCGTCGACGTGGAACGGCTGCGGATCGAAGCGGCGGGCGAAGTCGAGGATCTCCTCGCGGGGGAAGTCGTAGGTGCCGAGGTCGAAGGGCCTCCCGAGCGGCAGATCCTCGATCGGCCCGGCGGGGAAGGCCTCGCCCTCGGTCGGAGGCTCCGTCGGGACGGGGGCCCGGGGGACCGCGCGGGGCGGCAGCGGCGCCGCGCCCCGACGCCCGAACATCACCGGGAAGGTCTGGGTGAGCACCGTCTCCCCGTCCTGGTTGGCGAGGTCGAGGCGCAGGCGCACGAAGCCGCGGTCGGGCTTCGAGGCGGAGGGGCGGCTCTCCAGCACCGTCAGGTCGGAGGTGAGCGCGTCGCCCGGGCGCACCGGACGGAGCCAGCCCAGCTCCTCGATCCCCGGCGAGCCCATCGAACTCGCCTCCAGGATGAGGCTCTCGGCCAGGAGCCGCATGCCGAGCCCGCAGCTGTGCCAGCCGGAGGCGACTAGGCCGCCGAGCAGGCTTTCCCGCGCCGCCTCCTCGTCCACGTGGAAGCTCTGCGCGTCGTAGGCGCGGGCGAAGGCGACGACCTCGTCCCGCGTCACGATCACCGGCCCGCCCCTGCGCGTGAAGCCGGGGACGAGGTCCTCGAAGAAGATGGTGGGCATCTGGGTGATCCGGGCTCCGGGCATCCTGCCCGGCTAGCACCCGGATCCCGGTCTTTCCAGCCTCAGCCGAAGGCGCCCGCCGCCTTGTGCGCCTGCCGGATCGGCTCGGGCAGGCGGTATTTCGGCGCGCAGGCGAGCACCAGCGCCACGGCGCTCGGGATGTCGGCGCGGTGGCCGGGCGAGATGAAGAGCGGGTGGGTGCCGGTCCGGGTGCGCACCACCGCGCCGATCGTCTCACCCCGGTGGATCAGGGGAACGTGGGCGCCCTTCTCGTCGGGCAGCGGCGCGTTATGGCCGACGAGCCGCGTCTTGCCGCAGCCGATCGTCGGCCGTTCCAGCCACAGGCCCATATGCGAGGCGATGCCGATGCGGCGGGGATGCGCGGTGCCCATGCCGTCGAACAGGAAGACGTCCGGCCGGGCTTCGAGCCGCCCGAGCGCCTCCTCCAGCACCGGCCCCTCGCGGAAACTCAGCAGCCCCGGCACGTAGGGGAAGGGCGTCGGCCGCTCCGCCGTCACCGTCTCGACGATCCGGAAATCCGGGAAGGTGGAGACGACGATCGCCGCGTTGGAGCGGTTCTCCTTGACGCTGACGTCGACGCCCGCCACGAGCCGGATCGCCGAGAGGTCGAGCGGGCGATCCGCGATGATCTCGGCGGCGAGGCGCTGCTGCAGGGCGACCGCCTCGCCCGGGGTGACGTCCCAGGGGTGGCGCGGGTGGAGCTCCATCAATTCGCGAAGCGGAAATGCAGCACGTCGCCGTCCTGCACGAGGTACTCCTTGCCTTCGAGCCGCAGCTTGCCGGCCTCGCGCGCGCCGGCCTCGCCCTTGAGCCCGACATAGTCGGCGTACGCGATGGTCTCGGCCCGGATGAAGCCCTTCTCGAAATCGGTGTGGATCACGCCCGCCGCGGCCGGCGCCCGGGTGCCCTTGGTGATGGTCCAGGCGCGGGCCTCCTTCGGCCCGACCGTGAAGTAGGTGATGAGGCCGAGGAGATCGTAGCCCGCGCGGATCACCCGGTTGAGGCCGGGCTCGGCGAGGCCGACCGCCTCCAGGTACTCCGCCTGCTCGACGGGGGGCAGCACCGCGATCTCGCTCTCGATCTTGGCCGAGACCACCACCGCCTTGGCACCCTCCTCCGCGGCCCGCGCGAAGACCGCGGCCGAGTGGGCGTTGCCGGAATCCGCCGATCCCTCCTCGACGTTGCAGACGTAGAGCACGGGCTTGGCCGTCATCAGGCCGAGCTGCGCGAACAGGCGCTCCTCCTCGGGCTTGCGCGCGACGAGGCGCGCGGGCTTGCCGTCGCGCAGGAGCGGCAGCGCCCGCTGCACGAGGTCGAGCACCTCCTTGGCCTCCTTGTCCGCACCCTTGGCCTTCTTCTCGAGGGCGGTGAGGCGCTTCTCCAGGCTGTCGAGGTCGGCCAGCATCAGCTCCGTCTCGATCGTCTCGATATCGGCGATCGGATCGACCTTGCCCTCGACGTGGGTGACGTCGCCGTCCTCGAAGCAGCGCACCACGTGCGCGATGGCGTCGACCTCGCGGATATTGGCGAGGAACTGGTTGCCGAGCCCCTCGCCCTTGGAGGCGCCGCGCACGAGGCCGGCGATGTCGACGAAGGTCAGCCGGGTCGGGATGATCTCCCGCGACCCCGCGATCTGCGCGAGCGCGTCGAGGCGGGGATCGGGCACCGCCACCTCACCGACATTCGGCTCGATGGTGCAGAACGGGTAGTTCGCCGCCTGGGCGGCCGCCGTCTGCGTCAGCGCGTTGAAGAGCGTCGACTTGCCGACATTGGGCAGGCCGACGATGCCGCATTTGAAGCCCATGGTTCCAGTCCCGAGCGGTGGAGCGGCCGGCGGCCGGCTCGGCTCCCGTGGTTGCGTTCACGAGCGGTCGTATCAGGCCGGCTTGCCCCCGACGCCCTTCACCTCATTCCACCCCCGCCCCTCCAGGGCGAGGTGGACCTTGTTCTGGAAGCTCGCATCCTCGCCCGCGGCAAGGAGCGCGGCGTGGTCGGCGAGCGCGTCGCAGAGGTCGTCCACCCAGGGGCGCTCGGCTTTGGCGAAGTCGTTGAGCACGTAGGCGTGCACCAGCGCCTTGTCGCCCGGATGCCCGATCCCGAGGCGCACGCGCCAATACTCGTTGCCGCACAGCGCCGTGATCGAGCGCAGCCCGTTATGGCCGGCATTGCCGCCGCCCTTCTTCACCCGCACCTTGGCCGGGGCGAGGTCGAGTTCGTCGTGGAACACCACCACGTCGTCGAGGGCGATCTTGTAGAAGCGCTGCGCCTCCGCCACCGCGCGGCCGGATTCGTTCATGTAGGTTTCGGGCTTGAGGAGCAGCACGCGCTCGCTCCCGACCAGCGCCTCGCTGGACTCGCCCTGGAACTTGCGCCGCCACGGGGCCGCGCGGTGACGGCGGGCGACCGCGTCGAGCGCCATGAAACCGATATTGTGCCGGTTGCCCGCGTAGCGGGACCCGGGGTTGCCGAGGCCGACGAACAGCCGCATGGCGCGTCAACGCTCCCAGAATGGAAAAAGCGCCCCGGCCGGGCCGGGGCGCTGCGCGTGGCTGGGGGGCCGAGCCGCGAGGGGCTCAGTCCTCCTTCGCCGCCTCGGCGGCCGATTCGGCCCGGGCGGCCTCCGCCACGGCAGCTTCCTCGGCCTCGACCTCGGCGCCGAGGGTGGTCGGCGGCACGATCGTCGCGACGGTCTCGGACGGGTCGAGGGCGAGGCTCGCGCCGGCGGGCAGGGCCAGGTCGGAGACGTGGACGGCGTCGCCGATGTCCTTGCCGGTCAGGTCGACATTCACCGCGTCGGGAATGGCGTCGGGCGAGACGTCGAGGGTGAGCGTGTGCAGGACCACGTTGAGCGTGCCGCTCTTCTGCTTCAGGCCCGGCGCCGCGTCCTGGTTCACGAAGTGCACCGGCACCTCGACCTCGACGCTCTGGCCCGCCACGACGCGCAGGAAGTCCACGTGCAGCGGCGTGTCCTTGACCGGATCGAGCTGGTAGTCGCGCGGGATCGCCCGGATCTTGCGGCCGCCGACCGTGATCTCGAACACGGTGCTCTTGAAGCCGCCGCCGTAGATCAGGTGGTGGGTCTGGTTGGCGTCGAGCGAGATCGACTGCGGCGACTGGTTGCCCCCGTAGATGACGGCGGGGACGCGGCCCTGGCGACGAACGGCCCGGGCGGCCCCCTTGCCGACCCGGTCGCGTGCCACGGCCTCAAGCGACTTCACGGCGCTCATGGCGTGATCCTCAAAAACAGTGATGTGAGTGGCTCAAACGCCGAAGGCCGCCCGTTGCGGAGCGGCCCTGTCAACCGACGTCGCCGCGCCCCGGCCTCCAAGGGTGTCCGGTGGCGCGGGAGCGCACTTAGCAGTGCCCGGCGCGCAAGGCAAGGCGCGCGCGGTCCCGCGTCCTTTCGCGGATCCGCGCAAGGGCGCCGAAACCACATTCCGGAATCGCCCGCGACGGCCCGACGCCGCGCTGGCAATCGGTAACGCTGCCGGGTCAGGGTAGCCCATCGCCCGCCGGAAGACGCGCATGAGCCGTCCCATCTACTGGGCCCTCGGGGTCCTCGCCACGTCCATCTGCTTCGGCAACGGCGCCGCGACGCGGATCGCCTCGGCCCTGCACGCGGCGCCGCCGCGCGAGGAGGCGGCCCTGGCCACCGATCCCGACGGCGCCCCCATCGTCACGCTCCAGCAGGACTGGAGCGGCCACTACACCGTCCATCCCATGGTCGACGGGCACCGCACCCGGATGATGGTCGATACCGGCGCCACGCTCTGCGCCTTCACCTTCGAGGACGCGGAGCGCGCCGGGCTGCGCCTGACGGAGCGGGACTTCACCAAGCCGATGTCGACCGCGAACGGAGTGGTGCGCGGGGCTCAGGTGCGCATCGCGGAGATGCAGGTCGGGGGCATCACCCTGCACGGCGTGGAGGCGGTGGTGCTGCCGCGCGGACGGCTCGACATCAGCCTCCTGGGGATGTCGTTCCTGCGCCGCCTGCGCAGCTTCGAATCGGCGGCCGGCCGCCTCACGCTCAAGGGCTGATCCACGGGCGGCGCGATCGAAGCCATCGGTGCCTTCGGTCGTCGGCGGTGTCGCCGCGACCGGCGGATCGCAGGGCGTTCGGGTTCGCCGAGACCTCGTCCTCGTCGTCGCGTCGGCACGTCGCGGCCGGCGCGGGTATGCCGCGGGGCGCTTGATCGGACATCGTCTGTTTGCCGGATCGCCAGTCGCTCAGCCTTGCCCGGAGCGATCATCGTGGGTGGTTGTGGGTCGGTCCTCAGCGGAGCGCTATTCTTTTATTCCTAGAGTTCAAGCAGAAGGACGGGCTGTGGCAGTATCGTTGCCTAAGCCATGGCGTATCCGTCATTCGGATGATGCTCCGGCTCCGGAATCCGCTTAGAATCGTAGTATCAGGGAGGAACGAGTACACGATCTGGGCATTGAGAGGCTCAGCCTCCGCCCGGTACACTCGCGCGCATTGCTGCCCCTGCGGCGTGCGTCACCGTGAGAACAGGCGATTGTTTTGATGTGAGGAGGCTCCCATGAGGGTCGTGCTCATCGTCGCGCTCGTCCTGGTTTGGGTCACCCAGCTTGAGGCGTACTTTCGGGGTCCATTGGACGCACCAGACACGAGCGGTGCCGAGAGCCTGGAGGGCTATCCGACGCTGGCGACCTTGGTGAGCGATGAAGACTAGCGCCGGAGCGCGCCGTCTTGGGCTGCGAACCGCCGTCGAAGGTCAGCGTGCCCCGCTCATTGCTCTCGCCGGAGCTTTCGGCGCTTGCCTCGTCGCGTCTGGCGGCGAGGAGACGCCCGCGGCGTCTGTGATGCTGGCCGTGACCATTGCCTCGGCCATATCCAGCATCGCGGGCTTCGCCTTCTCCGCGATCTGCGGCGCGATCGTCTTTCATCTCTCGGCCAATCAGGTGCAACTCGTCGAGACAATGATCGTTTGCAGCGTCGCCAATCAGTCCGCGATGGTCTGGGCGATGCGCCGTGATATCGAGTGGCGCCGCCTGAGGCCCTTTCTCCTCGGTGGCTTCGCGAGCCTGCCGGTCGGGGCCTGGATCCTGCTGAACGTTGCGCGCCAGACCTACGTGCGTTGGCTCGGCGCCTTTCTCATCGTCTACGGCACCTACATGCTGCTGCGGCGGCCAGTGGTCATCCAGCGCCAGTCCGAAGCCTGCGACGCGCTGGCGGGCGTGCTCGGCGGCATCACCGGCGGTGCGATCGGATTTCCAGGCGCATTCGTCACCATCTGGTGTGGCTTCAAGGGCTGGAGCAAGGAACAGCAGCGAGCAGTCTTCCAGCCATTCATCCTCTTCATGCAGGTTGGTGCGCTGGTCTTAATCGCGGCGCTGAATGCCGGGCCGCACGGCCGAATCAGCGTCGATTGGGGCGACCTGCTCTGCGTGCCCGGCTCGCTCCTGGGGACGGCCGTCGGGATGCACCTCTACCGGCGCCTGTCCGACACGCACTTCGCGATCGTCGTGAATGCGTTGCTGATCGTGTCGGGTCTCAGTTTCGCGATCTGAGAGACCTTTTTCACAACAAGGTAACAGGAATCCGCGCGGGCAGAGGGCGGGATTCATGCTCGGGATGGGGACCGAGCCGAGACGTGGCCGGATGGACGAGACTGCCAGGACGTCGAAGCGGTACCTGTCCGACCTGACGGACGAGGCGTGGGCGCGGATCGCTCCCTCCATGCCCCCGATCGAGCCTGGGCGGGCGGCCGCGGCGCGTGGACCTGCGCGAGGTCGTGACCGCTTCGCGTCACCTCGTGCGCTCGGGCTGCGGGTGGGAGATGCTGCGGGCCGAGTTCGGCCCTTGGCGGACACTCTCCTAGTGGGTCCGCCGCCAGATGAGGCGTTTTCCGTTCCAGACCCTCCGCGACCTCGCCCTGATGGGCGACCGGCAGCGGGCAGGCCGCGAGGCGAGCCCCTCCGCGACCGTCCTGGACAGCCCGTCGGTCAAGGCGCCGGCGCCCGGAGCCATGCGGGACGACGTTGCCGCCAAGACGGTGACCGGTCGCGAGCGCCACATCGCCGTACGACGCTGAGGACCTTCGATCGTCCCCGGAAAGCCGCCCGTCACGCGCGGAGCGGCACGCTCAAGGCACCCGCGACTGCGCCCCCAGATCCCCTCCGGGAGCGGTCACTCTATCCCTGATAGGTCGCCGGACAGGGGGAGCCCACGCCCGTCCCGTTCGGCAGCGTCACCTCCGGGCCGTCCCCGTAATACTGGGTGCCGTTGCGAACCGGCCAGGGAATCGTCTCGGTGAGCGCCTTCAGTTGGGTGGCGTTGTAGAAGCTCGAACCGAGCAGCGGCGTGTAGGTCATCGTCAGCTCGACCTGGATGTAGCGGGCATTCTGGCGCTTGTACGCGTCCGGAGGCACCGGCGCGGCCGTCGACGCAAGGGGGGACAGCGTGCTCGGGTCGCTCGCGCCGCTCGCCTGCGTGCCGGAGCACACCGACACCTGTGTTCCGGCGGAATCGTAGACGCCGATCGCCTTGAAGGTGAAGGTGGCGTTCGATGCGTCGTAGGGCTGGATGACGGCCTTGGCCGCCTTCACGATCGTCTGAAGCGTGGTCGTCGAGACCTGATCCTGCTCGCGCGCAACCAGGTCGGCCATCGTCCGGGCCGCGAGCGTGACTTTGCGGCTGGTGTTGATGTAGCGCGTGAGCTCCGTTGCACCGAAATAGAGCGCCAGCATCACCGGGAGGATGAGGGCGAACTCCACCGCCGCCACCGCGTCCTCGCCGCGCATCAGGCGGCGCGCGGCATCCGCGAGATGGCGATCCGCTCGGCGCGCCGCCGCGTCGCGATCCGGCGCGGGGGGGATCCAGGCACGTCCCGTCATGACTTGTACGGCTCCGTCCGGAATGCAACCGAAGATTGCAGGATCCGCTGGTTGGTGCCGAATGTGGCCGGACTGACCATGCTGAAGAAGATCGGGAAGGGCACCGCCGCCTGGACGAGCACGATCTTGCCCGGGCCCGGCTGCGTGCCGACGTTGTCGCCCGTGGCGTCGCCGTAATGCGTCCCGAACCCGGTCGTCCAGGTCTTGGTGCTCGGGTCCACGGGCTGCAGCGTCGCGAAGCTCCCCGAATCATCGAGGGTGCGGATGTCGACCTTGACGTCGTCGCAATTGAACAGCGTCACGCGATTGGCGCAGAGGTTGTTCTTGCGGAACGCGTCGAGGGCCTGGGCGGCGGTGGCGCCGGCCTGCCCGTTCTGGAAGCCGCCGGTGTAGATGCTGCGGGCGGCGTCCGACACCGCCGCGTCGAGGAGCTGGCCCGCGAAGAACACGATCGCCGTCTCCATGATCGCCGCCAGGAGCCCGAAGAACGGGATCGCCACCAGGGCGAATTCCACCGCCGCGACGCCCTGCCGGGCGCGGGCGAATCTTCGGAACCGGGTGAGGAACGCGAACGACGCCATGGCAGAGGATCCGATTGCGGCGCGAACCGCGCCCGACCTACCCTGAAGCCATAGGCCGAAAGGTTTGCCGAACCGTTGACCCGAGGTCCGCTATTTGGCGGTTGCGAGGGCGTTGCGCTGACCGGCCTGCCCCGTCACCTCGGTGAAATACTTCGCGGTGTCGCCGAGCTGCGCGGTGGGCTGGCAGGCCGGCGTGCACGAGTAGGATTCCCGATCCAGGCCCCGCTGCACGGTCACCACCGAGGTCGTGGCCGCCTGCACGCTGATGAAGGATTCGGCGAGCATCCCGCCGGCCTGATCGAGTGCGATCAGGTTGGTGGTTCCGAAGCTCTTGCCCGTCAGGATGACGATCCCGTTCCTTTGAAGCGACACGTCCGCGATGATCGGGTTGCCGACCACCACGGTGGCCGTCTTCTCGGGCAGCCGGATGATCTTGGCGTTGTCGACCGAGACGACGACCACGGAGCCCTCACCGGCCGGCTCCCGGGCGCCGGCCGCCGCGGGCAGGGCGGCCAGGGCCAGCGACAGCCCCAGGGCGGGGACGGCACGCGTGCGGCGACGAACGGGCGCGGGCATCAGATGGGCCTCGGCGGCGGACAGGTCTCAGGACTCCTCCATGCCGCAAGGATGGTTTCCGAAGCCCTAATCACCGGCCTGCGCGATCGCGGAATTCCCGACCGGCCGGGTCCGTCGGGAACCGACCATGGTCGCCGCGCCGTCGTGGCACTCCGCCCGGGCAGACCCCCGACACCGATCGTTAACCATCGGCCGGCATGCGATGCCGACATCGTTCCTTGGGCATCGCTTTAACTCAACCTCAACGGCCGTGGACTAGGTTGCGGACAGTTCCGCTCGGCGGTGAGGTCGCTGGTCGACGGAATGAAACCGGGAACGAGTGCGAGGAACTAAGCCATGAAGACCATGCTGAAGCGTTTCGCGACGGACGAGAGCGGTGCCACCGCCATCGAGTACGGCCTGCTCGCGACCCTGATCGCCGTTGCCCTGATCACCGCGGCGGGCAGCGTCGGCACCAACCTGAGCTCCATGTTCAACAAGGTCGCCGGCAACCTGAACCGCTGAACCACCCGCGGTTCGGGGCATCGTCCGGCGGACCGCTCCTGGGCCGTCCGCGAGCCGATCGGTTCGCGCGCGCCTCTCACCGGCATCGCCCGGCGCCTGCGCCGGCGTGATTCCGGAGCGGCGCGGATGGCCGCCCGCACGACAGCCGGGGCCCACGCAACCGGCGGGCGCGGGACATGCTCCTCGACGGGATCCGGCCCATGGGCCGGGCCCCCTCCCGGATTCGAGATATCGCGTCCATGGCCAGCCTGACCCTTCTCGTCATCTTCCCGTTCCTCATGGCCTACGCGGCCGCGAGCGACCTTCTGACGATGACAATTCCGAACACGCTGTCCCTCGGACTGGTCCTGCTGTTCCCGGTGGCCGCATTCACCCTGGGGATGCCGGTTGCCGAGGCCGGATCCCACGTCGCGGCCGGCGGCCTGACGCTCGCCCTGACCTTCGGGCTGTTCTGCGGCGGCCTCATCGGAGGGGGCGATGCGAAGCTCGCGGCGGCGACGGCGCTCTGGCTCGGCTTCGAGCCGCTCGCCGACTACGTTCTCGTGTCCTCGCTCGCGGGCGGGATCCTCACGATCCTGATCCTGCAGCTGCGGGTGCATCCCCTGCCCCGCCTCGCGGCGGGCTGGCCCTTCGCGCTGACCCTGCACGATCGGCGCACGGGCGTCCCCTACGGGATCGCGCTGGCGGTGGCGGCCCTGGTCGTCTGTCCTACCGCGCCGATGTGGCGCGCCCTCCTCGGGGCGTAAACGCTCCGCGCGCGCCTGCCCACTCGGCATCCCGTTCCTGAACAGGGCCGGACGCGCGCCCGAAACGGTTGAGAGCAAACGATTAACCTTAATTTGAGGAATGGATGGTCTGGTGATGGGGCCGACGGCGCTCTGCCGTTCGAACCCTCACCGGTTGGTCCATGAAGTCCTCTCGCGCGCTCCTCATCGGCATCGCCGCCGCGACCGGCCTGGCGGCGTTCTACATGATGAGCGGCAGCCCGCCCCCTCCCCCGCCGCCCGTCGTGGTCGCTGCCGCCCCGGCCGCTCCCGAGACGGTCGACGTGCTGGTCGCCGCGGCGGACCTGCCGATGGGCCAGACGCTGAAGCCCGCCGACCTGCGCTGGCAGGCCTGGCCCAAGGGCGCCGCGGGCGATGGCTACATCCAGCGCCAACAGAATCCCCGCGCCCTCGAGGACACGGCCGGATCCTTCGTCCGCAACCCGTTCCTGGTCGGCGAGCCGATCCGCCGCGAGAAGCTGATCCGGGCCAATGGCAGCGGGTTCCTGTCGGCGATCCTGCCCTCGGGGATGCGCGCGGTGGCCATCTCGATCGACGCCCGCGGCAGCAACACGGCGGGCGGGTTCATCCTGCCCAACGACCGCGTCGACGTCCTGCGCACCTACCGCGACGACGAGGCGTCGCGCTCCACGACCTCGGACGTCCAGGTGTCCGAGACCATCCTGCAGAACGTGCGGGTGCTGGCGGTCGGTCAGACCGTCCAGGAGCGCAACGGCGAGCGGGTGGTCACCGGCGACACCGCGACCCTCGAACTCACCCCGGCCCAGGCCGAGCAGATCACGCTCGCCCAGAAGGTCGGGCAGCTCTCGCTCGCCCTGCGCAGCCTCGTGGATGCCGGCTCCACCCAGGCCGAGGCGCCGGAGCCGCAGAAGGAATCCGCCCTGACCGTCGTTCGTTACGGCGTCTCCCGCCAGGTGCCGCGCCGGTGAGCAGGCACCCCGACGGACGCGCCCAGAGAGCCCGCCCCATGACGAGATTCTCCCCCTCGCGCTCCGCGCGCGCGCTCCTGACGGTCCTGGCGGCCGGGCTCCTCGGACCCGGCGGACCGGCGCGGGCCGAGAAGGCTCCGGCCATCGCCGCGCCCGTGCTGGCGATCGGAGCGCAGGACGCCGCGATCGCGCGCCGCGTGGACGTCACGCAGGGCCGCTCCCTGGTGATCGACCTGCCGCGCGACGCCAAGGAGGTCTTCGTCGCCAACCCCAAGGTCGCGAACGCGGTGGTGCGCTCGACCCGCAAGGTCTTCATCATCGGCGTCGAGAACGGGGCCACCTCGATCTTCGTGATGGATGCCGAGGGCCGCCAGATCGCCGCCCTCGACGTGACGGTGGGCCGCGACCTGAACGTGCTGCGCCAGACGCTGGCGTCGAGCATCCCGAGCGGGCACTTCGACATCCGGCCGGCCGGCGATTCGGTGCTGCTCACGGGCACGGTCGCCTCGGCCGTGGAGGCGCAGCAGGCCATCGACATCGCCAACGCCTTCGTGGGCATCGGGGGCGGCGGAACGCCGGGCCGCGGCGCGGTCATCAACAATCTCACGATCCGCGGCAAGGACCAAGTGATGCTCCGCGTCACCGTCGTCGAGGTGTCGCGGACGGTGCTCAAGCAATTCGGCGTGAACATGAGCGGGAGCTGGTCGAACCTGTCCCTCGCCAACGTGACGCCGCTCGCCCTCAACGGCGACCGTTTCCCAACCGGAAACAGCCTCGAAGCCACGGTGACGGGATCGGGCGGCGCCACCCTGAAGGCGACGCTGCGGGCCTTCGAGCAGGCGGGCGTGTCGCGCATCCTCGCCGAGCCCACCCTGACCGCCATCTCCGGCGAGGCCGCCAAGTTCACGGCCGGCGGCGAGATCGCCGTCCCGTCCGGCCTGAGCTGCACCGCCGCCGCCACCGGCACCGCCAGCACCTGTACGCCGGGCATCACGTTCAAGTCCTACGGCGTCGCGCTGAACTTCACGCCCGTGGTGCTGAGCGAGAACCGGATCTCCATCCGCGTCGGCACCGACGTCACCGAGATCGACCAGCAGAACGCCTACAGCTACTCGATCGGCGGGGCGACGACCGCGGTGCCCGGCTTCACGGTCCGCAAGTCGGAGACGACGATCGAGGTCGCCTCGGGCGCCACCATCATGACGGCGGGCCTGATCCAGCAGAAGAACCGCGCGGCCGTCACCGGCCTGCCCGCCCTGATGAACCTGCCGGTCCTGGGCGCCCTGTTCCGCTCCCGCGACTACCAGCGCGACGAGACCGAGTTGATGATCATGGTCACGCCGTTCATCGCGAAGGCGATGGAGCCCGCCCAGGTGAAGCGGCCCGACGACGGCTTCGTCGACGCCACCGACACCCAGGCGATCCTGCTCGGGCGCTTCAACCGGCTCTACGGCGTGGTCGGCGCGCAGCCCCTCGCCCACAAGTCCTACCGGGGCCGGTTCGGCTTCATCACGGACTGATCCCCCTTCCGGCCCCCACACGGATGCCCGCGATGATCCGAACCTTCCGCCCCGCCCTCCTGCCCGCCGCGCGGGCGCTGAGCCTCGCGGCCCTCGCCCTGTCCCTCGGCGCCTGCGTGTCGAACGGGGTCGCCACGACCGGGTCCCTCGGGCCGACGACGGTCGAGGCGCGCCACCCGATCCTCCTCGCCGACGGCACCCGCACCCTCGACGTCTTCGTCACCGGCGTCGGGCACATGGACCCGCGGCAGGCGGAGGACATCGACGCGTTCCTGACCGAATTCCGCCGCTACGGCCGGGGTGTCCTGGTGATCGAGGTGCCGCGGGGCGCCCAGATTCCGGGCCCGGCCGTCGCCCGCACCGCCGCGATCCTGCGGACCCGCGCGCTCGCCCGTGGCGTCCCGGACCGGGCTCTCGTGATCGCGCCCTATCCGGTCGCGAATCCCGCCGTCGCCGCGCCGCTGCGCATGAGCTTCCAGCGCATGGAGGCGAAGGTCGGCTCGGCCTGCGGGTTGTGGCCCCAGGATCTGGGCGTCAGCGATTACAAGGGCGACATGCGCAACGAAACCTCGTGGAACTTCGGCTGCGCCTACCAGTCGAACGTCGCGGCGCAGATCGCCGACCCGATCGACCTCGTGCGCGGCCGCCAGGAGGGCCGCATCGACACCGTCGCGCGGACGCAGGACATCGAGAGCTTGCGGACCGGAAAGGATCCATCAACCAGTTGGAAGCAGGATGGACAGGCCAGCGTCAAGTCGCAGGTCGGTGGGTGACCTGCGGTCCACGGTACCGCGCCCGCGCAGCCGCCCCAGCCGATCGAGCGCAACTCCGCGAGCCTCTCCATGCCTCACAGGACCGACATGGCCGAACGGGTGATCGCGCCGGTGCCGCGCATCACCATCCAGGCCTTCTGCGAGACCTCCGAGGTCGCCGCCGTGATCGAGCAGGCGGCCGAGGACCGGCGCATGCAGAAGGCCCACCTCAAGGTGCAGATGGGCGGTGCACCGGCGGCCACGGAGGCGTTCCGGAGCGCGCCGACCCCGAACGTGCTTCTCATCGAGATGCAGGGGGGCCGCACGAGCCCGATCGCGCTGCTCGACGGTCTGGCGGAGGTCTGCGACCCCGGCACCAAGGTGGTGATCGTCGGGCACGTCAACGACGTGCTCCTCTACCGGGACTTCATCCGCCGCGGCGTGAGCGAGTACCTGATCGCCCCGATCGACCCGGTGTCCGTCATCGCGGCGATCTCCGACCTCTACGCGGAGCCCGGCGCCGATCCGCTCGGGCGGACGGTGGCGGTGGTCGGCGCCAAGGGCGGCGTCGGCGCCTCGACGCTCGCCCACAATCTCGCGTGGTCGATCGCCCGCGACCAGGGCACCTCCACGGTGATCGCCGACCTCGACGTGGCGTTCGGCACCGCGGGCCTCAACTTCAACCAGGATCCGCCGCAGGGCGTCGCCGAGGCGGTGTTCGCGCCCGAGCGGATCGACGCGAACTTCGTCGACCGGCTGCTGTCGAAGTGCACGGACAACCTCAGCCTGCTGGCGGCGCCCGCCACGCTCGACCGCACCAACGATTTCGGCGAGGGCGCCTTCGACGGCCTGATCGACATCCTGCGCGGCATGGTTCCGTGCATCGTGCTCGACGTCCCCCACATCTGGACGGCCTGGAGCCGCAAGATGGTGGTCGGGGCCGACGAGATCCTGATCGTGGCGGCGCCGGAACTCGCCTCCCTGCGCAACGCCCGCAACCTCGTGGACCTGCTGCGGCACGGGCGCCCCAACGACCGGCCGCCCCGGCTCATCCTCAACATGGTGGGCATGCCCAAGCGGCCGGAGATCGCCCAGGCCGAGTTCAGCAAGGCCCTGGACCTGCCGGTCACCGCGGCCGTGCCGTTCGATCCGGCCCTGTTCGGCGCGGCGGCCAATAACGGGCAGATGCTCGCGGAGCTGCAGGCCGGCGGCCGGGTGACCGAGATCGTCACCACGCTGGCCAGCGCAGTGACGGGGCGGGCGGAGACGAAGAAGTCCCGTCCCACCCTGCTGGACCCGCTCCTCGCCAAGCTGGTGAGGCGCAAGGCATCCTGAGCCCGGCGCGGCGCGCCGGGGTATCGATCTGACGCCGTGATGCCGCTCCGGTCGTGGCGGGTCGCGGAGCGTGCGGCGCGACCGGAGCGAAGGTGTCGCAGGACCCATGTTCGGCAGGAGACCCGGCGCGACGGCGGCCAAACCAGCGGCGATGCCCGTCGCCGCACCCGCCTCGCAGGCGGCGGCCGCCCCCGTCCTTCAGGACAGCGGCGGGTCGCGCCACGAGACCCCGAGACCCACCCCGGTGGTGGTCGAGGTCGCGCGCTCCGAGGATTACTACCGCACCAAGAGCATGATCTTCGGCGCGCTGATCGAGGCGATCGACCTCGCGCAGCTCGCCCGGCTGGAGGCCGACGCCGCCCGCGAGGAGATCCGCGACATCGTCACGGAGATCATCGCCCTCAAGAGCGTGGTGATGTCGATCGCCGAGCAGGAGGACCTGCTCGACGACATCTGCAACGACGTGCTCGGCTACGGCCCCCTGGAGCCGCTGCTCGCCCGCGACGACATTGCCGACGTGATGGTGAACGGCGCCAACCGGACCTACATCGAGGTTGCGGGCAAGATCCAGCTCACGAACGTGCGCTTCCGCGACAACCAGCAGCTGATGAACATCTGCCAGCGCATCGTCAGCCAGGTCGGCCGGCGGGTCGACGAAGCCTCGCCGATCTGCGACGCGCGCCTGCCCGACGGCTCGCGCGTCAACGTCATCGCGCCGCCCCTCGCCATCGACGGCCCCGCCCTGACCATCCGCAAGTTCAAGAAGGACAAGCTCACCCTCGATCAGCTCGTCCGCTTCGGCTCGATCTCTCCCGAGGGCGCCAAGATCCTGCAGATCATCGGCCGGGTGCGCTGCAACGTGGTGGTCTCGGGCGGCACCGGCTCGGGCAAGACGACGCTCCTCAACTGCCTCACGCGCTACATCGAGGACGACGAGCGGATCATCACCTGCGAGGACGCAGCGGAACTGCAGCTCCAGCAGCCGCACGTGGTCCGGCTCGAGACGCGCCCGCCCAACCTCGAAGGGCAGGGCCAGGTCACGATGCGCGACCTGATCAAGAACTGCCTGCGCATGCGGCCCGAGCGGATCATCGTCGGCGAGGTGCGCGGACCGGAGGCCTTCGACCTCCTGCAGGCGATGAACACCGGCCACGACGGCTCGATGGGCACGCTGCACGCCAACTCGCCCCGCGAGTGCCTGTCGCGCATCGAATCGATGATCTCCATGGGCGGCTACTCGCTGCCCTCCAAGACCATCCGCGAGATGATCTCCGGCTCGATCGACGTGGTGGTGCAGGCGGCGCGCCTGCGCGACGGGTCCCGGCGCATCACGCACATCACCGAGGTGATGGGGATGGAGGGCGACGTGATCACCACCCAGGATCTCTTCGTCTACGACGTGGTCGGCGAGGATCAGAACGGCAAGCTCGTCGGACGCCACCGCTCCACCGGCATCGGACGTCCGCGCTTCTGGGACCGCGCCCGCTACTACGGTGAGGACCGGGCGCTCGCCGCCGCCCTCGACGCGGCCGAGGTCAAGGACGCCGGGGTCGACGCATGACGAACGGCCAGGCCCTCATCGCCGCGCTGCTCCTGGCCGTCGCCGTCTCCGCCATCGTCTACGCGGTGGTGATCCCGCTGCTGCCGTCGGAGGCCCGCGCGGCCAAGCGCCAGAAGGCGATCGTCGGGCGGCGCTCGCCCATCGAACGGATCCAGAGCGTCAACCGCCGCGAGCAGGTCGCCAAGAGCCTCAAGGAACTGGAGGCGAAGGAGAAGAAGAAGCGGCCGAGCCTGGAGCTGCGCATCACCCAGGCCGGCCTGACGATGAGCAAAAACCAGTTCTACATCACCTGCGGCGTGCTGGCCGCCTTCACGGCCCTGGCCGTCTTCATCCTGAGCGAGAGCCCGCTCATCGCCCTCGGCCTCGCCTTCGCGGCGGGGCTCGGCGCGCCGCAATGGCTGCTCATCTACCTGCGCAAGCGGCGGATGGCGCGGTTCGTGCGCGAGCTGCCCAACGCCATGGACGTGATCGTCCGCGGCATCAAGTCGGGCCTGCCGGTGGGCGACTGCCTGCGCATCATCGCCCGGGAGGCGCCCGAGCCGGTACGCACGGAATTCCGCGTCCTCGTCGAGTCGCAGGCCGTCGGCGTCCCGGTCAGCGAGGCGGCCCTGAAGCTCTACGAGCGCATGCCGGTCTCCGAGGCGAACTTCTTTGCGATCGTCATCGGCATCCAGTCCAAGTCGGGCGGCAACCTCTCCGAGGCGCTCGGGAACCTGTCGCGCGTGCTGCGGGAGCGCCGCCGCATGGCCGAGAAGGTGACCGCCATGAGCATGGAGGCGCGCGCCTCCGCGGCCATCATCGCCTCCCTCCCCTTCGTGGTGGCGATCCTGTGCTGGTTCTCCAGCCCCGACTACATCTCCCTTCTGTGGACGACGCAGGTGGGCCAGATCGCCCTCGTCCTGTCCGGGATCTGGATGCTGGTGGGCGTGCTGGTGATGAAGCGCATGATCACCTTCGAGATCTAGCCGGACCGACGATGCCGCAGGATCCTCCCGCCCCCGACCGGCTTCCCCCCCGCCCCGCCCGGCGAGGCGCGGGATGCTAGGCCTCCTCCTCAACCTGATCGACCCGCGCTTCGTGGGCTCGCTCCTCGCCGCGGTGGCCGCGGCGGCGACCGCCTACACGCTGGTCCAGCCCTTCCTCGAACCCGATCGCCTCGCGCAGCGCATGAAGAGCGTCGGCGACGAGCGGGACCGCATCCGCCTGCGCGAGCGCGACCGGCTCAACCAGAAGGGCAGTCTGCGCCAGCAGCCCAAGGCCTACATGAAGCGGGTGGTCGAGCGCTTCCGGCTCGACAACTGGCTCGCCACGGAGGATGCGAAGAACCGCCTGCTGATGGCCGGCTACCGCGGCCCGCAGGCCGAGACCGCCTTCCTGTTCTTCCGCCTGATAATGCCGGTCGGTTTCTTCGTCGCCTCGACCTTCTACCTCTTCGTTCTGCACGTCCTGAACCAGCCGTTCTCGATCCGGCTGCTCATCGTGATCGCCTCGGTCTATGCCGGCGTGAAGGCGCCCGAGATCTTCCTCAAGAACAAGGCCGACAAGCGCCAGGCGGAGATCCGCAAGAACTGGCCGGACGCCCTCGACCTGCTGCTGATCTGCGTCGAGTCGGGTATGGCGATCGAGCATTCGTTCCGGCGCGTCAGCGTGGAGCTCGCCAACCAGTGCATCATCCTGGCCGAGGAGATGGCGCTCACCACGGCCGAGCTGAGCTACCTGAGCGACCGCCGGGTGGCCTACGAGAACTTCGCCCTGCGCACCGGGCTCGAATCCGTGAAGTCGGTCTGCACGGCGCTGATCCAGGCGGAGCGCTACGGTACCCCGATCGGCCAAGCCCTGCGCGTCCTGGCGCAGGAGAGCCGCGACCAGCGCATGAACGAGGCCGAGAAGAAGGCGGCGGCGCTCCCCCCCAAACTCACCGTGCCGATGATCCTGTTCTTCCTGCCGGTGCTGTTCGTGGTGATCCTCACCCCGGCCATGGTGCAGGTCTTCGGCAGCAAGTAGGGCGCCTCCTCCCGAGGCGCCCTCCCCGCCGCGAGGCGCGCCTGCCGCCTACTTGATCTCCGCGCAGGCGATCCGGGCGCCCGCATTGCCGATCGGCTGCGTGGTGTGGTCGTCCTCGTTGGCGTGGATCACCAGAGCGGAGCCGTCCGAATCCTTGAGGCCGCCCTCGCCGGTGAGCGGCGTCTCGCTCGACACCTCGGCATTCACCGAGCCGTCGGCATTCGCGAAGACGTTCGGCATGTCGCCCTCGTCGGGCCCCTCCGGGTTGAGCAGGCCGTGCTTGCTCGAATCGTGGTTCACGTGTCCCTTGGACAATTCGAACTTCGCGGTGTCCGAGCAGTTGGCGACGCTGTGGAAGTGAATCCCGTGCCAGCCCGGCGGGAGGCCGCCCGGCTGGATGGTGAGCCGCAGCACCAGCGCGTTGGCGCCGTCGCGGATCCGGATCCGGCCGATCGGCTCGCCCTTGGTGTTCACCACCGGCGCCTCGTAGACCTGCGGTGCGGCCGCCTGGGGCGCGGCCGTCTCGGCCTGCTGGGCCGCGGCCGGCGCCGCGGCGAGCGCCGCGACTGCGGCGAGCATCAATCCTCGGGTCATCGCCCTCTCCTCTGTCCGACCGTTAAGGTAAGGGAGGCGGCCGAGGTCGACAGGTCGGACCGGGCGGAAGGACGCGGAATTGAGCGAGGAGCGGGTGCGAGCCGATCGCCTCCTGGTGGAGGCAGGGCATTTCGAGAGCCGGGCGCGAGCCCAGGCGGCGATCGCGGCCGGGCTGGTGCGGGCGGACGGGGCGCCGGTGCGCCGGGCCTCGGACCTCCTGGCGCGGAGTGCGCGGCTCAGCGCCGAGGCGCCGCACCCCTACGTGTCCCGGGGGGGAGTGAAGCTCGACGCCGCCCTCGACGCCTTCGGCCTCGATCCCTCCGGACGGGTCTGCCTGGACGTCGGCGCCTCGACGGGCGGCTTCACCGACGTGCTGCTGCGCCGCGGCGCCACCCGGGTCTTCGCCGTCGATGTGGGACGCGGGCAGCTGCATCCGCGGCTCGCGAGCGATCCCCGCGTCGTCTCCCTGGAGGCGATTGACGCGCGATCGCTGGCGCCCCTGCCGGAGGCGCCGTCGCTCGCGGTGGTGGACGTGAGCTTCATCTCGCTGCGCCTCGTCCTGCCGTCCCTGCCGCCGCTGCTGGCGGCGGAGGCGGATCTCGTGGCGCTGATCAAGCCGCAATTCGAGGCGGGACGGGACCGGGTCGGGCGCGGCGGCCTCGTGAAGGACGAGGCCGTGCAGGCCGAGGTCTGCGCCGGCATCCGCGACCTCGTCGCGGCGTTGGGTTTCCGGGTGGCCGGGCCCATCGCCTCGCCCATCGAGGGCGGGGACGGCAACCGCGAGTTCCTGATCGGGGCCTCGCGCGGGGAGACGGGTGAATGAGCGAGGCCGAGCAGACCTTCCCGGTGGAGATCCGGCGCCTCGGCGCCCGGGGCGACGGCATCGCGGCGGACGGGCTCCTGGTGGCCGGGGCCCTGCCGGGCGAGACCGTGCGGGTCCGGCCGGAGGAGACCCGCGGCGGGCCGCCCCGCGCCCGGCTGGACGCGGTGCTCACCCCGTCTCCGGATCGCGTCGCCCCGTTCTGCCCCTATTTCGGCGCCTGCGGCGGCTGCGCGATCCAGCACCTCGCGCCCGAGCCCTACGCGGCCTGGAAGCGCGACCTCGTCGTGACGGCGCTGGGCCGGGCCGGGATCGAGGCGGATGTGGCGCCCCTGCGCGACGCGCACGGGGCCGGGCGGCGGCGCGCCACCTTCCACGTGCGGCGGATCGAGGGCGCGGCCGAGGCCGGGTTCATGGCGGCGCGAAGCCGCGCCCTGGTGCCGATCGACCATTGCCCGATCACCGAGGCGGCGCTGCATCGCGGGCCGGACGCGGCCCGGGCGCTGGCGCGGCCGCTGGGCGGCGGCGGAAAGCCTCTCGACGTCCAGGTGACCGCCACGGCGGGCGGGCTCGACGTGGATCTGCGCGGGCACGGCCCGGCGGACGGACGAGCGCGCCAGGCGCTGGTCGCGCTCGCGGGGGACCTCGACCTCGCGCGGCTCTCCCTCCACGGCGAGGTGCTGCTGGTGCGTCAGCCGCCCGTGATCCCGGTCGGCCGCGCGGTCCTGGTGCCGCCGCCGGGCGGGTTCCTGCAGGCGACCCGGGCCGGAGAGGTCCTGCTCGGTGACCTCGTGGTGGCGGGGGTCGGGACGGCGAAGCGCGTCGCCGACCTGTTCTCCGGCGCCGGCGCCTTCTCGCTGCGTCTCGCCGAGGCCCGCGCGGTGCACGCCGTCGAGGGCGACGAGGCGGCCCTCGCGGCCCTCGATCGGGCGGCGCGCGGCGCGACGGGCCTGCGCGCGGTGACGACCGAGCGCCGCGACCTCTTCCGCCGGCCGCTGCTGGCCCCGGAGCTCGACCGCTTCGACGCGGTGGTGTTCGACCCGCCACGGGCCGGCGCCGAGGCGCAGGCGGCGCGCCTCGCGGAGTCGAAGGTGCCGGTGGTGGTCGGGGTGTCGTGCGATGCCGGGACCTTCGCGCGCGATGCCGCCCTGCTGATCGCGGGCGGCTACCGGCTGGAGGAGGTCGTCCCCATCGACCAGTTCCGCCACTCGCCGCACGTCGAGGTCGTGGGCGTCTTCCGGCGCGAGGGCAAGCGGCGGCGGTGACGGGTGCCGATGGGGCGCGCGACGCCCCACCCTCCCGCGCAGAGGCTACCGTGTGCAGCCAGCTCCGAAAACTCTATCCCTGTCAGTAGGATAGATGAAACCATCGCGAGGCTTCCGAGGAGCGCATCAGGGCCAATCCGCGAGTATGCCCTGACGGCCTGATCGGCATTATTGGTCAAATATCCTGAAGTTTAACCAGATTTAATACGGCGATAAGAACACAAATGGGAGCACAAGATTCCATCAATGGCAATAAAACAACCTCCTCATGCTGAGGTGCGAGCGGAGCGAGCCTCGAAGCACCCCAGAGCATCTGGTCCAAGGCACCTTTTCTCTTGGATGAGCCGCCTGGGGTGCTTCGAGGCCGCTGCGCGGCACCTCAGCATGAGGATTGTCGCGCATTCCGGACGCGGTCGTTCGATGAGCCGGTCATCGAGATGTGTGCACACGGTCTCCGCAGAGGGGGGAGGGTTTAGAACCGCCGTCTCCGGACCAGCGCGATCAGAACAGCGTCCCCTGTTCGGGCAAGGCCGGCGGCGGGGAAGCGGGCGGCGTCACGGCCTCATCGCCCACCAGCAAGCCCGGATCGTCGTTGCGGTGGTCGTTCACGCGCCGGCTCGCGGCCGACAGCGTCAGCCATTCCTCCGGGCAGGGCCGGCACAGGGCGGCGGCCTGCCCGGCCTCCACCTCCCGCAGGTCGAGCCAGCGATCGACCGCCTCCGGCGGCAGGATCGCCGGCATGCGTTCGTGGAGGGCCGCCAGCGTCCCGTTGGCCGCGCAGGTGACGATCGCCGCCGTGTCGATCTCCGAGCCGTCGGCGCTGCTCGAGGTCTCCCACAATCCGGCGAGCGCCATCGGGCGCCCATCCGCGCGGCGGATCAGGAAGGGGGCCGCGCCCTTCGGCCCGCCGCGCCGCCACTCGTAGAACCCGTCCGCCAGGAAGACGCAGCGCCGGTAGCGCAGCGCGTTGCGGAAGCTCGGCTTCTCCGCCGCGGTCTCGATTCGGGCGTTGATGATCAGCGGGAAATCGGCCGGATCCTCCACCCAGGAAGGCAGGAAGCCCCAGCGCATCAGCACGAAGCGCCGCCGCCCGTGCTCGGCCGTCACCACCGCCACGGGTTGCGTCGGGGCCACGTTGTGGCGCGGCGGGAAGTTGGGCCGGTCCGCGTAGCCGTAGGCCTCGTGAAACACCTCCGGCGGCGACAGGATCACGAAGCGGCCGCACATCGCTAGAGCCAGCGCTTCCAGCGGAAGAAGGCGTAGGGCAGGATCGCCGCCACCACCATCATGACGATCGCCATCGGGTAGCCGTAGGGCCATTCCAGCTCCGGCATCGTCTTGAAATTCATCCCGTACATCGAGGCGATCAGGGTGGGCGGCATGAACACCACCGCCATGACCGAGAACAGCTTGATGATGTTGTTCTGCTCCAGGTTCACCAGCCCGAGGGTGGCGTCGAGCAGGAACTGGATCTTCCCGCTCAGGAACGTGGCGTGCTCTTCCAGGGACTGGAGGTCGCGCAGGGTCGAGCGCACCTCCTCGCGAACCTCGCGCGGCGCCTTGCTGGCCCGGTAGCTCGCCGAGAGCGAGAGCAGGATCCGCTCCATCGAGACCAGGCTCTCGCGCTGCTTCGACAGGAGGTCGTTGTGGCGCCCGAGCCCACGCAGGGTCTCCTGCAACTCGGCATTGCGCGCCCCCGGATCGTCCCGCTCGGCGAAGACCATGCGCGAGAGCCGGTCGATGCGCTCGCCCTGGAACTGGAGCACGTCCGCGGCGCGGTCGATCACGGTCTCGATCAGGCCCGACAGGATCGCCTCGCCGCCCAGCATCACGCCGGCGGGCCGCGCCGCCCGCAGCACGAACATCCGGAAGGCCTGCGGGTCGTCGTAGCGCACCGTGGCCAGCCGGTTGTCGCGCAGGATGAAGGTGACGCCGGTGAGCTTGGCGTCGTCGCTCTCCACCCGGCAGAGCAGACGCCCGGTCATGTAGCGGGCGCCGTTCTCCACGTAGAGGAGTTCCGAGGGCTCGATGTCCTGCATCTCCTCCCGGGTCGGAATGGAGATGCCCAGGAACGCCTCGACGCGGTGATCCTCCTCCCGGGTCGGCTCGACGAGGTCGATCCACAGGGTGTCGGTCGGGATCGGTTCGTGGGCGTCGAGCAGGCGGCGTTCGAGGAGCGGCTGCCCCGTGCTGGGGCAGGCGTTCGGCTGGTGGACAAAGATCAAGGGTGCGGCTCAGTCGAGGGCGTGGGGCGGAGGCAGGCTCGTATCCGGCACGAAGAAGTCGGGTGCAAGCGCCACGCCCGGTGTGACGCGGTAGTGTGAGAAGTCCGTGACGCCCTCCTCGGCGAGGAAGCTGTCGTCGATGAGGAAGCGGCCGGTGAAGTCGCGCGCGGTCTTGGTGAAGACGTGCCAGGCGGCGTCGGCCAGGATCTCGGGCGTGCGGCTCGCCTGCATGAGCGCGTCCCCGCCGAGCAGGTTCTTCACCGCCGCGGTGGCGATGGTCGTGCGCGGCCAGAGCGCGTTCACGGCGATGCCCCGGCGCCGCAGCTCGCCGGCGAGCCCCAGCACGCAGAGCGACATG
Source organism: Methylobacterium sp. JK268 (assembly GCF_054052225.1). Taxonomy (NCBI): domain Bacteria; kingdom Pseudomonadati; phylum Pseudomonadota; class Alphaproteobacteria; order Hyphomicrobiales; family Methylobacteriaceae; genus Methylobacterium; species Methylobacterium sp. JK268. The sequence continues at coordinate 329,775 of NZ_JBSVZN010000002.1, read as the reverse complement.
CCGAACTTCGCCATCGTGTAGGCGAGGTGGGGGGCGAACCACTTCTCCTGCATGTCGAGGGGCGGCGACAGCATCAGGATGTGCGGGTTCTCGGCCTTCTCCAGGTGCGGGATCGCGAATTTCGACACCATGTAGGTGCCGCGCGCGTTGATCTGATGCATCAGATCGAACCGCTTCATCTCGGTCGCCGGCGTGTTGGTGAGCGAGATGGCGCTGGCGTTGTTGACGACGATGTCGAGCCCGCCGAAGCGCGCCGCCGCGGCCTCGATCGCCTCGCGAACCTGCGCCTCCTCGCGTACGTCGACGACGAGCGGCAGCGCGGTGCCGCCCGCCTTCTCGATCGCCTCAGCGGCGCTGTGGATCGTGCCTTCGAGCTTGGGATGCGGCTCGGCTGTCTTCGCGGCAATCACCACGTTCGCCCCGTCGCGGGCCGCCCGCAGGCCGATGGCGAGACCGATGCCCCGCGAGGCCCCGGTGATGAACAGCGTCTTGCCCTTGAGCGACATGGCGATCTCCAGAGATGTGGCGAATGGCGAATGGCGAATGGCGAATGGCGAATGGCAATTAGTCTGACTTTGAGTCAACAAGTTTTTTAATCATATCCATTCCCTATTCGCCATTCGCTATTCGCTAATCCAATACCGCTCCGGCCGGCTGCCGTCCTCGTCGGTGAACCCGTAGGCACGGGCGAGGTCGGCGACGTGGAGCGTGCGCCCGCCCTGCCCAGCCACGTCCGGATCCCCGGCCAGGGCCGCGACCGCGCGGCCGGCGAACAGCGGGCTTTCCGTCGCCTCCGCCGCCATGCCGGCATCGACGGCGCGCTCGGTGCGGACCCGTCCGGGCGAGAGGGCGAGGGCCGTCACTCCGCGCGGGGCCAGTTCCGCGTTCGTCGCGACGGCGAGCCGGTTCGTCGCCGCCATGGCGAGGTCGTAGGCGAGGTCGCCGAGATAGCCATCCTCGGTCCCGAAGGTGACGAAGGCCAGGAGCCCGCCGCGCGCCGAGACCATCGCGGGCGCCACCGCCCGGGCGAGGAGCAGGGCCGCGTAGGGGCCGGACTGGAGGGCGTGGCCGAGGGGCGTCGCCGCGCGGCGCCAGAACGGGTCGCCCCAGGCCGCGCCGTCCGGGAAGCGCTCGCCGTCGAACCCCTCGTTGCCGCCCCACACGCTCGACACCGCGACGTCGATCCGCCCGAACCGGCGCAGCGTCCAATGGACCATGGCGTCCACCGCCTGCTCGCGCGTGTGGTCGCAGAGGTAGTGGAAACCCCGCCCTCCCGCGAGATCGACCTCGCGGGCGGCGTCCTCCAGCACCTCCGGCCGGCCGTCGGTGCGCGGCCCGCTCTCGCTGGAGCGCGCCGTCACGATCACCGTCGCGCCCGCCTCGCCGAGCGCCCGGGCGATGCCCCGCCCGACCCCGCGCGACGCGCCGGCGACGAGGCAGACCTTGGCGGAGAGGTCCGGGACCCCGCCGGGTCTCATGCCCGCGCTTTGCTCCGCTCGAGGAAGGCCCGGAAGGCGGCCTGGGCCTCCGGCGAGCGCAGGGCCGCCTCGAAGGCCTGGACCTCGGCCTCCAGGGCCGCCTGCACGGCGTCCCGGTCGCCGCGGATCAGCGCCCGGGTGGCCGCGAGCGCCCCGCGCGGCTTGGCGGCGAGCTTGGCGCCTTGCGCGAGGGCGTGCTCCAGGAGCGCATCGCTCGGGACCAGCGCGTTGGCGAGGCCGAGGCGCACGGCCTCGTCGCCGTCGAACGACTCGGCCAGCATCAGGATCTCGGTCGCCTTGGCGAGACCGACCCGGCGCGGGAGCAGGTAGCTGGAGGCCGCCTCCGGGACGAGGCCGAGATCGACGAAGGGCGCCCGGAACAGCGCGCGGGACGTCACGTAGACGAGGTCGCAATGCAGGGTGAGCGTCGTGCCGATCCCGATGGCGAGCCCGTCGACGGCGGCCACCATCGGGGTGCGCGTCACCGAGAGCTGGCGGATGAAGCGCAGGGAGGGCGCCTCGCGGAAGCCCGCGTCGTTCGCCCGCGCGACGAAGTTCGAGATGTCGTTCCCCGCCGTGAAGGCGCCCTCGGCGCCCGCGAAGACCACGGCACCGATCTCCGAGCCCTCGGCATCGGCCGCGACCAACGCCTCGCGCATGGCATCGTACATCTCGCCGACCAGCGCGTTCTTCTTCTCCGGTCGATCGAGCCTGATGAGGAGAACGCCGCCGGCCTCCCGGGTGATCCTGACGAGATCGGTCATGGCATGGGCTCCGTGGAGTTTATCTATACTCGACCCCTATTCCGGACGACTGAAGCGTCAGCGGAAGGAGATCAGGAAACCAGCACAAAACCTTGCCGCGAAGCGGCTCTGCATTGTGCGGCGTGGTACACAGGCGGTCGCTTCGCGACTTCTTGCGCTGGTTTTCGGATCTCCTTCCGCTGACGCTGCACTCGTCCGGAAAAGGGTCGAATCGTTGGTGGACCTCGAGCGAAGGAAGAGGATCAGCTCGCCAGCGCGAGGGCCGCGTCCTGCAGGGAGCCGGCGCCCGCGGTCACGGTGGCTTCCAGGCCGCCCGCGGCCGTCGCGAGGTTCTCGGCGAAGAACCGCGCGAGCGCGACGCGCGACGGATGCGCCGGGTCGGTGTCGCCCTCGGAGGCCGCGCGCTGAGCCGCCAGCGCCGCCTGGGCGAGGCGCGCGCCCCCCTCGGCGAGGCCGAAGAGGCGAAGATACGGCGTCGCGCCGGCGAGCGCCTCCTCGGGCCGGTTCGAGCGCAGCGCCCGCAGCAGGAAGCTCGTCGCGCGATCGAGGCTCTCGGTCGCCTCGCGCAGGCGCGGTGCGGTGAGCCCGAAACCCGGGCCGCCCTCCCGCAGGACCCGCTCGGCGATCCCGCGCAGCGTCGCGATCTGCGCCCGCACCACCGCGCCGTCGCGCAGCGGCAGCTTGCGGGTGACGAGGTCGATCGCCTGGATGCCGTTGGTGCCCTCGTAGATCGCCGCGATCCGCGCGTCGCGCAGGTGCTGCGCCGCGCCGGTCTCCTCCACGAAGCCCATGCCGCCGTGGACCTGGATCCCGAGCGACGCGACCTCGATGCCGATGTCGCTGGAGAAGGCCTTCGCCACCGGCGTCAGCAGCGAGGCACGGTCGAGGGCGTCGCGGCGCGCGGCCTCCGTGGGAGACCGGTGCGAGCGGTCCAGCGCCTCCGCGGTGACGTAGCAGATGGCGCGGGATGCCGCCGTCAGCGCCTTCATGGTGAGGAGCATCCGCTGCACGTCGGGATGCGCCACGATCGGGCTCGTGCCCTCGGCGCTGCCCGGCGCCTTGCCCTGGCGGCGGTCGCGGGCATAGGCGAGCGCCTGCTGGTAGGCGCGCTCGGCGATGCCGACGCCCTGGAGGCCGACGCAGAGCCGGGCGTTGTTCATCATCGTGAACATGCAGTTGAGGCCGCGGTTCTCCTCGCCCACGAGCCAGCCCACCGCGCCCTCGTGCTCGCCGTACACCATGGTGCAGGTCGGCGAGCCGTGGATGCCGAGCTTGTGCTCCAGCCCTGCGCAGCGCAGGTCGTTGCGGCTCCCGTCCGGCAGCACCTTCGGCACCAGGAAGAGCGAGATGCCGCGGGTGCCGGCCGGGGCGTCGGGAAGCCGCGCCAGGACGAGGTGCACGATGTTGTCCGTGCAATCGTGCTCGCCCCAGGTGATGTAGATCTTCTCGCCGCGGATCCGGTAGGTGCCGTCGTCCGCCCGCTCCGCCCGGCTGCGCAGGATCGCGAGGTCCGAGCCCGCCTGAGGCTCGGTCAGGTTCATGGTCGCGGTCCATTCCCCCGTGACCAGCTTCTCCAGGTAGCGCGCCCGCAGCTCCTCCGAGCCGTGCTGCGCCACCGCCTCGACGCCGCCCGCGGTGAGGAGCGGACCGAGCCCGAAGGACATCGAGGCCGCGTTCCACATCTCGACGCAGGCCGCGTTGAGCAGGAGCGGCAGGCCCTGGCCGCCATATTCCACGGGGCCCGGAAGCGCGTTCCAGCCCGCTTCGCTCCAGGCCCGGTAGGCGTCCCGGAAGCCCGCCGGCATGGTCACCGCGCCGTCCTTGAGCACCGCGCCCTGCTTGTCGCCGACCCGGTTCAGCGGCGCGATCACGTCGTTGGCGAAGCGGCCGGCCTCCTCCAGGATCGCCTCCGCGAGGTCCGTCGTGAGATCCCCGTGCAGCCCCTCCGCGATCGCCGCGTCGAGCCCGGCGACGTGCCGGATCGTGAACGCCATCTCGGCCACGGGTGCGCGAAAGCTCATCGGATCCTCCCGGCAGCGCCGCGCGATCATCCCGGCCGCGGGCCTCGTCATTTGACGCGAAGCCGGACGCGACGCTAGGGCGCTGTCATGTCGGACGATAGTTTACATGTGAACCAACCCCGGTCAACGGGCGCGACCCGTCTCCTGCCGGGCGACGCCGCGGGCGTCGCGGGCGCGGCCGCGCTCCTGCGCGCCGGAAGCCTCGTCGCCTTCCCGACCGAGACGGTCTACGGCCTCGGCGGTGACGCGAGCGACGGGGCGGCGGTCGCGGCGATCTACGCGGCCAAGGGGCGCCCGCGCTTCAACCCGCTCATCGCCCACCTCCCCGATCTCGCCGCCGCGCGCCGCGAGGGCGTGTTCGACGCCCCGGCGTCGCGCCTCGCGGATGCGTTCTGGCCGGGACCGCTCACCCTCGTGGTGCCCCGGGCGCCGGGAGGCCGCGTCTGCGACCTCGCCCGGGCCGGCCTCGACAGCGTGGCGCTCCGCGTCCCGGCCGCCCCCCTCGCCCGCGACCTCCTGGTGGCGACGGATCGGCCGGTGGCGGCGCCCTCGGCGAACCGCTCCGGCCGCGTCAGTCCCACCCGCGTGGACCACGTTCTCGGGGACCTCGACGGCCGCATCGCCGCGGTGCTGGATGGCGGCCCCTGCCCGGTCGGCGTCGAATCGACGATCGTGGCCTGCCTCGAGGGCGTCCCGCGGCTGCTGCGTCCCGGCGGCGTCGCCCGCGAGGCGCTGGAGGCGGTGCTGGGCGCTCCGCTCCTCGCGCCCGAGGCGACGGGCGAGGGTCCCGTGGCGCCCGGGATGCTCGCCTCCCACTACGCGCCGCGCGCGGCCGTGCGGCTCGAAGCCACCGCTATCGGCCCGGGCGAGGCGGCACTTCTTTTCGGCCCGGCGCGACCGCCCGGTCTCGACAGGGCCGTCGCGCAGCTCAACCTCAGCCCGGACGGGGATCTCGTCGAGGCGGCCGCGAACCTGTTCGCGGCCCTGCGCACGCTCGACGCCTCCGGCGCGGCGACCATCGCGGTTGGGCCGATCCCGCGGCAGGGATTGGGCGAGGCGATCGCGGACCGCCTGGCCCGGGCCGCGGCGCCCCGCTGAAACAGCCGCGGCGACGCGTCCCCGGCGTCATCGAGAAATTTCCCGTTGCTTCGGAACCGATCCGGAGGACGCCGCGTTAAGGGAGCATCGAAGGCCATCTCAAGCCCCCATCGGCCTTCCCCCTTGACAGGGCCCGGAGCGATCCGGGCCTTTTTCTTTGGCATGCCCGAACGGGATCAGCCGGCGAGCTTGGCGGCGATCCCGGCCACGTGGCGGCCCTGGAAGCGGGCACCCTCGCGTTCCACCTCGGAGGGCTGGCGGCTGCCGTCCCCGTCCGCGATCGTCGAGGCGCCGTAGGGCGAGTTGCCCATCACCTGCGCCACGCCGAGCTGGCCCTGGAAGCTGTAGGGCAGGCCCACCAGGACCATGCCGTGGTGCAGGAGCACCGTGTGGAAGCTCAGGATCGTCGATTCCTGGCCACCATGCTGCGAGGCGGTCGAGGTGAAGACCGAGCCCACCTTGCCGACCAGCGCGCCCTTCATCCACAGGCCGCCGGTCTGGTCGATGAAGTTCTTCATCTGCGCGGCCATGTTGCCGTAGCGGGTCGGCGTCCCGAAGATGATCGCGTCGTAGCCCGGCAGTTCGTCGACGGTGGCGATCGGCGCGGCCTGATCGAGCTTGTAGTGGGCGTTGCGCGCGACCTCCTCCGGCACCAGCTCGGGCACCCGCTTCACGTGGACTTCCGCGCCGGTCTCGCGGGCGCCCTCGGCGACCGCGTAGGCCATCTGCTCGATATGCCCGTAGGTGGAGTAGTAGAGCACCAGAACCTTCGCCATCGTCGGTCTCCTCCGCGCTGAGCCATCGCGCCCGACCTGCGGCCGGTCGCCGTGACGGCACCATCGGGCATCGCCTGGCGAACCGAAACGGCCTATGATGCAAGCCTGGTCGTGCACGGATGCAAGGAAGGCCGTGGGATCCCCTCTCTCCTGGGACGATTTCCGGCTCGTCAAGGCGATCGCCGACCAGCGCGGCCTCGCGCCGGCCGCCGCGCGGCTCGGCATCAACGCCTCGACCGCCTTCCGCCGCCTCGGCCAGATCGAGGCGGCGCTCGGCACGCCGCTGTTCGAGCGGCGCCGCGCCGGTTACGCGGCGACGCCGGCGGGTGAGGAGATGGTGCGGGCCGCCGCCCGGATGGAGGACGACGTCGCCGCCTTCTCGCGCAAGCTCGACGGCCAGCTGCTGGCACCGTCCGGCGAGCTGCGCGTCACGACGGCGGATTCCCTGTTCGGCTACCTGCTGGCGCCGATCCTGGCGCGGTTTCCCGACCGCTACCCGGAGATCCGCCTCGATCTCGTCCTGTCGAACCGCCCGCTCAACCTCGCCAAGCGCGACGCGGACGTCGCGCTGCGCGCCACCGACGATCCGCCGGACACGCTGGTCGGGCGGCGCCTCGCCACGATCGCCTGGGCCCTCTACGGGCGGGTGGAGGACGGGGCCGCGCGGCCGCTCGCGGAGCGGCGCTGGATCTCGCTCGCTCACGAGACCGGAGCCGCCAAGGTGGCGCGGTTCGTGGCGATGCGGGCCGAGCCCGCGCGGATCGTCCTGCGGGTCGACACGGTGGCGGCCCTGGTCGAGGCCGTGGAGGCCGGGATCGGGATCGCGCCCCTCGCCTGCGTGGTGGGAGACCGCCAGCCCGGCCTGACGCGCCTGTCCGAGCCGCAGCCGGATCTGGCGACCGGGCTCTGGCTCCTGACCCACGCGGATCTGCGACACGCCGCGCGGGTACGGGTGTTCCTCGACTTCGTCGCCGAGGAGATCGGCCGCCAGCGCCCGCTGATCGAGGGGCGCGGGGAGCGCGCTACCGAACCTCGATGATCTCGATGTCGTGATCCGCCACCGTCACGGCGTCGCCCGCCTGCTTGCCGGTGAGCGCGCGCGCGAGCGGTGCCACGTAGGCGATGGAGCCCTTGGCCGGATCGGCCTCGTCCTCGCCGACGATCCGGAAGGTCTGGCGCGTGCCGTCCTCCCGCTCGATTGTGACGGTCGAGCCGAAATGCACCGTGTCGCCGGGCGTGGGCTCGATCACCTGCGCGGAGGTCCGGCGGGCCGTCCAGTAGCGTAGATCCCGGTTGGTGCGGGCGAGCGCCGCCTTGTCGTCCGGACCCAGGGCGGCGTGCTCCGCGTGCAGCCGATCCAGCTCGGCCTCGATCAGGGCGAGGCCCTCGGGGGTGACGAAGTTGGGATGCGGGGAGATCGGACGGTCGGGCAGGTCCTCGAAGGCCTCCCCGCCCTCCGGCTCACGAACGAAGGCGATGCTCATGAAACAGGCAACACGCGGAGCACCGTCAAGGTTCCCGGCAAAATGATGCCAATTCGGTGGCGGGATCGCTCAATCGATGGCCACGACGATCCGTCCGCGCACGCGCCCGGCCAGGATCTCCGGAGCCGTCTCGATCACCCTGTCGAGGCCGATCGTCGTCGTCATAGCCGCGAGCTTGGCCGGATCGAGATCGCGGGCGAGCCGGCCCCAGGCCTCGCGGCGCAGCGGGAGCGGCGCCACCACGCTGTCGATGCCGAGGAGCGCCACGCCCCGCAGGATGAAGGGTGCCACCGAGGTCGGCAGATCCATGCCGCCCGCATTGCCGCAGGCGGCCACCGCCCCGCCGCGCTTGGTCATGGAGAGAAGATTCGCGAGCGTCGCGCCGCCCACCGTGTCGATGCCAGCGGCCCACCGCTCCTTGGCGAGGGGCTTTGCCGGCTGGGACAGTTCCGACCGATCGAGGATCTCCGCGGCGCCGAGGTCGGTCAGGTAGGCGGCCTCCGCGGCGCGGCCGGTCGCGGCGATCACGCGCCAGCCGGCCGCGGCGAGGAGCGCCACGGCCACCGAGCCGACGCCCCCGGCCGCGCCGGTCACGACGGCCGGACCGTGCGCGGGCGTGAGGCCGTGCCGCTCCAGGGCGAGCAGGCAGAGCATCGCGGTGTAGCCGGCCGTGCCGATCGCCATGGCCTGGGCCGGGGTGAGGTTCGCCGGCAGGGGCACCAGCCAGTCGCCCGGGACGCGGGACTTGCGCGCAAAGGCCCCGAGATGGGTCTCCCCGGTGCCCCAGCCGTTCAGCACCACCGCGTCGCCCGGCTTCCAGTCCGGATGCCGGGATTCCTCGACCACGCCGGCGAAATCGATGCCGGGGATCATCGGGAAGCGGCGCACGACCGGCAATTTGCCGGTGATCGCGAGCCCATCCTTGTAGTTGAGGGTCGAGTGCGTCACCCGCACGGTGACGTCACCCTCCATCAGGCCGGATTCGTCGAAGCGGGTGAGCGCGACCGACTGGCCACCCTCACCCTTCTCGATCACGATCGCCTCGAACTCCGCCATGCGCGCCTCCCGGATGCCCCTCGGTTGTGGGGCGGCGCGGGGCGGGCGGCAAGGCGGCCGGGCGGATGCGGGGCTCAGAAGTCCCCGAACGCCGCGCCGGTCACCGCGCCGGCGGTGGCGAGCCCGAGGCCCAGGCCGGCCCCGGCGAGGCCGAAACCGGCGCCGACCGGGCCGGACGCGTAGGTGCCGGGATAGCCGCCGCCGTAGCCGCCCTGGCCGCCGGCCGGTACCCAGCCCGCCCGGGCCGGCGAGACCAACACGCGGCGCTGGTAGGTGGCGTAAGCCGGCGGGATCACCTCCGGCACCACCTCCGGCGCCCGCACCAGCACGCGGCGGTGGCGCACGGCGTAGCGGGCCGGGGTGGTGACCCAGCAGCCCACGAGCGCGCCGCTCGCGTCGTAGGAGGTCTGCCAGACCCGGCGCGGCGGGGAGACCAGCACCTGCTCGGCCACCGTGTCGTAGACGGGCGGCGTGACGTGGGTGATCGTGCGGGCGGGCCGGACCATGACCTGCTCGGCGACGGTGTCGTAGACCGGCGGCGTCGTCACGTAGCGGTAGCAATCGGCGGAGGCGCAGCCGTAGCCGCCGGCCTGGGCCGGCAGGGTGAACGCGGCGAGGCCCGCCGCGGCGGCGAGCAGGAGCGGGAGACGGGCGACCGGAACGGTCATCGGGGGTTCCTCATGGACGAAGGGGCAGCGCGGGCGGGGAGCACCGCGCGTGGCCGTATGGAAGCCGCGCCCGACCGCGGCCGGCAAGTCGAAAGCCCTGCCACGGTAAAATCGCCCTCGGAAATTACTACGTATTTGCACAGATCCCCGTCAGGATCACGCAACACCCCGGCCGGCCGGCGCCAGTTCCTGCGGCGAGCGGATCAACACAGGACATTTGCCGTTTAAGATTAATGGATCCCGTGCGGCGCCCGGATCGTCAGGCGGCGCGCATCGAGGCGACGAAGCCGTGCATGGTGCTGCGCAGCCGCTCGGCTTGGACCGCGAGGTCGGAGGACGCGGCGAGGACGTGATCGACGCCGTCCCGGGTCTCCTCGCTGGCCCGAGCCACGTCCGCGATGCTCTCCGTCACGGCCCCGGTGCCGCCCGCCGCCTGGGCGACGGCCTCGACGATCGACCGGGTCGCGGCCGATTGCTGCTGCACGGCGGCGGCGATGGCGGCGGCTGTCCGGTCGATCGTCCCGATCGTCGCGGAGATGCCCTCGATCGCCGGGACGGCCTGCCGCATGCTCGCCTGGATGGCCGAGATCTGGGCGGTGATGTCATCGGTTGCCCGGGCGGTCTGGCCGGCCAGGCTCTTGACCTCGGCGGCCACCACCGCGAAGCCGCGGCCCGCCTCCCCGGCGCGGGCCGCCTCGATCGTGGCGTTGAGCGCCAGCAGGTTCGTCTGCCCCGCGATGCCGGAGATGATCTCGACGATGGCGCCGATCCGCGACGCGATGCCGGCGAGGTCCGCCACGACCGTGGCGGTCGTTCCCGCCTCGCGCACGGCGTCCTGCGCGAGCCGGGCCGAGACGTCGACCTGCTGGCCGATCTCGGCGATGGAGGCGCCGAGTTCCTCCACGGCGCCGGCGACGGCCGCGACATTCTCGGAGGCCAGCCCCGCGGAGGCCGCGACCGCGGTCGATTGCCGAGAGGTCCGCTGCGCCGAGCCGGTGAGCTGCTGGGCGGTGGCCTGCAACTCGGTGGCGGCCGCAGAGACGGATTGCGCCACCGCGCCGATGGACGATTCCACTTCTTCGGCGAGGCCGGCCATGGCGCGGCGGCGCACGGCCTCGTTCTCCTGCCGGTCCGCGGCGGCCTGCGCCTCGAGCTGCCGGTTGCGCTCCAGCCCCGCGCGGAACACCGCGACGGCCTGCGCCATCGACCCGATCTCGTCGCGGCGCCCCGCCCCCACGATCGCGACGGCGAGGTCTCCCGCCGCGATCCGCCTCATCCCCTCCGTCATGGCCGCGAGCGGCTTCGTCACGCGCGCCCGGATGATCCAGAACGCCGCGGCGGCCACCAGGGCGGCCGCGCCCGTCGCCAGGATCGCGAAGCCGAGCGCCGCCCGCGCCTCGCCGGTCAGATCCGCGATCCGCGCGATGGCGCTGTCGTAGGCGGCGTCGCGCGCCTGCGCGATCAGGGTCCACATCGGCACAACGGTCTCGCGGTAGGTCTTCCCGTCGATGGGGAAGCGGCCGCTGTCGAACTGCCCGACGAGGGTGGATTTCAGCGCCCGGAAGGGCTCCCAGAAGCCCTGCGCGACGCTCCGCACCGCCGCCTTGATGTCCGGCGACGCCGAGACGTGGTCGGCGGTCGCGGCGATGCGGGTCCAGACCTGGAGCACCTGTCCGTCGAGCTGGGTGAATTGCTGGCGGTCTCCCGCACTCACCGGCCGCGCCGCCACGACGAAGTTCTGCAGCGTGCCGGCCTGACGCCCGGCGACGTCCCGCAGGTCCCACAGGGAGCCGGCGAGGTCGCCCATGCGGTAGGCGATGCCGTCCGCGGTGGCGACCGCGACCAGTTGATCCCGGAGCAGGGCGATGATCGCGCGGTTGAGCTCCGTCACCGCGGTCACGACGTCCGAGGCGGCGTCGCCGCGGCGCTCCACCGGCGTCCCCGCCAGCAGCGCGTCGATCCGGCCGCGGAGGGTCTGAAGGTCCTGCTGCTGCCGGTCGAGAGCGGACAGGATCGCGGCCTCGTCGGGCCGCCGGGCCGCGAGACGCTCGCCGAGGTCGTGCGCCCGGGCGAAGGCCGCGTCCGTGGCGCGACGGCTCTCGGCGATGGCGGGCCGCCCGGACGAATCGCCCGGCGCGATGGTGCCGAGCTGCAACTGGAGGAGGCCGCGCTCCAGGTTCAGCGTTCCGGGAATGTCGGCCAGGGCCTTCGACACCTGGAGCCGCAGCGCGGCCTCGGCGTAGGTGTCGAGGCGGCGGCTCTGGGCGGCCCAGTTCCAGACCGCGAGCCCGCAGCCGAGCGTCGCCAGCGCGAGTACCACCGCGGGCAGCAGCCTTCCGAGACGCATATTCTCCCCCCGCGCCGGTACGGTCCCGCCGATCGAGGGTCGTTGCGGCTGCTCGTCACCGGATGGCCGGGCGGACGGCGGATGCGCGACACCTTCGAGGCGGCCTCGACCGTCTACCGGGGAAACCTAAGACAGAAATCATTGACGTTGGGTAATCAAAACGCCGGAGCGCGTCGCCGCGAGCCCGCTTCCGGCGCTCACGTCTGGCCCGGCTTGAGCTGGTAGAAGATGTGGCGGCCGATCACGTCCATCTTCTTGAGGCGCCGGGACCAGCTCGGACGGACGTAGTCGGCGTGATAGTGCGTCGCGCCCCCCACATCGGCCAGGTAGGTGCGGCCCTCCACCACCTCGCGGGCGACGCGCGCCGCCGTCGTCCAGGCGGCGGTATCGCTGACGCGCAGGGACCGGCCCTCGCAGGCGAAGGAGAACTGGCACCCCATGTAGCGGTGGCGGTTCTGGTACACGACGCCGCAGATATTGGCCGGGTAGAGGCCGCTCTTGGCGCGGTTCAGCACCACCTGCGCCACCGCCGCCTGCCCCTGCTCGGACTCGCCGCGGGCCTCGAAATAGACCGCCTCGGCGAGGCAGCGCTGCTCCCGCTCGGCGGTGTCGGGCGTGATCAGGTCGGCGTAGCGGCGGCGCGCCTCGTCGCCGGGGAGGTCCTCCGGGGCGATCCGCGCCGCGGCGGTGCCGTCGGGCCGCGCCTCGAGGTGCGGGCCGAGCAGCCCGCCGGCGACGGGCGCCGCGGCGACCTCGATCGGCGTGGCATCGGCCGGCGCCGGCGTCGTCGAGGACAGGGCGACGGCCCGCGGCACCGTCGGCGTGGCGCCGTCCTGGCGCGCCTCTCCGGTGCGGACGCCCGAGGCCGCGCCCCGGGTCTCGTCGGAGGCGGCGCTCGACGGCGAACTCTCCGCCGCGCGGTCGCCGGGCAGCCCCTCGGGGAGCGGGACGAAGCCGGAGGCGGGTTCGAGGTCGGGGTTCCAGGCGGCCGGTCCGGGCGTGAGCGTCGAGGCGACACCGCTTCCGGCGCCGCTGAGCCAGCCCGAGCGGAGCGCGGAGAGGAGCCGGCGCGAGGCGCCGACACGGGCAGGCACCAGGGCGTCGGCCTTGGCCTCCCGCGGGGCGACCGGGTACGGCCCGGCCCCGGTCTTGAGGTCGTCCCGCGGCGCCAACGCCCCGAGGGGCGCCCGCGCCTCCGCGTCGAGCGGGACGAGGCCGGCGACCGGCAGGGGCGGCGTCGCGCGGGCCGCGATGAGGGCGACGGCGCTCGATCCGAAGGAGGAATCGACGCCCGCCGCCGCCGTGAAGGAGACGAGCACGCCCGCCGCCACCACCCAGGGCAGCGTCGCGGCCGCCATCCAGCGGACGCCGCGCCCTCGTTGTCTCCGCCTCGCGCGCACGCTCCGATCCCGCGGCTGTTGATCCCACGGCCGCGTGGCGGCCCGGCGCGATGATCGGAGCGTATGGTTGAGCGTCGGTTAACCGGCGGGAAGCGGCCCGCCGGTTCGTCAGGCCTGGCCCTGTGGCTTCGCCGAGAGGGCCGCCTGCGCGGCGGCGAGCCGCGCGATCGGCACGCGGTAGGGCGAGCAGGAGACGTAGTCGAGGCCGACCTCCTGGCAGAAGGCGATCGAGGCCGGGTCGCCACCGTGCTCGCCGCAGATGCCGAGCTTGATGCCGGCCCGCACGGCACGGCCGCGCTCGGCGCCGAGCTTCACGAGTTCGCCCACGCCCTCCTGGTCGATCGACACGAAGGGGTCGGCGGCGAGGATGCCGGCCTTGGTGTAGGGGCCCAGGAATGTGCCGGCATCGTCGCGGCTGATGCCGAGCGTGGTCTGCGTCAGATCGTTGGTGCCGAAGGAGAAGAACTCCGCGGTCTCGGCGATCTCGCCGGCCCGCAGGGCCGCCCGCGGCAGCTCGATCATCGTGCCGACCTGGTACTCGACCCTGGTGCCGCTCTCCTGCGCCACCGCCTTGCCCATGGCGTCGATGCGCGCCTTCACGAGGTCGAACTCGGCCTTGGTGAAGACCAGGGGCACCATCACCTCGGGGATCACCGGCTTGCCGGTCTGCCGGGCGGCCTCGACGGCCGCCTCGAAGATCGCGCGCGCCTGCATCTCGGCGATCTCCGGGAAGAGGATCGCCAGCCGGCAGCCGCGGAAGCCGAGCATCGGGTTCGTCTCGTGCAATTCGGTCATCCGCCGCCGCAGCTTGTCGGCCGGCAGGCCGGTCTCGGCCGCGAAGGCGGCGACCTCCTCCTCCTTCGGCAGGAACTCGTGCAGCGGCGGGTCGAGGAGCCGGATCGTCACCGGCAGGCCCGACATGATGGTGAACAATTCGACGAAATCCGCCCGCTGGTAGGGCAGGAGCTTGGCGAGCGCTGCGCGCCGTCCCTCGGCGTCGTCCGCGAGGATCATCTCGCGCACCGCCGTGATGCGGCCCGCGTCGAAGAACATGTGCTCGGTGCGCGACAGACCGATGCCCTCGGCGCCGAAGTTGCGCGCCGCGCGGGCGTCGGCGGGCGTCTCGGCATTGGCCCGCACCTTCATGGTGCGCACCTCGTCGGCCCAGCTCATCAGGGTGGCGAAGTCGCCCGAGAGCTCCGGCTCCCGCATCGGCATCTCGCCCCGGATCACCTGCCCGTTCGAGCCGTCGATGGTGATGAGGTCGCCCGCCTTCAGGGTCACGCCTCCGACCGAGAGGGTGCGGGCGTTGTAGTCGACCCGGATCGCGCCCGCGCCCGACACGCAGGGCTTGCCCATGCCGCGGGCCACCACGGCCGCGTGGGAGGTCATGCCGCCGCGGGTGGTGAGGATGCCCTCGGCCGCGTGCATGCCGTGGATGTCCTCCGGCGAGGTCTCGATCCGCACCAGGATGACCTTGCGCTCGGCCTTCTTGGCGGCCTCGGCCTCCTCGGAATTGAAGACGATCTCGCCGCAGGCGGCGCCCGGCGAGGCCGGAAGGCCGCTCGCCAGCACCTTGCGCTCCGCCTTCGGGTCGATGGTCGGGTGCAGGAGCTGGTCGAGGGAGGCGGGCTCGACGCGGCCCACCGCCTCCTCGCGGGTGATCAGCCCCTCGCCCGCCAGCTCCACGGCGATGCGCAGGGCCGCCTTGGCGGTGCGCTTGCCGTTGCGGGTCTGCAGCATCCAGAGCTTCCCGGTCTCGACCGTGAACTCCATGTCCTGCATGTCGCGGTAATGGTGCTCCAGCAGGCCGTAGATGCGGACCAGCTCCGCGTAGGCCTCCGGCATCGCCCGCTCCATCGACGGCTTGTCGGAGCCGGATTCGATGCGGGCCGCCTCGGTGATGTCCTGCGGAGTGCGGATGCCCGCCACCACGTCCTCGCCCTGGGCGTTGATCAGGAACTCGCCGTAGAGCGCCTTCTCGCCGGTGGACGGGTTGCGCGTGAAGGCGACGCCGGTGGCCGACGTGTCGCCCATGTTGCCGAACACCATGGCCTGCACGTTGACGGCGGTGCCCCAGCTCGCCGGGATGTTGTGCAGCTCGCGGTACTTGTTGGCGCGCGGGTTCATCCACGACCCGAACACCGCCCCGATCGCGCCCCAGAGCTGGGCCTGCGGATCCTGCGGAAAATCCTGGCCGAGCTCGCGCTTCACGATCGCCTTGTACTCGCCGATCAGGTGCTTCCAGTCCTGGGCGGAGAGATCGGTGTCGAGGTCGAGGCCCTTCGATTCCTTGTAGTGCTCGAGCGCCTCCTCGAAGGTGTGGTGCTCGACGCCGAGCACGACGTTCGAGTACATGGTGATGAAGCGCCGGTAGCTGTCGTAGGCGAAGCGCGGGTCACCCGCCCCCTCCGCCAGCGCCTCGACCGTGGTGTCGTTGAGGCCGAGGTTGAGCACGGTGTCCATCATGCCGGGCATCGACGCGCGGGCGCCCGAGCGGACCGACACGAGGAGCGGGTTCTCGGCGGCGCCGAAGCGGCGGCCGGTGAGCGTGCCGACGGCGTCGAGGGCGGCGTCCACCTGCTCCTTCAGCTCCGGCGGGTACTCGCGGCCGTGGTCGTAGAAGTAGGTGCAGACCTCGGTGGTGATCGTGAATCCCGGCGGCACCGGCAACCCGAGATTCGACATCTCGGCCAGGTTGGCGCCCTTGCCCCCGAGCAGGTTGCGCATCGACGACTGGCCCTCGGCCTTGCCGTCGCCGAAGGTGTAGACCCACTTCGTCATGGTGTTCGTCCGTCCGGGTTGCAACCTCACGCCTCGCCGGGGTTGGACCATCCCACGGCACAACGCAAGCTGAATGGCCGGGGCGCTCTGCGGAGCGGCGCGTCAGGATTCAGCGCAGGAGGCCGAGGCCGAACAGCCCGACGAGGATGAGGTAGATCGCCACGATGTAGTTCAGCAGGCGCGGCACGACCAGGATGAGGATGCCGGCGATGATGGCGATGATCGGCTGCAGGTGGGCGACCGTGATGGTCATGGGCGGTCTCCGGGCGCGGCCGGGAGCAAGCGTGGCCGCATTCCGACGACGCGTCAGACCTGCTCCGGTTCCCTAACGGGAGGTCAGGACCGGTAGCGGCCGTGCCGCTTCACCAGCACCGTCGTCCCGACCGGCACCCGCCCGTAGAGGTCGACGATGTCCTCGTTGAGCATCCGCACGCAGCCGGAGGACATCTGCTCGCCGATGCTCCAGGGCTCGTTCGTGCCGTGAATCCGGAACAGGATGTCGCGGCCGCCCTGATAGAGGTAGAGGGCCCGCGCCCCGAGCGGGTTGTCGAGGCCGCCCTTGCGCGAGCGGGGCAGGTCCGGGTGCAGGCTCACCATGGTGCGGGTGGGTCCCCAATCGGGCCACACCGCCTTGCGCCCGACCGAGGCGACGCCCTTCCAGGAGAAGCCGAGCTTGCCCACGCCGACGCCGTAGCGGATCGCCTCGCCGCCGTCCTGCACGAGGTAGAGGTGGCGCGCGTCGATGTCGACGACGATCGTTCCGGGCTTCTCCGGCCCCGCATAGGCCACGACCTGGCGCCGGTACTTCGGGTCCATCCGGCTGCGGTCGACGAGCGGCACGTCGAAGGGCTGGTCGGGCATCGTCCCGATGTACCAGGCCGCATCCTCGTCCACGGCCGCGACATTCGCGGGTCCGCGCGCCTGGCAGGCGGCGAGCGGGAGGCCCGCCAGGAGGAGGAGGAATGTGCGGCGCAGCGGCATGGGACCCCGGGATTCGGCGATGGACGTCTCGCGTCCCTGCCTAGCGCCTCGTGGGCCGCGCGGATGTGTCCCGCGCGCCGCAGGAGCCCGGGAAGCGCCCGCGCGGTCAGGCCGCCGCCGCGGCCGTGATCAACCGGGCGAGCGTCGCGGGCGGCACCGGGGGCGCCAGGAAGCGGCCCTGCACCAGGCTGCAGCGTGAGGCGCGGAGGGCGTCGAATTGCCGGCGCGTCTCCACGCCCTCGGCGACCGTGGCGATGCCCAGGCTGCGGCCGAGATCCGTCAGGGCGCGCAGGATCGCCGCGCAGAACGGATCCTCTCCGAGGCGGCGCGTGAAGGAGGGAGCGATCTTGATCGCGTCGAACGGAAAGGCCTGGAGATTGCTCAGGCTGCCGTAGCCGGTCCCGAAATCGTCGATGGCGATACGGGCCCCGAGCGCGCGCAGGTCGCGCAGGACCGGCAGCTCCGCGACCCGGTTCGACAGCAGCACCGACTCGGTGATCTCCAGATCGAGGCGGTGGGGATCGAGGCCCGCCTGGGCGACGGCCGACACGACCGTCAGCGCCAGCGTCGGGTTGCGCAGCTGCCCCGGCGAGAGATTGACCGCGAGGCGCAGCCGCGCCGGCCAGGCGGCGGCCTCCCGGCAGGCCGCCCGCAGCGCCCAGCTCCCGATCTCGTCGATCAGCCCGATCTCCTCCGCGATCGGCAGGAAATCGGCCGGCGGCACGAAGCCCCGCTCGGGATGCTGCCAGCGCAGGAGCGCCTCGCATCCCGAGAGGCGCAGCGATCGCGCGTCGAAGAGCGGCTGGTAGTGGATCTTCAGCGCGCCGGTCGCAACCGCGACCCGCAGCTCGTTCCCCAGCGCGGACCGCTCGCGCGAGGCCGCCTCCATGGCGGAGGCGAAGGCGACCGCCGTACCGCGGCCCGCGCCCTTCGCCGCGTAGAGCGCCTGGTCGGCCCGGTGCAGCACGTCGTCCGCATCGGTCCCGTGCTCGGGCACCAGCGCCACGCCGACGCTCCCCCCGATCGTCACCGCGTGTCCCGAGAGGTCGAAGGGGCGCGTCAGGGCGGCGACGATCCGCTCGGCCACCGCCATCACGCAATCCGAATCGTCCGCCGGAACCACGAGGGCGAATTCGTCGCCTCCGAAGCGCGCCACCGTGCCGCCGCCCGCGCAGGCGACGAGCCGGCCGGCGACCTGCCGCAGGAGGTCGTCCCCGGCCGGGTGGCCGAGCGTGTCGTTGACGAGCTTGAACCGGTCCAGGTCCAGGCAGAGCAGGCCCGCGACCCCGCCGCGGCGGCGCTGGTCGGCGATGGCCTCCAGCACCCGCTGCCGGAAGAGGGTTCGGTTGGGCAGGTCGGTCAGGGCGTCGTGATGCGCCATGTGGACGATGCGAGCCTCCGCGCGCCGCTTCTCCGTCACGTCCACGAGGACGGTGAGCATCGCCTCGCCGCCGCGGAAGGGCACGCGCCGCGCGTAGGGGACGACCTCGATCAGGCTGCCATCACGGCAGCGATGCAGGGCGGGTTCGCCACCCTCGCCGGCCGGGGTGACCTCGATCTCCCGCAGGGCGGCCAGCAGGAACTCCTCCCGCGGGTAGCCGTAATGGCTGATGGCCGCGTCGTTGACGGCGAGGAACCGGCCGGCGGGATCGGCGACCCACATCGGCAGCGGATTGGTCTCGAAGAGCAGCCGCGCCGATTCCTCGCGCAGCTTCACGTCGCCGATATCCGTGAGGGTCAGGCCCAGGTAGTCCCCGAGCGACGCGCCCTCGACCTGCAGATGGAGCGGCGGTGCGTCGCGGCGCGGATAGGCGATCTCGAAATTCACGCGCCGGCGCGCCCGCAGCGCGTCGCGCAGCCGGGCGAGGAGGCCGAGACGCTCCATGTCCGGGGCGAAGACGCTCAGCCGCTGCCAGAGCAGCGTGTCGAGGGGCCGACCGCCGATCTCGGCGGCGGCCCCGTTCAGGGCGACGATCTGGAAATCCTCGATCGCGCCGTCGGCGGCGCGGATGGCGCTGAGGGCGAGGACGCCCTGCCCGGTGGACCGGAGAACGGCTTCGAGGAGGTTGGTCCGGCTGGTCTCCCCGGCGAGGCAGGCGAGGACGCGGCGCCCCCCCGCGCGATCCCGCAGCGGCAGCATCAGGATGTCCGTCGCCAGGGCGAAGCCTCCGGTGACGCGCGTGCAGGGGCGCCGCACCGGCTCGCCCGTCGTCACCGCCTCCCGGATCATCGCGCCGAGGCCGTGGCCGAGCCCGTCCGGCAGGTCGTCGACGGCGACGCCCTGCGGGGGGATCCCGAGCCATTCCTCGAAGACCTCCCCGCCCCACATCAGGATGGCGGATCCCGCTTCCGGGATCGCGGCCACCACCGCGCGTCCCGCCAATCGCCCGAGATTTCCCAGGACGACGTTCTCATAGAAGGGAGTTCCGCCCGCCGCCAGCCGCGCGGAGTTCCAGCCTCTCAGCAGAGCGTCGATGGCAACCGCATCCTTCGCCGCGCGCATGACATCGTTCCGGGATATTCCGCTCCCTGTGTTGCGCTCCGGACCTTACTCCTCCCTAAATGTTTGCCGGCACATTCCTGTCCTCTGCCTCGGAAGATGCGCGCGATTACTCTGGTCTGCTCTCGGCGCGCGCCGTCCGCCCGCGCGACTACAGGGCGACTTCGATCAGGAACGGACCGCGCCGGGCGAGAGATCGGCGGAACACGTCGATCAGGGCCGGCAGAGTCTCGACCCGAACGCCCTCGACGCCGTAGCCGCGCGCGAGGCTCGGCCAGTCGATCGGCGGATCGTCGAGGGTGAGCATGTCGATGGCCTTGCGTCCCGGATTGGCGCCGACATTGGCGAGTTCCGCCCGCAGGATCGCGTAGGCGCGGTTCGACCAGACGAGCGTCACCACGTCGAGCTTCTCGCGCGCCTGCGTCCAGAGGGATTGCGCCGTGTAGAGGGCGGAGCCGTCCGCCTGCAGGGTGATCACCTTGCGGTCCGGGCAGGCGATCGCGGCGCCCGTGGCCATCGGGATCCCGAGGCCGATGGCGCCGCCGCTGAGCTGGAGCCAGGTATGCGGGGCCGCGCCCTGCGTGACGGGGAAGAAGTTGCGCCCCGTCGTGATGGATTCGTCGCAGACGATGGCGCCCTCCGGGATCAGGGCGCCCAGCATCTGCCCCACGGAATCCTGGTCGAGCCGCTCGCCGCCGGGCAGGTCCGGGCGCGGCGCGGGCGGCAGCGTGACCGCGGGAGGCGCGCCCACCACCTCCGCGAGGCGTTCGAGCGCCTCGATCTGGTCCTGGTCGGGCGTCGCCAGGGCGAAGACGTCGCAGGTCGGCGGAGCGAGAGCCGAGGGCTTGCCCGGATAGGCGAAGAAGGCGACCGGCAGCGTCGCCCCGACCAGGATGATGTGCCGGTACTCCTTCAGCACCTCGCGGGCCGGGTCGACCGGGTAGGGCAGCCGCTCGATCGGCACGGTCCCGGCGCCGCGGTCGATCCGGGCGTTCGACGTCATGGCGAGAAGCCGCGCCCCCGTCTTGGCGGCGATCCGCGCCGCGATCCGCCTCCCCTCCCCGCGCACCGCCCGGTCGCCGAGATGGAGGAGCACCGGCTCGCCGCTGCGCAGGGCCGCCGCCGCGTGGGTGATCGCCTCGTCGGAGACCCGCGCCGGCGCCGGGATCGGCGGCAGGGACGCGATGCCGGAGCCCGGCTCCCAGGCGGTGTCGGCGGGCAGGATCAGGGTGGCGATGCCGCCGGGCGGCGCCAGGGCCGCGGCGACCGCCGCCGCCCCGTCCTCGGCCACCGACGCGGCGCTCATGCCGGTGCGCAGCCAGGCGGAGACCGGCCGGGCGAGGCCCTCGATGTCGCTGGTGAGGGGCGCGTCGAAGGCCCGGTGGTAGGTCGCGTGCTCGCCCACGATGTTGACGATCGGCGAGCGCGCCCGCCGGGCGTTGTGCAGGTTGGCGATGCCGTTGCCGAGGCCCGGCCCGAGATGGAGGAGCGTCGAGGCCGGCTTGTCGGCCATGCGCGCGTAGCCGTCCGCGCTGCCGGTCGCCCCGCCCTCGAACAGGCAGAGCACGGCGCGCATCCCCTCGACCCGGTCGAGGGCGGCCACGAAATGCATCTCGGAGGTGCCCGGGTTGGTGAAGCAGACCTCGACGCCGCCCGCCACCAGCGTGCGGACCAGGCTCTCGGCACCATTCATGGCCATCGGCGGGACTCTCCCTCGATTCTCTTCGCGTTTCGGCCGTTATAGGGCGCCGCGCTGGATCCCGAAGCCCGCTTGGCCGTTTGGCGTGCGCGCCCCGGCCCCCAGGTCCGCGGCTTGCTTCCTCTCGGTCGCGCGGAGGCCACACGATGCGACTCTTCCAATGCCAGTCCTGCGGCAACATCCTGTATTTCGAGAACACGCGCTGCGAGCGCTGCGGGCACCGCCTCGCCTACCTGCCTGAGACCGGCACCCTGTCGGCCGTCGAGCCGGCCGAGGGCAATGCCTGGACGCCGCTCGCGGCGCCCGACCAGCCGAGGCTGTTCTGCACCAACGCGGAGCACGACGTCTGCAACTGGCTGGTGCCGCCGGGGACGACCGACGCCTTCTGCCTCGCCTGCCGCCACAACGGCATCATCCCCGACCTCTCGAACGCCGAGCACGTGGCGGCCTGGCGCAAGATGGAAGCGGCCAAGCACCGGCTGTTCTACACGCTGCTGCGCTGGAACCTGCCGCTCAGGACGCGGACCGAGGATCCCGAGCACGGGCTGATCTTCAACTTCCTGGCGGATCCGCCCGCAGACGGCCCCAAGGTGATGACCGGCCACGACAACGGCATCATCACCATCGCGCTGGTGGAGGCGGACGACGCCGAGCGCGAGAAGCGCCGCGCCGCCATGGGCGAGCCCTACCGCACCCTGCTCGGCCATTTCCGCCACGAGGTCGGACACCATTACTGGGACGTGCTGGTCCGCGACGCCGGCAAGCTCGATGCCTGCCGGGCGGTGTTCGGGGACGATTCCCAGAACTACGAGGAGGCGCTGCAGCGCCACTACAGGGAGGGCGTGCCGCCGAACTGGCAGGAGACCTACGTCTCGGCCTACGCGACCACGCATCCCTGGGAGGATTTCGCCGAGACCTGGGCGCATTACCTGCACATCGTCGACACGCTGGAGATGGCGAGCGCCTTCGGCATGCAGGTGCAGCCGCTCCTCGACGCCAGCGGGACCCTCGCGGCCCGCATCGGCTTCGATCCCTACCGGGCCGAGAGCGTCGAGCAGGTGGTGGGCACCTGGCTGCCGGTGACCTTCGCGCTGAACAGCGTCAACCGGGCGATGGGGCTCAACGACCTCTACCCGTTCGTGCTGGCACCGCCGGTCATCGCCAAGCTCGGCTTCATCCACGACCTCGTCCACGGCCGCGTCTGAGCGGTAGCGTCGGCGCGCGGACGCGTCCATGATGGGGGAGAGCCCCCGGGGAGGCGTCCGGCGCCATCGGTGCCTCCCGGCGAACGGGGCCGGGAGGATCATCCATGAAGCTCGCCAGCCTCGCGCACGGTCGGGACGGCCGCCTCGTCGTCGTCTCGCGGGACCTCACCCGCGCCACGGACGCCTTCATCGTGGTGCCGACGCTCCAGCAGGCGCTCGACGACTGGCCGCGCTATGCCCCGGCCCTGGAGGCGCTGGCCGAGCAGCTCGAACACGGCTCGGTGCCCTCCTTCCGCTTCCACGAGCACGCCTGCGCGGCGCCGCTGCCGCGGGCCTATGCGCGCCTGCACGCCGCGCCCTGGCCCGGCCATGTCGGGCTCCTGCGGCAGGCCGAGGGCGCGGAGGCGCCGCCCGCGGGCCGCGATGCCCTGCGCCGGGCGGTGTCGGACGGGTTCCTGGGCCCGCGCGCGCCCATCCGGGCGGAGGCGTCCGCCTCCCTCGACATCGCGGCGGGGCTGGCGGTCATCACCGGCGACGTGCCCGCCGGGGCCGGCCTCGACGAGGCCGCGGCGGCGATCCGCCTCGTGACCCTGGCCGTCGAGGTGATCGCCCGCGACCGGGTGAAGCCGGACGGGATCGACCTCGACGGGCCCCTGGCGCCGGGCTTCGCGGCGAGCCTCGGCCCGGTGGCGGTGACGCCGGACGAGTTCGGCGCCTCCTGGCGCGACGGCATGGTGCAGCGGCCGCTCTGCGTCACCCGCAACGGCGCCCTCCTCGGGCGTCCCGAGGCCGGGGCCGATCTCGGGGCCGGCTTCGCCGCCCTGGTCGCGACGGCGGCGCGGCGCCTGCCCCTCGGCAGCGGCACCCTCGTCAGCGCCGGACCGGTCTCCAACCGAGGGATCGACGGCGGACCCGGCCGCTCGGTCGCCGAGGGCGGCGCCGGCTTCGCCTCCCTGGCCGAGGCGCGGGCCGCCGAGGTCGTGGCGAGCGGCTGGGCGCGCCTGCCCTTCCTCACGCCGGGTGATCACCTGCGCGTCGAGATGAAGGATGCCGCCGGCCACGGCATCTTCGGGGCGATCGAGCACGAGATCGTCGGCTGATCGGCGGGCGGCGCCGGGACCTTCCCGTCACCCGGCCCCGCCCTAGCTCCCCGGCACAGGCCATCAGGACGAGCCCCGGCCCATGTCCGATCCCGAACCGCTCCCGGACCTCGTCGAGGCGCTGCCCGTCGTGGACCTGCGCCCGGCCATCCATCTCGACCACTGCGTGATCCACGTCTCCGACTGGGAGCGGGCGACCGCCTTCTACACGCAGGTGCTCGGGGCCGAGGCCGTCCCGGTCGGGAAGGGCTTCGCCTACCGGTTCGGCGGGGTCCAGCTCAACGTCCACGGCCCCGGGCAGATCGGCGAGCCGCGCGCCCGCCTCCCGGTGATGCCCGGCGGCAGCGACCTCTGTTTCCGCTGGTCCGGACCGATCGAGGAAGCGATGGCGCATCTCGAGCGCCACGGCGTGCCCGTCGAACTCGGGCCTGTCCCCCGCAATGGCGCGGCGGGACCCGGGATCAGCGTCTATTTCCGCGACCCGGATGGATCGCTCATGGAGTTCATCACCTATCCGCCCGGCGGCGTATCCTGACCGTCCGCGCACAGTGATCGCGCCTCAACGGGACGACCCTGCGGCACGGGGCGGCGCCGGCCCCTCATATACTCGCGATCCCGTCCAGAATTCGCGAGCCTCGCCGCCTTTCTCTCGTGAATGTGATCGGATGACATTACTCGGTGCGGAAATGCGTCGAGCATCCGAGTCTCGAAAATCAGTTTAAATATTCCGAAAGACGGTTCGCGGATGACTCCTGTGGTCCTCGGCGCGGCGGGTTGGCCGGCGAGGGGCTGAAGGAGGCCGGGATGCGGTCGCAGGGCGGAGAGGGTTGGCGGGCGCGCGGCCTGCGCGCGCTCGCCGCGGGGGCGGCGGAGTTCCGGGCCGAATGCGGCGGGGCCATCGCCATGATGTTCGCCGTGGTGGCGATCCCGGTGGTGCTGCTCGTCGGCGCAGCGATCGACTTCACCTCCTACCTGAAGGTGCGCGCCGGGCTCGACGCCGCTGCCGACCAGGCCGTCCTGGCGGCGGTCAGCCCCAGCGGCCTGAAGATGAGCCAGGCCGAGGCGGAGGCCTCCATCGCCAAGCTGTTCCGGGACGCGGCCGCCGCGCAGGCCGGCATCACGCTCGGCACGGTCACGGTGCACGCGCCGACCGTGAACGGCGCGCGCGCCGCCAGCCTGACCTACGCGGCGTCGCTGCGGACGGGGATGATGCAGCTCGCCATGATCCCGTCGATCACCTTCAACGGCAGCGCCACCGCGAACTCGCCCGACCCGATCTTCCTCGATTTCTACCTCCTGCTCGACAATTCCCCCTCGATGGGAGTGGCCGCGACTTACGGCGACATCGCCACCATGGTGACCAATACCGGCGACCAGTGCGCCTTCGCCTGCCACGACCTGTCCGCCAACGGCAACGACTACTACGCGCTCGCCAAGAGCCTGAAGGTGCAGATGCGCATCGACGTGGTGCGGCAAGCCACGCAGCAGCTGATGGACACCGCCGCCGCCAAGGCCGTGACGCCGGGCCAGTACCGCATGGCGATCTACAGCTTCGGGACGAGCTGCGCGAGCGTCGGGCTCACCCAGGTCTCGGCGCTGACGTCGAACCTCGCCACCTCGAAGAGCGACGCCGCCGCGATCGACCTGATGTCGACGCCGGGGCAGAACTACAACAACGACCAGTGCACCGACCTCGACGGCAGCCTCGCCAAGCTCAACGCCGCGATGCCCGCCACCGGGGACGGGTCGAGCGCGGCCTCGCCGCAGAAGGTGGTGTTCTTCGTCTCCGACGGCGTGGCGGACGCGTACTACCCGAGCACCTGCACCAAGCCGACCGTCAGCAACGGCCGCTGCCAGGAGCCGATCACGCTTGCCGGCTGCCAGGCCCTGAAGGATCGCGGGTTCCGGGTCGCGGTCCTCTACACGACCTACCTGCCGCTCCCGACCAACGATTGGTACAACAGCTTCATCGCGCCCTTCGCGGACCAGATCCCGATGAACATGCAGGCCTGCGCGTCGCCGGGCCTGTTCTGGCCCGTGAGCCCGTCGGACGGCATCGCGGACGCGATGCGCAACCTGTTCAACAAGGTCGTGGCGACGCAGACCCGCATCACGCACTGAGCCTCGAGCGCAATCAGTCCGCGATGCGGCTGGGTGGCTTGGGGCTCGCGAGATTCCGCCTTTTCCGGGTCGCATCCCGCCGACGCTGCTCTCGTCCGGACGCGGGGCGCCCGGAACCGGGCTGGGGTCTCCTCGACTCAGTCGCCGGGACCCGCTTCGATCAAGCGGCTCCCGCCTCACAGCCCCGAGACGAGGTGCCCGCCGTCGACCGGCACCGTGGCGCCCGTCATCCAGGACGAGGCGTCCGTGGCGAGGAGCAGGAAGGCGCCGTCGAGTTCATCCGGCCGGCCGAGGCGGCGCATCGGGATGCGCTTCACCAGCGCCTCGCCGGGCGGGCTGGCGAAGAAGTCGCGGTTGATGTCGGTGTCGATGTAGCCCGGCGCGAGGGCGTTCACCCGGATGCCGTGGCGGGCCCATTCCAGCGCCAGGGCCTCGGTCATCTGCACCACCCCGGCCTTGGAGATCGTGTAGGGCCCGACCCCGCCCGCCACCCGCAGGCCGAGGATGGAGGCGACGTTGAGGATGACGCCGCCGCGCCCGGCCTCGCGCCAGCGCCGCCCCGCCTCGCGCGACACGGCCCAGACCCCGCGCAGGTTGGTGGCGATGACCCGGTCGAACACCGCGAGGTCCGTGTCCAGGGCGGCGCCGCCCTCGGCGATGCCGGCGTTGTTCACGACCACGTCCGGCAGGTCGGGCAGGGCCGCGAAGGCGGCCGTCACCGAGTCTTCGTCCGTCACGTCGAGGGCGACCGAGCGCGCCCGCGCGGCGCCGCCCTGCTCCAGCGCCGCGACGAGGGCGTCGAGCCGGTCGCGCCGGCGCGCCGCCACCGTCACGGCGGCACCGCAGCGGGCGCAGAGGCGGGCGAAGTGCTCCCCGAGCCCGCTCGACGCACCCGTGACGAGCACGTGGCGGCCCCGCAGGCCGGCACCGAGATCCATGGCGTTTCCCCGTCTGTGTTGCTCCGGCCGCCGGCCGGGCGTCAGCCCGACCGGCTCCGGGCGAGCTGCTGGTTGGTCATCTCGAGGCGGTGGGCGAGTTCGCGCATCACCGCGATGGCGATCTGCGGGAATTGGCTCAGCAGTTCCAGAAAGACCCGGCGGTCGATGCGGAGGGCCGTGGTCGGGCTCGTCGCCGTGATGGTGGCCGAGCGGGGCTGGTCGGCCAGGATGCCCATCTCGCCCACGAGGGCGTTGGCGCCGAGCAGCGCCACCTGGATCGGCCCGCCCGGCCCGTCCAGGGTGACGGCGGCCTCCCCGTGGAGGATCAGGTAGGCGGCGTCCGCCGCGTCCCCCTGGTGGAAGAACGTCTGTCCCTCGGCGAAGTGGACCCGCTCGCTCGTGAAAGCGAGGAGCTTGAGGCGCGGGGGATCGACCTCCCGGAACATCGGCACTTGGCGCAGGGACTGCACCTCGGTCTCGAGCGTCATGCCTCGCACCTCGATCCTCGACGGCCGGACCTTGCCGCAGCGCCGGGCCCGGCGCCAGCCCCCGGGCCGCGGCATCCTCCGCGAACAGCGAGGCGGCGCTTCAGCCCTCCCTGGCCGGCGCCGCCTCGACCGCGGTACCGCTCGCGCGCAGCACGACGTCGAAGAGCGGCGCGAAGCGCTCGTTCGGCAGCACCGCGACGAGGCTCGCCTCGCGCCCGAAATGTTCCAGCAGGAGCTGCAGGGTCGCCCGCGCCCGGTTCTCGCCCATCGGCGCCAGCGCCCCGTCGAGGACGAGGAGGTCGGGCCGGCGCACCAGGGCGCGGATCAGGCTGATCGCGGCGCGCTGCCCGCCGGACAGGAACCGCCCGGCCGGGCCGACCTGGTGGTCGAGCCCGACCCGGGCGACCGCGTCGGCGAGCTTCAGATCCTCCACGGTGGCGGTGATCGCCGCCGTGACGGAGGCCGCCGCGTCGGCGGCGGATTGGTTGATGCGCCCGAACAGCAGGTTGTCGCGGAGCGGCGCCGCGGTGCAGACGGCGTCGGGCTCGTAGAACTCGACGCCCCCCTCCCCGGAGGCGTCGAGGGCCGCCCGCAGCGCCCCGCGCGCCGCGACGAGCCGCTCGCGCCGCGCGTCGTCGAGGAGCCCGAGGCGGTGGCGGGGCTCGATATAGGCGAGCGGCAGCGCGATCAGCCGGGTTGCGTCGGCGCCGCCGTAGCGCTCCAGGCCGAGCCAGCGGCGCCGGAACCGGGCGACCGACGAGGCCCCGTGCCGCGCCTGCGAGGCCTCCGTGGCGGTGCGCCGCGCCAGGATGGCCTCGTATTCGGGCAGCTCGTCCGCCGACAGGAAGGAGAATTGCTCGAAGAGCGGGTGGCCCATCGGCAGGCCCTGGAAGATCTCCAGCATGGTCTGGGCGATCTCCTCGCCCATCGTCACGAATTCCTCGGTCAGCCCGGCGGCGTCGAGGACGCCGCGCACGACCGGGTGCTCGGCCATGGCGCGTCCCCTCAGGCTCGACGTGGTCGGCACGCCGAAGAGCAGGTTCTCGCCGACCGTCGCCTGACGATTGTAGCGCGCCGGATCGAACGGCTCGACGAGGTGCGCCATCCCGGACGCGGCGAGCCGGTCGCGCAGCGCGCCCCGCGCCTCGATCAGCCGCTCCGCGAGGTCGGGATGCCGTCGGGGATCGACCTGGCCGAGCAGCCCGAACCGGTAGACCTCCTCGCCCATCCCCACGTGACGCAGCCAGCCGAGGATCACCGCGTCGAGGCCGGCCGCGTCCTTCACCCCCGCCTGCGCGTAGTCGATCCAGTCGCCCGACAGGCTGCTGATCGGGTTGCCGGTGCGCCGGGCCTCGGCGCGGCGGCGCTTCTCCTCGGCCGTCTCGGCCGGCGGGAGCCGCTCGGGCGGGCGGTGGAGGCCGTAGATGATGTTCTCGCGCAGCGAGCCCGGGAACAGGATCGGCTCGACGCTGGCATAGGCGATCCGCCGTGCCAGGGCGAGCGACCCCCATTCGGTGAGGTCGTGCTCCCCGACCGTGAGCCGCCCCCGGTTCGGCGGCAGGCGGTTGGCGAGCACCCGCGCGAACGCGCTGGCGGCGGGGCCGCCGTCGCTCACGATCCCCATCCGGGCCGGCAGGGTCTGGGACAGGGACACGCCCTCCAGGAGCGGCCCGTGATCCTCCTTCACCCACACATCCTCGACCGCCAGCGTACCGAGGAGCGGCGCGTCGCGGCCGGGCACCTCGGCCGGAAGCAGCCGGTCGGGCAGGAACTGCTGCACCACCTGCTCGTACTTGACCTGGACATCCAGCCGCTGCTGGTCCCAGTCGATCAATTCCTTCAGCGGCGGCGGCAGGTCGCGGTAGGCCGCGATCACCGCCACCAGCTGGCCGATGCTGAGCTGGCCCTTGAGCGCGAAGTAGCCGCCGATGCAGTAGAAGAGGAACGGCGTCATCTGCGCGAGCAGATTGTTGAGGAACTTGACCATGAACTTGCGCTGGTAGATGCGCAGGCGCAGGTCGAAGAGGCCGAAGAGCCGCTGCCCGATCTCGGCCCGCTCCCAGGGCTCCGATCCGTTGGCGTGCACCGCCTCGATCCCGTCCACCACCTCGCCGACCCGGCCCGCGAGCCGCCGCGAGGCGAGCTGGCGCTGGCGCCCGAGGCGGAGCAATTCGCGCCGCAGCCGCGGGATGACGACGAACTGCACCCCGACCACCGCGGCGGCCATCAGCCCGAGCCAGGCGTTCTGGATCAGGATGAACGCCATGGCGGTGGCGGCCTGCGTGCCCAGGAAGGCGGGCAGGATGTAGGCGTCGCCGATGAACCCGCCGATCGGCTCCACCTCGTCGCGCACGATCGTGGCGAGTTCCGAGGCCTTCGCCTGCCGGATCGAACTGGGCGAGAAGCGCAGGATCAGCGAGAACAGCTGGAAGCGCAGGCGCCGCAGCATCCGCTCGCCGAGGGCCCCCTTGGCGACGTTGATCCAGTACTTGAAGGCCCCGTTGATCAGGACCAGGAGCAGGAACAGCGAGGAGAGCCCGAACAGGAGTTCGAACCGGTCGACCTGGAAACCGTCGAAGAGCGCGCGCTCGCCGCCGAACCAGTCGGGCATGCGCAGGCGCAGCACCAGGAAATGGGCGGTGGCGTTGCCCTTCTCGAAGGCGTGACCCTGGATCGCCTCGTTGACGATCCGGCGCGGCAGGTCGAGGGACGCGAAGTAGAGGGGCAGCGACGCCAGCACGACGGCGCAGATCAGGATCTGGTCCCGCTTCGAGTGCCGCCAGATGTAGCGGAACAGGCTGCGATCGAGGCCGCCTGAGGCGTCGGCGGCCTCCGGGTCGCTCTCGGCCGTCAGGGCGCCGCTGGCGGCCTCCTGGTGGCCCAGGTCCGCGCCGACCTGATTGCGATTGAGCGCCCCTGCCCCGTCCATTGCGCTTCCCGTCCGTCGCACCGCTGCCCTCGCCCCCGTCCCGCGGAACGATCACGTCGCCCGCGCGCCGGCGGCAGGGAGGGTCCGGGTCCGCCCTTGGAAGTCTAATCGTCCGGCCGAGGTCCGGAAACTCTCCATTGCGGGAAGAGCCGACGGGCGGAGAGCCTCGGACGCGCCGGGCCTCACGCCTTGCGGGTCGTCAGGCCGCCGGGTCGCCGGAACCCACGATAGTCCTGGGCGTGCGGCGAATCCTCGGGATCGCGGGTGGTCAGCGGTGTGGGGCTGTCCTCCGGGGCCGGCACCGGCGGCAAGGCGTCGCAGTTCGGCGCGGGTGCCGACTCGGGATGGACGGCGGCCTCGCGGCGAACCATGGCAGGATTGGTCATCTCGACGGCTCCAGATCGTCCGGTACGGCCCGGGCCGGCCCTCATGAGCTGGCCTCATTGCCGTGCTTCGGCCCGCACCGGTCGAACGTCACGCCACCGCAGGGGTTCCGCCAGCCGCCGCGCGGCTCCCGCCCGGGAAACGGTCCAGGAACCATCATTTGCGCTGAAGGTTGAGAGCACGAGGACACCGGCCAAGGAGGCATTCATGGCAACCGGGAATTCGACCTCGAAGCGCGGCTTCGCATCGATGGATATGGAACGGCAGCGCGAGATCGCCAGCAAGGGCGGTCGCAGCGTTCCCGCAGAGAAGCGTTCGTTCTCGCAGGACCGCGAGCTCGCGTCCTCCGCCGGCCGAAAGGGCGGGCAGGCCTCGGGCTCGGGCCGCGCCAGCGAAGACTGATCCGGGGTCTCTGACGCATCGCCGTGGTCCGGCCCCGTGCCGGACCACGGTGTCCGCCGTCCTCGGCCGATCCTCACGCGCGGACGAACGCAACGGGCGCCTCGCGGGCGCCCGTTCTAATTCCCGACCTGGTTGTGAGGGGGGCGCAGCGGCGGTTCAGGCCGCCCGACCGGTCACCACGAGGTTGCGCCGGAGCAGGGCTTGGCAGATCGCGTCGTCGGACGGGCGGGTCACGACGAGCCCCGCCAGCAGGCGCTCCAGGCGCTCGCTCTCCGGCAGGGCGGCCGGCTCGCGGCGCGGGCGATCCGCGCAGCCGGGCGGCGGGACGGGAATTTCGGATTCGCGGTAGCCGAGCATGGCGTTCCCTCCGGCTGTTCGTGTCAACCGGCCGCGGAGGCCGGGTCGACCTGGGCGAGGCAGCGGCTCGGCAGCAGGCGCCGGGCCTCGTGCCCGGCGAGCCCGCTGATGGCGCCCTCGCAGCCCTCCGGCATCACCCGCCGGGTGCCGACCGCCTCCGGGGGCGTCCCCGGCGCGCGGATCGCCACCGGCGCACCCTCGCGGCTGCGCAGCGTCACGTGCGGGAGGGCCGTGTCGCGGGCGACAAGAGTGGTGTTGGCCGCAGCGTCGGTCTGGTAGAGCACCTCGCCGGACGCTCCGCGCAGAGTGACTTTCGCGGCGCCGAGGCCCGTGATCTCCACGGCCACCGGCACCTGCTGGCTCGCCACGGGCCGAACCGGCGCCAGCCGGTCACCCTTGACAAGCTGAACTTCGTTCGGGGCCGGCCCAGCGACCGCCACGAGCGAATGTTCGACCAGCGGCTGCGCGATCAGGGCAAGCAGCGCGGCCGGGGCGGTGATGCTGAAGAAGAGGTGAGCGCGAAGCATACGCGGGTCCTCGAAGCGAAGCTTGACACGTCACTGCGATAACGTCGGACCAGGCCAAGTCGTTCCGTGCCGACGTGCATAAACGGCACAGCTGATGCCGACGATTGAGGAGAGCCGCTTAAGGGTTCGTTCACGCTACGGCGGTGCGCCGGCGCACCCGGCGTGCGGCAGATCGGCAACACCGAGAGAAAAAACACCTGGCCCGGGCCGGAACTCCGGGAGGCGAGGCGACGTTGGTATGACAACCCGGCCACCTGGTCCTCCCCGCATTCCCCTTGTGCATTGGCCGGAAACTTCGAACGGGCCGGAGCATCTCCGGTCCGTTTCTTTATGGGCAACCGGTTGGGCGACGCGAAGAAGGCCGCCCCGATAGTCGGAGCGGCCCCTGTCACCTCGACGATGTCTTGCGATCGGTTGCGGTCGCCCCCGTAGCGACGACCAACGTCCGGTGAGGACATCGGTCGTGACGCAGGCTTTGCGCCGGGCCGATCCGCCGGTTCCTACGCGGTCGCGCGCGCTTCGCGGCGGCGGGCGCTCTGCTGGAAGAAGAGGGCCTGGCTGATGACGGCCGAGACGTTCGCCGGCTGGAAGGGCTTGGCGATGAGGAAAGCCGGCTCGGGACGCTCGCCCGTGAGGAAGCGCTCCGGGTAGGCGGTGATGAAGATCACCGGCACCTCGAAGGTCTTCAGCAAATCGTTCACCGCGTCGAGGCCCGAGCTGCCATCCGCAAGTTGGATGTCGGCCAGGATCAGCCCGGGGCGCCGGCCCTCGGCAAGCTTGATCGCCTCGGTGCGGGTGCGGGCGACGCCGGTCACGTTGTGGCCCAGGCCCTCGACCAGGGCCTCGAGGTCCATGACGATGAGCGGCTCGTCCTCGATGATGAGGATCTCCGTGGCCATGTCGGCGGCGAGTTCGCGCCCGGCCTCGTCCACGAGGTCACGCACCTCCGAGATGTCGACGCCCAGAATCGTGGCCGCGTCCTCCTCCGAGAAGCCTTCGAGGCAAGAGAGCAGGAAGGCCTGACGGGGCAGCGGCGTGATCTGGCCCAGGCGCACCTCCGCCGGGAGATCGTGCTGCACCTGGTCGCTCTGCCCGTTCACCGACAGCGAGTTCCAGATCCGCGTGAACACCCTGAACAGGTCGGCCTTGACGTTCGCGCTCCGGCCCAGCGTCTCGGGCTCGTTGACCAGCGTCTCGAGCGTCGCCGCCACGTAGGCATCGCCGGCCACCTGGCTGCCCGTGAGCGCGCGTGCGTAGCGGCGCAGGTACGGCAGGTGCTGCACGACGAGTTGTGCTGTCGACATTCAGTTCCCCTTGCGAGTGCTGTCGCGCGTGCGAAGTCCCTGTTTCTCAACGCCGCGCCTGCGCGATCGTTCCGGTTCGTGGAACCGCCGTGACCCGAAAGCGTTGTCGGCGCAAGAGCGCGTGTTGGTCAACAAGCGCCGCGCACTCGCCCTGCCCGTCGTCGGGGAGCAGGGCGAAGGGGACACGCATGATCGATGGCAAGGGGATGGAGGGCGCCGATGCGTCCCCGGAGCACGGGATGGCGGGAACGTCGGAGCAGCCCGGACTCGACCGCCGCACGCAGGGCCGGATCGGCTCTCACCTCCGGGCCATGTACGACGAACTGCTTCAGCAACCCATCCCGGACCGTTTCGTCGAGTTGCTCGCGAATCTCGACGAGTCAGGTCCCGTGAAGAGGGATTCCTGAAGGGGCCGCGCGCCGCGATGTGCGGCGCGCGTCCTGACGATGCTTCACAGCGTGGGGGAGCGTCCGCGCAGGAGGCCGACGACGGCCGAGATCGCGAACAGCACCACCGCGACGAAGAACACGATCTTCGCGGCCTCGACCGCGGTGCCGGCGATCCCGCCGAACCCGAACAGCGCGGCCACCAGGGCCACGACCAGGAAAGTAACCGCCCAACCGAGCATGGCGCGAACCTTTCGTCTGTCCAAATCATCGGCCCGCGGCCGATCTTGAGCGGAGAAACGTGACCGCTCGGAATCGGTTCCGCTTTGTCGCAGCGACGACGCGACGATCGCTCCCCATATGCGGTGTTCGGAACTCGCGTTTCGGACCGGACGTTGCATCGGTGAACCCAGTGGAGGCTGCGCGATGACCCGTTCTCTTGCCCTTCCGGCCGGCCTCGCGCTGACGCTCGGGCCGTTCCTGGCCGGGTTCGAGTCGATCGGATCGCTGATCCCGGCCCTCGCCGCGGGCGCCGCCGTCGCGGCCGCCGCCGCCGCCGCCCTGCGCGGTGCCGCGCAGCCCGTTCCCGTGCCGGTTCCGGTGCGTGCCCGCCGCGGCCGTCGGCAGAACTGATCGAGATTTCGCCAGCCCCGCCGGGCCAGGCTCCTCGCCCTATTCGTGGAGAATCCTCCCGCGCCGCCGGCCCTGCTGCCTTCGCGACGGCCCGACCCGCAGGGCGCTTTCCCTCAACTGGTAGTGATCCGACTCATCTCAGTGCTCCTTCCTGATTGATCCTCCCTTCCTTGCGGGCCTACTTGCGGCAGACTGACCGCTGGAGGCCCCATGGGCGTGCAAACCCGCTCCGTCATTCCGTCCCTTCTGCGGAATGCGGCCCTGGGCGTCGTGATCGGGCTCGGTGGCGCCGTCGGCACGACGACGCTCGTGCGGGCCGCGGATGATGCCGGCGTGTTCGAGGTGATCTTCGGCAATTTCGCCCGCAGCCTCGGTGGCCCTTCGGCCCCGGCGGCCGAGGCGCGGCGGCCGGCCCCACGCCGCCCGCAGAGAGCCGAGGCGGCCCGGCACCCCGCCCCGCCAACCGCGCGCGTGACCCACGCGGCGAGGTCCCTCCACACGCCGAGGATCTCCGCCGCGCCGCGGATCGCCCACACGCCCCGCCCCGCCCAGACGCCACGGCCCGTCTGCGTCGCGGCGACGACGACCGGCCTCGCGCAGCAGCACGCCGCGCCGCTGCCGAAGGGCGCCCGGTCGGTCTGCGTGCGGACCTGCGACGGGTACCTGTTCCCCCTGGCGACGCTTGGCGCCCGCGAGGATGCGGCGGTCCAGGCCCAGTCCTGCGCGACCGCCTGCCCGGGCAGCGAGATGCAACTCTACACGGTCGGCGCCGGCCAGGACCTCGACCGCGCCGTGAGTCTCACCGGCCAGCCCTACCGCGAGATGGCCAGCGCGTTCCTGTACCGGAGCCGCGTCGTGGCTTCCTGCTCCTGCCACCCGGACGGGGCCGTGGCGGCGGCGGTCCCGCCGGACCGGGACGTCACCCTGCGCCGGGGCGACGCCATCGCGGGAAGCGGAACCGCCCAGGTCTTCACCGGTGCGGGCGGAAGCCGGCCCCGCTTCGTCGAGTTCCGCCGGGCCGGCGTGCTGCCGGCCGCGTGGCGGCACGATCTCGACCGTCGCCTCGACGTGACCCGGCGCGAGCGCGAGCAGGCGGCGTTCCGCGAGTCGCTCGCGCGGACGTTGCGGGCGGAGCGGGTGCGGACGCGCGTCGCCCGCGCGGGAGGGTTCCCGGTCCTGGCGAGCGACGCGGGGTTCGACACGGTCCGCGTGGTCGTCCCCTCGCCCTACCGCTGATCCCTCGCAGGGGCTTGCGGGCGGGCCTCGACCTCCAGGCGCGGCGCGAGCTGCGCGGCCTGATGGATCCAGCCGGCGACCATGCTCCGCGGCGGCGGAACGGCGCAGACCGCCCGCGCCGCGTTGGCCGCCTCCAGCCGGTCGCGCAACGCGCCGGGTTCCTGCCCGGCGAGGTCGGCAGCGGAGCCGATGCCCACCGCCTCGAGCAATTCGGCCATCGGGCGCGACAGGCCGTGGACCCGGAAGAGGTCGCAGCGTCGGGCCCAGCGCAGCAGCTCCTCGCCCGGGATCCCCGTCGCCTCGGACAGGCGGCGCCGCTCGGCCGCCGCCCCGGCGCTCGCCAGCAGCGCGTCGGTCGTGGCGATTCCGGCCGCGCGCAGCCGGTCCGCCAGGAAGGGCGTGACGGTGCCGATGGTTTCGATCAGGTAAGCCATGCCGGGATCCGCGCAGGGCCCAATCGGGTCGGGGCCAAGTCCGCGCGAGTCCAGGTCGTGGCGCGGCCAGGTCGTTGCGGAGACGTTAACTGGGCCGTTCGCGCCGGTCCAGGTTGCGAGAGGTCGCGGCGCTCGACAGGAGTGCCGGGCGTCGCTAGAGCGGCCCGCGGCCGGTGCGGGCGGGTCCCGTCGCGATCCGCGGCGCCGACCCAGGAGGCATGCGGCTTGAGCACGACCGAGAGCGCCGACCCGCCGACCTTCTCTCGCGAGGCGCCCGCGCCGGGCCGGATCGAGCAGGTCTCGCCGCTGATCCGGCGGCTGGTCTGCCCGAATGGCGGCCCCTTCACCCAGACCGGAACCTGCACCTACGTGGTCGGGCACGACCGCGTGGCGGTGATCGACCCGGGACCCGACGCCCCGGAGCACCATGAGGCGCTGCGCGCCGCGCTCGCGGAGGAGGTCGTGACCGCGATCGTGGTCACCCACACCCACCGGGATCACTCGCCGGGCGCCCGGGCGCTTCAGGCGGCCACGGGCGCGCCGATCGTCGGATGCGGTCCCCACCGCGCTGCCCGCGCCCTGCGCGGCGGGGAGACGGCCCTCCTCGACGCGGCGTCCGACCGCGACCACCGGCCCGACCAGGAATTGCGGGACGGCGAAGGCATCGACGGGCCGGGCTGGACCCTGCGGGCCATCGCGACGCCCGGCCATACCATGAACCACCTCGCCTTCGCGCTCGCGGAGGAGGAGGCGCTGTTCTCGGGCGACCACGTGATGGGCTGGTCGACCAGCATCGTGGCCCCGCCGGACGGCGCCATGGGCGCCTACATGGACTCCCTTGACCGCCTCAAGAGCCGCGGCGACCGGACCTATTGGCCGGGCCATGGCGGGCCGGTGCGCGAGCCGCAGCGCTTCGTCCGCGCGCTGGCCCACCACCGGCGGGCGCGGGAGGCGGCGATCCTGGAGCGCCTCGCGGGCGGGCCGCGCACGATTCCGGCCCTCGTCGCCGAGATCTACCAGGGCCTGGACCCCCGGCTCACCGGCGCCGCCGCGCTCTCGGTCTACGCCCACCTGGAGGACCTCGTCGCGCGCGGGCGCGCCCTGACCGACGGCGAGGCGGCCCTCGACAGCCTCTACCGGGCGCCCTGACCGACCCTCACTTCACCGCGAGGGCGAGGTTGGACAGCTCCTCGAGATACGAGCGGATGTGATCGGCGTTCTGCCCGAAATCGCGGTCGCCGTAGCGGGAGGCCGCCCGTACGTCGATGCGGGCGCCGTCGGCGCGCGGCCGAACCCGGACGGTGACGTCGTAGGGGAGCCCGAGGAGGCGCGAGCGGACCACCGCCTCGATCCGCCCGTTCCCGACCCGTCCGCCGGGCTTGTAGGATTCCACCACCTGCCACTTGCGGTTTCCCGCCGCCTTCAGGGCGAGCTGGAAGGCTTCGTCCGGTCCCAGGTCGAGGGTGAGCGGGGCGATCTGCGGGTAGGCCTCCCGCTGCAGGGCGCGCGGGCCGGGCGCCACGTCGGGAGGCAGCCAGCCGCCCCGCGCCGCGTAGGCGGCCCGCGAGCGCGAGAAGGCGGGGGGATCGGCGATGTCGGTGGCGATGTCGGTGAGCCGGGGCAGCGTCGCGCCCCGCACCGCCATGAGCCCCGGATAGGCCAGGACCAGGGCGGCGAGGAACAGGCCGGCGGTCGCCGTGCCGAGGCCGCGGGCGCCCTCGTTCCACACCCGCACGAAGGCGCCGATCGCCAGGAGGACGGCGAGGAGCGCGACGCCGACTCCCGCGGCCATGGCCGCGAGGGCCGGGCCGGTCTCGGCCCGGGGATCGCGCACGAGCAGGAGCGCGATGGCCACCACCGCCAGCGCGAACCACGCGCAGCGCAGCGACCAGGGGGCCGCCCGGGTGACGGGCTCCTCGACGATCAGGCGGCGCATGCGGGGACCGGGCCGGGCGTAGCTGTCATCCGGGGGTTAGTAATGGGGCGCGCCGCGCGGAGGAACCCCCGCCCGCGCGGCGCGCCCGCCTGCGGCCTCACGCCGCCCCGGGCAGCCTGTACTCCCGGAACTGGTCGCGCAACGTGGTCTTCTGGATCTTGCCCGTCGCCGTGTGGGGGATCTCCTCCACGAGGACGACGTCGTCCGGGATCCACCACTTGGCGATGCGCGGGCGCATGAAGTCGAGGATGTCGTCCTTGGTCGGGGTGCGGCCGGCCTTGGGGACCACCACGAGGAGCGGGCGCTCGTCCCACTTCGGATGCGCGATCCCGATCACCGCCGCCTCCGCCACGTCCGGGTGGGCGACCGCGAGGTTCTCGAGCTCGATCGAGGAGATCCACTCCCCGCCCGACTTGATCACGTCCTTCGAGCGGTCGGTGATCGTCATGTAGCCGTGCGGGTCGATGGTCGCGATGTCGCCGGTGTCGAAGAACCCGCGATCGTCGAGGATCGGCGTGTCGTCGCGGAAATACGCCTTGGCGACCGCCGGCCCGGCCACCTTCAGCCGCCCGAAGGTGGTGCCGTCCCAGGGCAGGTCCCGTCCGGCATCGTCGGTGAGGCGGAACTCCACGCCGAAGGGCGGGTAGCCCTGCTTCATCTTCAGATCGAGGCGCGCCTCGCCCTCCAGGTGGCCGACCTCGGGCTTGAGCGAGCAGAAGGAGCCGATCGGGCTCATCTCGGTCATGCCCCAGGCATGCGTCACGGTGACGCCGAAATCCCGCTCGAACCGCGCGCTCATCGCCCGCGGGCAGGCCGACCCGCCGATGACGACCCGCTTGAGGTGCGACAGCCGCCCTCCCGTCGCGTCGAGGTGCTGCAGGAGCCCGAGCCACACGGTCGGCACTGCCGCCGTGACGGTGACGCCCGTCGTCTCCAAGAGATCGTGCACGGAGGCGCCGTCGAGCTTCGGGCCGGGCAGGACGAGGCCGGCGCCCGCCATCGGCGCCGCGAAGGCGAGCGACCAGCTGTTGGCGTGGAAGAGCGGCACCACCGGCATCGCCACGTCCCGGCTGGCGAGCCCGAGATAGTCGGGCCCGTTATTCGCCATCGCGTGCAGCACGTTCGAGCGGTGCGAGTAGAGGACGCCCTTGGGGTTCCCGGTCGTGCCCGAGGTGTAGCAGAGGCCCGCCGCAGTGCGCTCGTCGAAGGAGGCCCAGGCGAAATCGTCGTCGGCCTCGGCGATCCAGGTCTCGTAGGCGACGGCGTTGCGCAAGCTCGTCTCCGGCAGGTGCGCCGCGTCGGTGAGGATCACGAAGCGCTCGACCGTCGGCAGCTGCGCGGCGAGCCGCTCGATCATCGGCACGAAGGTGAGGTCGAGGAGGAGGATGCGGTCCTCCGCGTGGTTGATGATGTAGGCGATCTGCTCCCCGAACAGCCGCGGGTTGACCGTGTGGTAGATCGCCCCGAGACCGGTGATGCCGTACCACGCCTCCAGGTGCCGCCACGTGTTCCAGGCCAGGGTGGCGACCCGGTCGCCGAGCCGGATGCCCTCCCGATCGAGGCGCTTGGCGAGGCGCAGGGCCCGGCTGCGCACCGCGCGGTAATCGGTGCGGTGCATCGGTCCCTCGACGGACCGCGACAGCACCGTCCGGTCGGGATGCTGCGCTCCCGCGTAGTCGATGATGCGGTGGATGAGCAGGGGCCAGTCCTGCATCAGGCCGAGCATGGCGCGTGTCCTTCCCTCTGGCGGACGCCTGCGCGCCCGATCCTCGCCGGGGCGACCCGCCCCGGCGACGGGCGGCGAGGCCCGTCGTCGGCATCCTAGCGAATTTTTTGCCGCGCTTGGACCAGGGCGATCAGGCCGGTCCGGCGAGCTGGAGCAGGAGCAGCACCGCGAGGCCCAGCAGGGCGATGGGGATCTGGACCGGCCGCAGCCGGGCGAAGTGGCGCGGGGCCTCGCCGGTCCGCGCCGCGCGCGGGTCGAGGACGACGATCAGCCCGTAGCCGACGAGGAGGAGCCCCGTCGCAGTGAGGGGCCGGCCGAATGCGACGCCGAGCACCGCCGCGAAACCCAGGCCGAACAGCGCCAGCATGGTGGCGAGCTGCGCCGCGGTCGGCCCCCCGACGGTCCGGAAGCTGAGACCGCGGCGCACCCCCGACAGGAAGCACAGGATGGCGCAGCCCCAGAGCAGGGTCAGCGCGACGACGACCCGGCGCGTCTCACCCCCGGCGAGAGCGGCTGCCGCGGCGCCCGCCGCGAAGGGGAGCATCGGCAGGAACCCGAACAGGAGGCTGAGCCAGGGGACGCGCGGCGAGGCGTCCTCCGCGGTGGGCGGCGGTCTGATCGCGCCGGCCCCCCCTGACGGATCGGGTTCGGCGACTCGGATCGGCGCCGCCTCGTCGCGGGCGGGGTGTCTCAGGTCCGGCATTGGGTATCCCGCGTCGCGGCCGGTCGGCCGCCCTGCCCAACGCAGCAGCCGCGCGAGCGTTCGAACGCCGCGTCGGCCTCCGTCCTCAGGAATATCGTGCCCCGGAGTGGATTGCGGCCAGCTCCCGTCCGCATACTCGCGTGGGACAATCTTCAGGGAGGAGAGGATGCGGTGGCTGGCCGTCCTCATCGCAATGCTGTGCGGGTTCGCCGCGCTCGCGGACGACGTGCCGCGGTTCCGGGTGGACCCGTTCTGGCCCAAGCCCCTGCCCAACAACTGGATCATCGGCCAGGCGTCGGGCGTGGCCGTGGATGGCCAGGATCGGATCTGGGTGATCCAGCGGCCCCGGACCCTGACGGACGACGAGAAGGCCGCGAGCCTCACGCCCCCGCGCAGCCGCTGCTGCGTCCCGGCCCCGCCGGTGCTGGTCTTCGACCAGGGCGGCACCCTGGTGGCCTCCTGGGGCGGCCCGGGGACGGGCTACGACTGGCCCGAGAACGAGCACGGGATCCACATCGACCCCAAGGGCTTCGTCTGGATCGCCGGCAACGGCGAGCATGACGGGCAGATCCTGAAGTTCACCCAGGACGGCCGCTTCGTCATGCAGATCGGTCATCCCGGCCCGCAGACGAACAGCGCCGACGTCACCCGGCTCGGCCGGCCGGCCAACATGCAGGTCGATCCCGAGACGAACGAACTCTTCGTCGCGGATGGGTACTTCAATCACCGGGTGATCGTCTTCGACGCCGAGACGGGCGCCTACAAGCGGCACTGGGGCGCCTACGGCAAGCCGCCGACGGACGTCGCGCTCGGCCCCTACGATCCCGCCGCCCCGCCGGCCGCGCAGTTCCGCAATCCGGTTCACTGCGTGCAGATCGCCCGGGACGGGCTCGTCT
Source organism: Methylobacterium sp. JK268 (assembly GCF_054052225.1). Classification (NCBI taxonomy): domain Bacteria; kingdom Pseudomonadati; phylum Pseudomonadota; class Alphaproteobacteria; order Hyphomicrobiales; family Methylobacteriaceae; genus Methylobacterium; species Methylobacterium sp. JK268. The sequence continues at coordinate 289,014 of NZ_JBSVZN010000002.1, read as the reverse complement.
ACGTCTGCGACCGGACGAACGACCGCGTCCAGGTCTTCCGCAAGGACGGCACCTTCGTGACGGAATTCTTCGTCGAGAAGGACACCCGCGCCAACGGCTCGGTGTGGGAACTGGCGCTCTGGCCGGATGCCGCCCAAAGCTTCCTGATGAACGCGGACGGTGCCAACAACGAGGTCCGCACCCTGCGGCGCGACACCGGCGCGGTCGTGGGCCGCTTCGGGCGCAACGGGCGGCAGGCCGGCGACTTCCACTGGGTGCACAACCTCGCGGTGGACCGGCACGGCAACGTCTTCACGACCGAGGTCGATACCGGCAAGCGGGCCCAGAAATTCGTGCGCGAGGGCGGGCCCGATCCGAGCAGCAGCCCGCAATGACCACGCGGCCTCAGGCGCCGGCCCGCTCGGCGGCCCGCTCGGCGAGGTCGTCCAAGTTGCGCCGCAGCTGATCGAGCGAGAACGCGATCCAGAAGATCTGGCCCACCACGTCGGTGGAGAGGTCGCGGGTGAGGTGGCGCTCGCGCATGGCGTCGATCGCGGCGCGGTAGGCCGCGATCGCGTCCGGGAAGGCCGGATCCTCGGCCGGAGCCGCCGTGCCGTCCTCCAGCGCGGCCGCCACCGCCCGCAGGCGGGCGGCGGCGGCGCGGGCGGCCCGTGCCCAGGGCTCCGCGAGATCCGGGCCGAGATCCGCCTCGCGGACGGCGCGGCGAAGCACCACCACGTCGTGGCGCAGGCGCATCAGCGTGCGGGCCAGCGGCTCCGGGTCGGGCGCCGAGGCGAGGCGGCTGCGCATCTCGCGGGCCGCCTCGGCCACGAGCGTCTCCAGCCGGTCGAGGCTGCGGCGGGCGGCGAGCGGCAGGCCCTGGGCGTCGATCCCGGCATCGTCGCGGCGGCCGAGGGCGTCGAGCTGGTCGGCGAGGAGCCGGGCGGTGCGCGCCGCCTGGATCCCCACGAGCCGCGAGGCGCGGGACGGGGCGACCAGCAGCGAGACGGCAAGCCCGATGGCGCAGCCGAGGCCGACCTCCAGCATCCGGTCGAGCGCGAAGGCGATCGGCCCGAGCGTGCTCCCGGTCGTGCTCAGCAGCACGATGACCGCGGTGATCGGGGCGATCCGGAACCCCGCCGATTGCGCGGCGGCGAGCGAGAGCGGCGCGATCGCCAGCACCAGGGCCAGCACCGTCTCGACGCCGCCGTGATGGGGCACCGCCAGGGCCACGGCCCCGCCGTAGACCGCCCCGAGGACCGAGCCGAGGAAGCGGTCGATCGCGGCCTTGATCGACGAGCCGACGCTGCTCTGCGTCACGATGAGCGCCGTGATCACCGCCCAGAAGCCCTGCGGCAGGCCGAGCGCCTCGGCGAGCAGGAAGGTCGTGAGGCTGGCGACCGTCATGCGCCCGGCCTGGATCACCTTGGCGCGGTTGCGGGAGAGCCAGACGGCGAGGCGGGCGGCTGGGGCGGTCATCACGGGCTCGACAGGCCCCCTCCACGCCAGTCGCGGCGCGCCCTGTCAACCGCTCCCGGCCTCGCGGACACGCTTCCCGTGGACAGAGAGCGGGCGAAGCCCTTAGCTGCGCCCGGCGCGACAGGAGAGCGGCGATGCGGGTGATCGGGTGGGCGGGGTTCTGGGCGGCGGCGATCCTGTTCGCAGGTCCGGCCATAGCGCGGCCGCTGGCGACGATCCGCGACAGCGGCACGCTGCGGGTGGGTCTGACCGGCGATTACGCCCCCTACTCCCTGAGGACGGAGACCGGGATCAAGGGTGCCGACGTCACCATGGCGCGGGACCTGGCGAAGGCGCTCGGCGTCTCGCTCGAGATCGTGCCGACGACCTGGAAGAACCTGAAGGACGACCTCCTCGCGGACCGCTTCGACATCGCCATGGGCGGCGTCTCGGTGACGAGCGACCGCGCCGCCGTGGCGGATTTCTCCGTGCCGGTGATGACGGACGGCAAGCGCCCGATCGTGCGCTGCTCCGATGCCGGAACCTATACGTCGCTCCCGGCGATCGACCGGCCGGAGGTGCGGGTCGTCGTCAATCCGGGCGGCACCAACGAGCGATTCGCGGCCGCGAACCTGCCGCACGCCGCCCTGCGGGTGCACCCCGACAACCGCACGATCTTCGAGGAGGTCGCGGAGGGCCGCGCCGACCTGATGATTACGGACGGGGCCGAGGTCGACTACCAGGCCCGTCGGCACCGCGGCGTGCTCTGCCCGGCCGCCGTGCCGGATACCTTCGACCACGCCGACAAGGGCTACTGGATGACCCGCGACCCGGCCCTCAAACAGGCCGTCGACGGCTGGCTGAAGGCGGCGCTCACCTCCGGCGCCTACGAGAAGGCGCTGGAGGCGGCGGCCGAGTAGGCAGGGCGCGTCACGCGGCCCGCACCGTGTCGAGGAAGCCGGACACGTCCGAGGCGAGACGGTCCGACTGCGCCGACAGCGCGCCCGCCGCGTGGAGCATCCGGGCGGCGGCGGTGCCGGTCTCCTCCGCGGTTGCGAAGACCTCGGCGATGATCGCCGTGACGCCGCGGGTGCCGGCCGACGCCTCGGAGACGTTGCGGACGATCTCCTGCGTCGCGGCGCCCTGCTGGGTGACGGCGGTGGCGATCATCGTGGCGACGCCGCGCATCTCGCCGATCCGGCGGGTGATGGCGCCGATCGCCGCGACCGCCTCGCCGGTCGCGCCCTGAATCTGGGAGACCTGCCCGGAGATCTGTTCCGTCGCCTTCGCGGTCTGGTTGGCGAGTTCCTTGACCTCCGCGGCCACCACCGCGAAGCCGCGGCCCGCCTCGCCGGCCCGCGCCGCCTCGATGGTGGCGTTGAGCGCCAGCAGGTTGGTCTGGCTCGCGATGTCGGCGATCAGGCCGACCATGTCCCCGATGCGGCCCGCCGTGCGGCTGAGGTCGTCGACCAGCCGGGCGGTCTGATCCGCCTCGACGCCCGCCGCCGCGGCGAGATCCGAGGAGCCCACCGCCTGACGGCTGATCTCCGCCACCGAGGCGCCGAGTTCCTCGGCCGCCGCCGCCACCATATCGACGTTGCCGGAGGCCGCCTCGGCGGCCGAGGCCACGGTGGCGGCCCGCGCCGCGGTGCTGTCGGCCGAGGTGCTCATCGCGGCCGCCATCGCCTGCAGGTCCGCCGCCGAGGCCGAGAGCTGCCCGACGACGAGACCGGCCGAGCCCTCGAACTGCTCCGCCAGCGCCAGCATCGCCTCGCGCCGCCCCTGCTCCTGGTGCGCGCGCGCGGCGCGATCCTGCTCCTGCGCGTCCAGCGCCCGTTGCCGGATGACGTCGCGCAGCCGCACGACCGCGCCGGCGATCCGCCCGATCTCGTCGCGGCGGCCCTCCCCGCTCACGGCGGCCTCGACCTCGCCCTCCGCGAGACGCTCCAGCGACCTTGTCAGCCCCGCGAGCGGCTTGACGATGCCGCGCCCGATCAGGAGCGCGAGCGCCAGGAACAGGAGGGCGCAGGGCACGATCTTCCACAGCAGGCCGATGACCGCCTGGCGCAGGGCCGCGTCGATATCGTCCAGGTAGAGGCCCGCCCCGACGAAGAGGCGCCATTCCGGGATCCCGATCGAGTAGGTCACCCGCACGGTCTCGGTGGTCTCGCCGGGCCGCACCCAGAGGATCTCGTTGAAGCCCGCGCCCTTCTCCTTCACGACGTCGACGACCTCGCGGATGATGAAGCGGCCGCTGCGGTCCTTCAGGCCCAGGTTGTTCCGGCCCTCCAGCTCGGGCTTGACCGGCTGCAGGATGCCGTTGCCCTCGTAATCGTAGATGTAGAAGAAGTTGCCGGAATCGAAACGGACCGGGCGGAGCACGCCGACGGCCGCGCGCCGCGCCTCGGCCTCGGTCATCTCGCCGGCCTTGGCGCGGGCGACGTAGCCGGACAGGATGCTCGCGGCGGCCTCGACGCTGTGCCTGATCTCGCCGCGGCGCTGATCGAGCATCATCGCCCGCACCTGCACCAGGGTCGCCCCGAGGGCGCCACCCAGAAGCACCAGGGCCGCCAGCGCCAGTGCGATCAGGCGATGGACCATGCCGAATCGAAACGTCATCGTTATGCCCCGTGAATCAGGGGCATGAATGAAACAGGGGAAATTTAACAAGATGCTCCGCGCCCAGGAGCCGGCTTCGATCAGGTCGTACCGCGACGTCTGCTCCGGGCCTTCGATGGCTCGTATTCACACGCTTGGCCTGGGGTTGTTTCTGCGGGAAACGCTCGATCGCAGGCTGCGCCGCGACTACTGAGGCGGAAAGTCACGCGCTGTGCTGCCGACACGATCACCTGGCCGACATTGCGCGACAAATTCACAGCCGTACATCCTGGACGCATATCAGATTTGATACAACAACACGAACGCAAACAGAGCATAATATCCCGTCAATGGCAACAAATCCACCTCCTCATGCTGAGGTGCGAGCGGAGCGAGCCTCGAAGCAACCCAGAGCATCTCGTCCAAAGCGCCTTTTCTCTTGGATGAACGTTCCGGGTGCTTCGAGGCCGCTGCGCGGCGCCTCAGCATGAGGATTGTCGCGCATTCCAGGCGCGGTCATTCAATAAGCCGGCTACCGAGATGTGTGCACACGGTAGCCCTATGGGGAGCGGGGATCCTTTCGCCCCGACCACCGGACCGGCCCGCCGCGAATCTCCCAGCCCTGACGAAGCCTTGCGCGCGCGTTCGATCTAGAGGCGGGCCTTCGCCTCGCGCACGACCGCCTCCGCGGTGATCCCGAAATGCCGGAACAGTGCGTCCGCGGGCCCCGAGGCGCCGAAGCCCGTCATTCCGACGAAACCGCCATCCTCCCCGATCCAGCGGTCCCATCCCTGACGGATCGCCGCCTCGACGGCGACCCGCACCGTGTCGCGCGGGATCACCTCGCGGCGGTAGCTCTCCGGCTGCGCCGCGAAGGCCTCCCAGGACGGCATCGAGACGACCGCGGCGGGCACGCCCTCCGCCTGGAGCCGATCCCGCGCGGCGAGCGCCACCGCGACCTCGGAGCCTGTGCCGATCAGCGTCACGCGCTCGCGCGCGCCGGTCGCGGGGGCGACCACGTAGGCGCCGCGCGCGCTCAGGTTCTCGCCCGTGGCCGGTCGCGGGAGCGGCGGCAGCGGCTGCCGCGCGCAGATCAGCGAGGTCGGGCCGTCGCGATGGGCGAGCGCCATCTCCCAGGCCTCGACCGCCTCGATCGCGTCGGCGGGGCGCAGCACCAGCATGTTGGGGATGGCCCGCAGCGAGGCCAGGAACTCCACCGGCTGGTGGGTCGGGCCGTTGCGGCCGATGCCGATCGAGTCGTGGCTGTAGACGGTGACGACGGGCAGTTCCATCAGCGCCGCCATGCGCAGGGCCGGCCGCAGGTAGTCGGAGAAGACCAGGTAGGTGGCGCCGACCGGGATCAGCCCGCGATGGGCCGCCATCCCGTTCATCATCGCCCCCATGGCGTGCTCGCGGATGCCGTAGTGGAGGTAGCGGCCGCTCCGGTCCCGCGCCGTGAAGGCGGCGAGCGCCTGCTTGTGCTTCGTCGGACCTTCGAGGTCAGGGGCGCCGCTGAACACGTCCGGGATCGCCTCGGCGAGCACCGCCAGGATGTCGGCCGCGGTCTCGATGGTGGGCCGCTCCGGCGCGGCCTCGGCCCAGTGACGCTTGAGGCTCTGGAGCGTCTCGCGCCAGGTCTCCGGCAATTGGCCGGCCATGCGCCGGTCGAAGGCCGCCCGCGTCTCGGGGGAGAGCGCCGCGCGGCGCTCCTGCCAGGCCGCATAGGCGGCGCGGTTGCGACCACCCGCCCCGGCCTCCCACGCCGCCCGCACCTCCGGCGGCACCGCGAAGGCCGGATGGTCCCAGCCGCGCGCCGTGCGCGCCTCGGCGCAGTCGCTGTCGAAGACGCGGCCGCCATGGGCGCCGCGCTGCCCTTCGAGCCGGGGCAGGCCGCGCCCGATCACGGTGCGGCAGGCGATCAGGCTCGGGCGCGGGTCGCCCCTGGCGAGGAGGAGCGCCGCCGAGACCGCCTCCACGTCGTGGCCGTCGCAATCGATCACCTGCCAGTCGGCGGCCCGGAAGCGGGCGCGCACGTCCTCGGAGATCGACAGATCGGTGCTGCCGTCGTCGGTGATGCGGTTGTCGTCCCAGAGGACAGTCAGCTTGCCCAGTCGCAGGTGGCCGGCGAGCGAGATCACCTCGTGGGCGATGCCCTCCTGCAGGCAGCCGTCCCCGACGAGCGCGTAGGTGCGGTGGTCGACGAGAGCGCTCCCGAACTCGGCTTCGAGCTTCGCCTCGGCCACCGCCATGCCGACCGCGTTGGCGATCCCCTGGCCGAGGGGGCCGGTCGTGGCCTCGATCCCGTGGTGAGGCGCGAATTCCGGATGACCGTGGCAGGGCGAGCCGAGTTCGCGGAACGTCCGGAGCGCCGCCTCCGACATCGCCGCGTAGCCCGAGAGGTGCAGGGCGGCGTAGAGCAGCATCGAGCCGTGGCCGTTCGACAGCACGAAGCGGTCCCGGTTCGGCCATTCCGGATCGTCCGGGTTGCAGACGAGGTGGCGGGTGAACAGGGCGGTGGCGATCTCGGCGCAGCCGAGGGGCGCGCCCGGATGGCCATCCCCGGCGCGGGCGATGGCGTCGAGGGCGAGGAACCGGATGGCGTCCGCCATGCGGCGGGGATCGGCGGTCATGGCGGGCGGTCCTTTGGGCAAGGCGGGGCCGTCCGCGGTCGCCGGGGGGCGACCGCGTCACGGGCGGCGCGGGGAAGCGGGCGCTAGGGCGCGGCGAGGAAGCCGGTCGAGATCCAGGGCACCAGGATCACCACCACGAGGCCGGCGAGGAGCGCGAGCATGTAGCCGATGATCGGCCGGATCCCCGCGTCGGGATGGATCCGGCTGATGGCGCAGGCCGCGTAGTAGCCGACCCCGAAGGGCGGCGCGAACAGGCCGACGCCCATGGCGAGGATCACCACCATGGCGTAGTGCACCTCGTGCACGCCGACCTGGCGGGCGATCGGGAACAGCAGGGGACCGAACAGCACGATGGCCGGGATCCCCTCCAGCACCGAGCCCAGCACCACGAAGGCGGCGGCCGACACCGCCAGGAACCCGAGCGAGCCGCCCGGCAGGCTCTTCATGAGGACGGCGAGGCTCTGGGAGAAGCCGGATTGGGTGAGCGCCCAGGCCATGCCGGTGGCCGCCCCGATGATCAGCAGGATCGCCCCGGACAGGGACGCGGTCGAGACGAGCATCGGGTAGAGCCGCCGCCAATTGAACTGGCGGTAGATCAGGAGGCCCGCGAGCACCGCGTAGACGATGCCGATGGTCGAGACCTCGGTGGCGGTGGCGATGCCCTCCACCACCGCGAAGCGGATCACGAAGGGCAGCGCCAGGGCCGGGATCGCGATGACGAGGGCGCGGCCGATCTCGCGCCCGGTCGCCCGGCGCACGTGGCTCAGGTCCTCGCCCCGGTAGCGCCACCAGACCAAGCTGCAGAGCGTGATGCCGAGAACGACGCCGGGCAGCAGGCCGCCGGTGAAGAGCGCGGTGATCGACACGCCGGTGACCGACCCGATCGTGATCAGCACCAGAGACGGCGGGATGGTCTCGGTCTGGGCGCCGGTGGCGGCCAGCAGCGCCACGAGGTCGCCCTCCTTGGCCCCGCGGGCCTTCATCTCGGGGAAGAGCACCGGGGCGACCGCGGCCATGTCGGCGGCCTTGGAGCCCGAGATGCCCGAGACGAGGTACATGGCGCCGACCAGCACGTAGTGCAGGCCGCCGCGCACGTGGCCGAGCAGGGCTGCGAGGAAGCCGACCATGGCCTTCGCCATCCCGGTCATCTCGATGAGGAGCCCGAGGAAGACGAAGAGCGGGACGGCGAGCAGGATCAGGTGGCTCATCCCCTCGTCCATGCGCCCGACCACCACCATCGAGGGGGCGCGGGTGGTGAAGGCGAGGTAGCCGAAGGTCGCGAGCCCGAACGCGAAGGCGATGGGGACGCCCGAGAACACCAGCGCGCCGACCCCGAGCACGAAGAAGATCAGCAGGTTCCAGTTGCCGAGGCCGCGCAGGGTCGGCTCGGCCAGGAACAGCCCGCCGATCACCGCCCCCACCACCACGAGGGCGCCGAGGGCGATCTTCCAATCGGCGCTCTCGACGAGGCGCAGCACCGCGATGGCGAGGAGGAGCACGAAGCCGACCGGCAGGGCGGCGGCGCGCCACGCATTGGTGATCTCCAGGGCCGGCGTCTGGACGAACAGCTCCTCGCTGGCGAACTCGTAGGCCGGTTCGAGGAGCACCGCGATGAACACGAGGCCCGCGGCGAGCGAGAGCGCTTCGAGAAAGGCGCGGACCCGCGGCGAGGCGAGGCTCACCACGGCGGTCATGCGCATGTGCTCGCTGCGCCGATACGCGACGACGGCCCCCAGCATGGCGAGCCACAGGAACAGGATCGAGGCGAGTTCGTCCGCCCACACGATCGGCTGGTGGAAGACGTAGCGGCTGACCACGCCCGACAGGAGCACGACGATCTCGAGCACGACGAGGAGGGCCGCGGGCGCCTCGATGCAGTGGCCGAGCGTGTCGTCGAGCCACTTGAGGCGGGCCCGTCGGCCGGTGAGGGCCGCCGAAGGCGACTCCTCGGCGAGTTCGAGATGCATCGCGTCCTCCCTCAGGCCAGCTTTCCGGACACGGCTTCCAGGTAGCCCCAGGCCGCGTCACCGAACTTGGCTCGCCAGTCCTTGTAGAAGGAAGTCCGGCCGAGCGCATCGCGGAAAGGATCGCGATCGACCTCGATGAAGGTGATGCCCTTGGCGGTCAGATCCTGACGGAGCGTGGTCGCGAGGCGGGCGATGTCGGCGCGCTGATCGTCGGCGGACTTGTCGAGTTCGCGGGTGACCAGGGCGCGCAGGTCCTCCGGCAGGCGCTGAACGGCGCGCTTGTTGCCGAGAATCCAGTAGCCGTCCCAGACGTGGCCGGTGAGGCTGCAGGACTTCTGGACCTCGTAGAGGCGCGTGGTGGCCGTGATGGCCAGCGGATTCTCCTGGCCCTCGAAGATCTTGGTCTGGAGCGCGGAGTACAGCTCGTTGAAGTTGAGCGGCGCGGCGCCCGCGTCGAGCGCCTTGAACAGCGAGGTCAGCATCGGGGCCGGGGGCACCCGGATCTTGAAGCCCTTGAGGTCGTCCGGGGTGCGGATCTCGCGGGTCGAGGAGGTGATGTGGCGAAAGCCGTTGTCCCAGGCCTTGGACACGGTCTGGATCGGCGTCTTGGCGATCTCGGCGCGGATGTAGGTGCCGAGCGCCCCGTCCATCGCCGCCCAGACGGCATTGTAGTCCTTGAACGCGAAGCCGGTGTTGGGGAGGCTCGCGGCGGCCACGAAGGTGGCGAGGATCGAGGTCGAGAGGTTGAAGAACTCGACGCTGCCGTTGCGCACCTGCGAGAGCAGGTCGGTATCCGAGCCGAGCTGGTTGGCCGGGAACAGCTTGATGTCGAGCCGCCCGCCCGATGCCTCGCGGATGCGGTTCAGCGCCTCCTGCGCGCGGGTGTTGACCGGGTGGGTCGGGTCCTGGCCGGTGGCGAGCTTGTACTCGAACTCGGCCGCGTTGGCCGGGCGACGCAGGATCGTCACGAGCGGGATGCCGGCGGCGGCGCCGGCGAGGAGCGTGCGGCGGCAAACGGTCGACTTCGACATGGCGTTCTCCCTGACTTGCGATGGTTCGACAGGCCGGTTGATCCGGCTCTGCTCGGCTGTGTTCGGCGAGGCGGCTCGCCATCTTGCGGCGCGGGACGTTCGCTCCCACGCTCTCCCCTTCGCGGAGCGGGGCGGGGGAGGGGAACCAGGCTTCCGGAAAGAGCTGAGCCGTTCCGACGAGCGCCCCATCTTGAAGCGTGGCTCCCCTCTCCCGGCTCACTCCGTTCGCCACCCTCCCCCGCAGAGGGGGGAGGGTCACGCTCGGCGCGGCTCCTCACCGCGTCCCGTTCAGCGCCCGGTAGGACCGGATCACCTGGCTGTCGTCGGCCGCGCCCTCCCCGCGCCCGGAGGCGGCGAGGAAGAGCTGGTGGGCGAGGCTCGCGAGCGGCAGGGCCGCCTTCTGGTCGCGGCCGGCCTCCAGCACGATGCCGAGATCCTTCACGAAGATGTCGACCGCGCTGGTGACCCGCGGATCCGCCTCCAGCATCCGCGGGCCGCGGTCGCGCAGCATCCAGCTCGCGGCCGAGGAGCCCGACAGGATCTCCAGCACCACCGAGAGGTCGACCCCGACCCGCTCGGCGAGCGAGAAGGCCTCGGCCGCCGCCGCGATGTGGATCCCGCAGAGGAGCTGGTTCACCGCCTTCACGGTGGCGCCCTGGCCAGGCTCGGTGCCGACGTGGAAGATCCGCTCGCCGACCGCCGCGAAGAGCGGGCGCACCGTCGCGAACACCTCCGCGGGAGCCGCCGCCATCACGGTGAGCGTGCCGGTCTCGGCGCCCACGACCCCGCCGGAGACGGGGGCGTCGACGAAGAGCCGCCCCGTCGCCTCGACCCGGGCGGCGAGCCCCGCCACCGCCTGCGGCGGGCAGGTCGCCATCAGGATCACCGCCGCGCCGGGCGCCAGCGCGTCGAGCGCGCCCTCGGCGAACAGGACCGTCTCGGCCTGGGCGGCGTTCACCACCATCAGCACGAGGCTACCCGCGCCCTCCGCCGCCGCGCGCAGCGTGTCGGCCGCCCGTCCGCCCGCCGCCGCCAGGGCGGCGCGGCCCTCGGGACGCACGTCGTAGCCGCGGACCTCGAACCCCTTCGCCAGGAGATTCTTGGCCATGGGCAGGCCCATCGAGCCGAGGCCCACGAAGGCGACCGGCGTCAGAGCCATTCGCGGATCCTCCCGACGACGGCGTTCGTGGACAAGCCGTAGCGGTCGTGGAGGGTGGGCAGCGCGCCCGCGTCCAGGAATTGGTCGGGGAGGCCGATCTGCCGGAAGCCTTTCTCGCAGCGCGTCCCGCTGCGCATGAGGAGCCCCGCCACCGCTTCGCCGAGACCGCCGATCACCGTGTGGTTCTCGGCCACCACCACGAGCCGGCCGCCGCGTCCCGCCTCGCGCAGGATCGTGGCCTCGTCGAGGGGCTTGATCGTCGGCACGTGCAGCACCGCGACGTCGATGCTGTCCCGGGCCAGGGCCTCGGCCGCCTCCAGCGCCCGCATGGTCATCAGGCCGCTCGTCACGATCAGCACGTCGCGCCCGTCCCGGATGCTCTTCGCCTTGCCGAGCTCGAAGCGATAGCCGTACTCGTCGAGGACGAGGGGCACGTTTCCGCGCAGGAGCCGCAGGTAGACCGGACCCTGATGCGCCGCCATCGCGGGCACCACCTGCTCGATCTCGTGCGCGTCGCAAGGGTCGATGATGGTGAGGTTCGGCATGCCCCGGAAGATCGCGAGATCCTCGGTGGCCTGGTGGCTCGGGCCGTAGCCCGTGGTCAGGCCCGGCAGCGCGCAGGCGATCTTGACGTTCAGGTTCTCCTCGGCGATCGCCAGGCAGATGAAGTCGTAGGCCCGCCGCGCCGCGAACACCGCGTAGGTCGTGGCGAAGGGCGTGAAACCCTCCCGGGCGAGGCCGGCCGCCGCGCTGAACAGCAGCTGCTCGGCCATTCCCATCTGGTAGAAGCGGTCGGGATGGGCCTGCGCGAAGATGTGCAGGTCGGTGTACTTGCTGAGATCCGCGCTGAGACCGACGATGTCGGGCCGCTCGGCGGCGAGCCGCACCAGCGCGTGCCCGAACGGCGCCGGCTTGGTGCGCTGGTCCGGCCCGGCGAGCGAGGCGATCATCGCCGAGGTGGTGAGCCGCGGCGCCCCGTTCAGGAGATGCGTCGGCCGCTCGTATTTCGATCGCCTCATTCCGCCCTCCCCTCGGCCAGCACGCTCAGCGCCTGGCTCCACTCGGCCGGCTCGACGCGCAGGAAGTGGTTGCGCTCGCGCGCCTCCAGGAACGGCACGCCCTTGGCCATGGTCGTGTCGCAGATGATGATCCGGGGCTTGGGCTCCGGATGCGCCCGGGCGGCGTCGAAGGCCGCGACCAGGGCCGCGATGTCGTTCCCGTCGACCCGCTGGACGAACCAGCCGAAGGCCTCGAATTTCGGGGCGAGCGGCTCGAAGTTGAGGACGCCCCGCGAGGGGCCGTCCGCCTGCATCCCGTTCACGTCGACGAGGCCGATCAGGTTGTCGAGTTTGAAGGAGGCGGCCGACATCGCGGCCTCCCAGGTCGAGCCCTCGTCGAGTTCCCCGTCCGAGAACAGGTTGTAGACGACGTTCTTCGAGCCCTTCCGCTTCAGGCCGAGCGCGAAGCCGACCGCGATGCCGAGCCCGTGGCCCAGGGACCCGCCGGTGATCTCCATGCCCGGCGTGTAGTCGGCCATGCCGGACATCGGCAGGCGGCTGTCGTCGCAGCCGTAGGTCTCCAGCTCGTCCTCGGGAAGGATCCCGGCCTCGATCAGCGCCGCGTAGAGCGCGATGGCGTAGTGCCCGATCGAGAGCAGGAAGCGGTCGCGGCCCTCCCATTCCGGGTCGTCGGGCCGGTAGGCCATGGCGTGGAAGTAGGACACCGCGAGCACGTCCGCGATGCCGAGCGCCTGGGCGATGTAGCCCTGGCCCTGGACCGCGCCCATGCGGAGCGCATTGCGCCGGATCCGGTAGGCGCGCTCGGCGAGCGAGACGTTCGAGCGGTCGCGCGCCTCGGTGGTCTGCACGGCTGACATGATCGCCTCCGTCAGTGGATCAGCATGCCGCCGTTGACGTCGATCACGGCGCCGGTGGTGTAGGCGGAGAGGTCGGAGGCGAGGAACAGGCAGGCCTTGGCCACGTCGTCCGCGACGCCGAGCCGCCCGAGCGGGATGCCCTTGATGATCTCGGCCTTGAGGTCGTCCGTGAGCTTGCCGCCGGTGATGTCGGTCTGGATCAGGCCCGGCGTCACCGCGTTGGCGCGGATTCCGTCGGGGCCGAGCTCGCGGGCCATGGCCTTGCACAGGCCGAGCACGCCGCCCTTGGCGGCGCTGTAGTGCGGCCCGCCGAAGATGCCGCCGCCGCGCTGCGCCGAGACCGACGACATGCAGACGATCGAACCGGACGTCTGCGCCCGCATCTGCGGGATCACCGCCTGGCTCATGTAGAGGGTGCCGCGCAGGTTCACGTCCGTGACCGCGTCGTAGTTCTCCGGCGCGATGTCCATGATCTTGAGCGGCTGGGTGATGCCCGCATTGTTGATCAGGACGTCGATGCGGCCGAAGCGCGAGAGCGTCTCGGCGGCGGCGGCCTGGCAGGCGGCCTTGTCGGTAACGTCGCAGGCGAGGCCCGCATGGCCGTCCCCGAGCGTGCGGGCCGCTTCCTCCGCCTGGCCGGCGTCGAGGTCGAGGATCACCACCCGCCCGCCCTGCTCGGCGAAGAGCCGGGCAGTGGCGCGGCCGATGCCGCGCAGCGACGCGGCGCCCGTGATCAGGCAGACCTTCCCGGACAGAAGCATGACGTCCTCCCTGTGCAGCCTGTCAGGCTGTGCGGCCCTTCGGGCCGGCGATCGGTTCGACGACGGGAGGAACGGGGCGGCGCGTGGCCGCAGGCACCGGCGGGAGCAGGTCGCTCCGGCCGCACCCCGGCGTACCCGGGCGTTTCCTCTCGCTGTCGTTGAACCGACCCTGCCAGCCGATTGCCGCGTGCACAAACGCACAGTTTGCAACAGCGGATGAATGCCATTCATCTGCGCGGGCGCGCCTCAGGGCCGCCCCCTTTCGGTCTTGCCGCTGCCCCGTCCAGGGTTCAATGTCGCGCCCGATTGCGCGCCGTCGCTGCGGCCGGCGCGCCGATGGAGCCGTCACTTGGTGCCCATGACCCGTTCCCTGCCGACCCGCCTGCGCGGCGGCGCCGCCCTGCTGGCGCTGCTGCTGGCGGCCCCCTCCCCCGGCCTCGCCGCGCGGCTCGCCTCCCGCGACGTGACGACGACGTCCACCTACGAGCCCGCAGATTCCCTCGAAGGCAATTTCCTCGCGGCCTACATCGCCGGGGCGTCCCGGGACACGACGGCGGCGGCCTCCTTCTACCGGGAGGCCGTGAAGGGCGACCCGCGCAACGCGGAACTGCTCGAGCGCTCCTTCGTGGCGCTGCTGGCGGACGGCTCGCTCCCGGAGGCCTTCCGGGCGGCGGAGAAGCTCTCGGCCCGCGACACGTCGAACGGCCTCGCTCAGCTGGCGCTCGGCGTGCAAAAGCTGAAGGGCAAGCAATGGGCGCAGGCGCGCCAGAACCTGCAGCGGGGCGGCCGCGGCGCGACCGGGGACCTGACCTCGACCCTGCTCACCGCCTGGTCCTACGCGGGCGAGGGACAGCCCAAGAAGGCCTTCGAGACGATCAACAAGCTCAAGGGCGAGCGCTACTACAACGTCTTCCGCGACTACCACGCCGGCCTGATCGCGATCGTGGTGGGCGACAAGGTCGAGGCGGAGCGGCGCCTGAAGGCGGCCTACGACGCGGACCGCAACACCCTGCGCATCGTCGACGCCTACGCCCGCTTCGAGGCGGATTCGGGCCGGCCCGATCTCGCGGTCGCCGCCTACGAGGCCTTCGATGCCATCCTGCCCCGGCACCCGATCGTGCGCGACGCGCTGGAGAAGCTGAAGGCCGGCACGCCGCTGGCGCCGCTGATCGCCAATGCGCAGGAGGGCGCCGCCGAGGTGCTCTACGGCCTGGGCACCGCCGGGACGTCGCAGGGCGAGGAACTGCCCGCGGTCATCTACCTGCGCCTCGCGCTGTACCTCGCGCCGGACCACCCGCTGGCGCTGCTGACGCTCGGCGACACGCTGGAGCGGATGAAGCTCCCGGAGCGCGCCAACGAGACCTTCGCCAAGATGCCGGCGACCTCGCCGCTCAAGCTCAACACCGATATCCAGATCGGCCTCAACCTGGAGCAGATGGGCAAGAGCGAGGAGGCGCTGGCCCACCTCGACGCGGTCGCCAAGACCAACCCCAACGACATCGACCTGATCTCGGCGCTCGGCAGCGTGCAGCGCTCCCGCAAGAAGTACGCCGAGGCCGCCGAGACCTACTCGAAGGCGATCTCGCTGATCGGCGCCGAGCCGCAGCAGAATTACTGGAACCTCTACTACTATCGCGGGACCGCCTATGAGCGGGCCAAGGACTGGCCGAAGGCCGAGGCCGACCTGAAGAAGGCGCTGTCGCTGGTGCCGGAGAACCAGCCGAACGGGCGGGCGCAAGTGCTCAACTACCTCGCCTATTCCTGGGTCGACCAGAACATGAACATCGACGAGGCCTTCCGCATGCTGGAGAAGGCCGTCGACCTGCAGCCGCGGGACGGCATGATCGTTGACAGCCTGGGCTGGGCCTATTTCCGCCTCGGCCGCTACGACGACGCGGTGCGCGAGCTGGAGAAGGCTGTCGACCTGAAGCCGGGCGACCCGACGATCAACGACCACCTGGGCGACGCCTACTGGCGCAGCGGCCGGCGGCTCGAGGCGAAGTTCCAGTGGCAGCACGCCAAGGACCTGAACCCCGAGCCGGAGGATCTCGCCAAGATCGAGCAGAAGCTCAAGGACGGCCTGCCCGAGCCGGAGAAGCCTGCCGCCACCGCCGAGGGCCATCCGACGCCGGACCAGCCGGAGATGCCGAAGGGCTCGCCGGCCCCGAGCGACCCGCCGGCCATGGGCGCGACGCCGAAGAACGGCGGCTAGGCGGGAACCAACCCTCCCCCCGCTGCGGGGGAGGGGCCGGCCCGAGAGACACTCTTCTCGCCAAAATGGCGGTATCGACATCCGAGCGAAGCGCGGGATCCCCTCTCCCGTGCGGGAGAGGGGATCCCGCGCTTCGCTCGGACGCCGACTTGCCTGAATAAACCTCTGTTACGTCGTCGTTCCTCTTCCCTGGTGCAAATGCTCGCGCATAGGGGAGAGGGTCCGGGATCAGCCCACAGAGTCCGACCGTGCTGCCCCTCACCACCCGCGCGCCCGCCAAGATCAACCTCACGCTGCACGTCCTCGGCCGCCGGCCGGGTGACGGCTACCATGCGCTGGAGAGCCTCGTCGTCTTCGCGGGCGTCGGCGACACGTTGAGCCTGACGCCGGGCCCCGATCTCGCCCTCGACGTCTCAGGTCCGACCGCGGGGCCGGCCGGCCCGACCGCCGACAACCTCGTGCTGCGGGCCGCCCATCGCCTCGCCGCTCTCGTGCCCGGCCTCGCCGCCGGTCGGTTCTCGCTGGTGAAGCGCCTGCCGGTGGCCGCGGGGATCGGCGGCGGCTCGTCGGATGCGGCGGCGGCCCTGCGCCTCCTCGCGCGGCTCAACGGCCTCCCGGGCGACCACCCGGCGCTGATCGAGGCGGCACGGGCCACGGGGGCCGATGTGCCGGTCTGCCTCGCCCCCCGCGCGCGCATGATGCGGGGCGCCGGCGAGGCGGTCGGCCCCGCCCTCGCCCTTCCCGGGCTCCCGGCCGTGCTGATCAATCCGGGCGTTCCGGTCGAGACGGCGCCGGTCTTCCGGGCGCTCGGGCTCGCGGTCGGCGAGGCGAACCCGGCCGCGGCGGTGCCCCATCCGGCGATCGGCCCCGGCCTCGACGCCGCGGCGCTGCTCGGCGTGATCGCGCCGGCGCGCAACGACCTCGAAGCGCCGGCGCTCACCGTCGCGCCCGTGATCGGCGACACCTTGGCGGCCCTGCGCGACCGGCCGGGCTGCCGGCTCGCCCGGATGTCGGGATCGGGGGCGACGGTGTTCGGCCTCTTCGCGCACAGGACCCGCGCGGCCCAGGCCGCCCGCGCCATCGCGGCCGCTCATCCCGGCTGGTGGGTGCGCGCGACGATCCTGCGCTGAGGAGGTTAGCGGCGCGGCACTCGAGTTCGCGCCTTGAGGAGGATCGCCCTTTTCCGGGTCTCCTTCCGCTGGCGCTGCACGCGCCCGTAAAAGGGGAGTGTGGACTGAACGCGAGGCGATCGACGGGATCAGCGCGCTCGGGCGATGCAGAAATCGACCACCTGCAGCATGGCCCGCTTCATGGGCGCGTCCGGGAACAGCGCCAGGGCGTCGCGGGCGATGGCGCCGTAATGGCGCGCCCGCTCCACCGTGTCCTCCAGCGCCCGGTGGCGGCGCATGATGGCGATCGCCGTGTCGAGGTCGCGCGCGTCGTCGATCTCGCCCTGCTCCAGCGTGCGCCGCCAGAAGGCGCGCTCCTCGGCCGAGCCGCGCCGGAAGGAGAGCACGATCGGCAGCGTGATCTTCCCCTCGCGGAAATCGTCCCCGACATTCTTGCCCAAAGCCGCGCTGGTGCCGCCGTAATCGAGGGCGTCGTCGATGAGCTGGAAGGCGATACCGAGATTCATCCCGTAGCTGCGGCAGGCCGCGGCCTCGGATTTCGGGCGCTCCGCCAGGACCGGGCCGACCTCGCAGGCCGCGGCGAACAGTTCCGCCGTCTTGGCGCGGATCACCGCGAGGTACTCGTCCTCGGTCGTCTCGGTGTTCTTCGCGGCGCCGAGCTGCATCACCTCGCCCTCCGCGATCACCGCGGCGGCCGAGGACAGGATGTCGAGGGCGCGCAGGGACCCGACCTCGACCATCATCTTGAAGGCCTGGCCGAGCAGGAAATCGCCCACCAGCACGCTCGCCTGGTTGCCCCACTTGATGCGGGCGGCGACCCGGCCGCGGCGCATGTCGCTCTCGTCCACCACGTCGTCGTGGAGGAGCGTCGCCGTGTGCATGAACTCGACGCTCGCCGCGAGCTTGACGTCCCCGTCCCGCCCGCCCTCGCCCGACCGGTAGCCGCAGAGCTGCGCGGTCGCGAGGGTCAGGATCGGCCTCAGGCGCTTGCCCCCCGACGCGATCAGGTGGTTGGCCACCTCCGGGATCATCGTCACGTCCGAGCCGGTCCGCGACAGGATCGTCGCGTTCACCCGCTCCATTCCGCCGGCCACCAGGGCGACGAGGTCGTTGAGGCTCGCCTCCGGATCGGAGGAGGACTTATCGAGAGGGAGGACGACGCCCACGCGCGGCAGATCTCCGACCAGAGAGGGGACGCCGTCCAGCCGGACCCGGATCGGCCTCCCGCCGACGGCGCGTGATGCTGCTTTGCACGCGTTCCGCCGCGGCGGCAACACGCAGCTTGCCGCAAGCGCGGCGCCGCTCTCAGCGCGCCTTGAGGCCGGCCAGCAGGAAGTCGATCATCTCGTCGAGCGTCGGGCCGACCTCGTCGGCGCATTGCGCGATCAGGGCCGGGTGGCAGAAGCGCACGAAGGCCGTGTGGACGCAGCGCGCCGCCACCATCGGATCGGCCACGCCGAACTCGCCGGAGGCGGCTCCCTCCGCGACGAGGCGGCACAGGACGCGGTCGACGTGCTCGATGTGGCGGTGGATCACCTGCCAGCTCTCCGCCATCGCCACCTCGACCATCTCGTGCATGCGCCGGTTCGCGGTGAATTGCCGGGCGCTCATCTGGTGGATGGCCGACAGGAGGTCCCGCAGCCGCGCCGCCGCCGGGGCGCCGGGCCGGGCCGCGATGGCGTCGAGCTCGGCCTCGATCTCGCCCAGGAGACGCGCCGCCACGGCCTCGTTGAGAGCCTTCTTCGAGGGGAAGAATCGGTAGACGTTGCCGGGGCTCATCCGCAGGTCGGCGGCGATGTCGGCCACGGTGGTCTTGCGGTAGCCGAGATCGCGGAAGAGACGCTCCGCGATCGCGAGAATCCGGCAGCGCAGGTCGGGCGACCCGGCGCTCTCGGGATCCTGGGTGAGGTTCTGCACGGTCATTGCGTTCGGCTCCGGGGCCGGAACGCGGCCCCGCGGCTGTTGGATCCTCTCACTCTGCGGCAACCGCCAGGGGAATGACAATCGGGTCGGCCTCGCCCGCCTGCGCGGCCGCGCCGAGATGCTTGCGGTACCAGAGGGCGTAGAGGGCGGGAAAGAAGAAAAGAGTCAGGAAGGTCGCCACGAACAGGCCGCCCATGATGGTGATCGCCATCGGCCCCCAGAAGGCGCTGCGGGAGAGCGGGATCATGGCGAGGATGGCGGCGAGCGCGGTGAGCACCACCGGCCGGGCCCGCCGCACCGTCGCCTCGACGATCGCCTCGCCCCGGGCGTGCCGCCCGGAGGCCACGTCCGCCTCGATCTGATCGACCAGGATCACGGCGTTGCGCATGATCATCCCGGCGAGCGCGATCAGGCCGAGCAGCGCCACGAAGCCGAACGGCTTGCCCGCGAGGTTGAGCCCGAGCGAGGCCCCGATCAGGCCGAGCGGCGCGGTGAGGAAGACGAGGATCAGGCGCGAGAAGCTCTGGAGCTGGATCATCAGCAGCGTCAGCATCGCCAGGATCATCACCGGGAAGAGGATGAACAGCGAGGCGTTGGCCTTGGCGGATTCCTCCACGGCGCCGCCGATCTCGATCCGGTAACCGGGCGTCAGGGCGGCGCGGATCGGCGCCAGGCTCGGCCAGATCGCGGTGGTGACGTCGGGCGGCTGCACGCCGTCGACCACTTCCGCCCGCACGGTGATGGCCATGTCGCGGTTGCGCCGCCACAGGATCGGCTCCTCGTGCGCGAAGTCGAGCCGCGCCACCTGCGCCACCGGCACCGGGACGCCGCCCCGCGAGATCACCGTGAGGTCCCCGATGCGGCCGAGCGCGAGGCGCTCGCCGGGAACCGCGCGGGCCACCACGCCGACCTGCTCGATCCCGTCGCGGACCGTCGTGACCGTGACGCCCGAGAGGAGCGTCTGCAGCGTCTGCGCCACGTCCTGCACGTTGAGGCCGAGCGCCCGCGCCCGCTCCTGATCGATGACGAGGCGCAGGGAGGGGGTCATCTCGTTCCAGTCGAGCTGGGGCTCCACCACCTTGTCGTTCCGCCGCACCGCGTCGCGGACCCGGTAGGCGATCTCGCGCACCCGCGCCGGGTCGGGGCCGACGACCCGGAACTGGACCGGGAAGCCCACCGGCGGGCCGAAATTGAAGCGGTCGACGCGCACCCGCGCCGCCGCGAGCGCCCCGTCGGCCACCGCCCGCTCGATGCGCGCCTTGACCCGCTCGCGGGCCTCCACGCCGCGGGCCACGATGACGATCTCCGCGTAGGCTTCGTTCGGCAGTTCAGGGTTGAGGCCGAGCCAGAAGCGCGGGCTGCCCTGCCCGACATAGGCCGTGTAGGTGGCGATGTCGGGGTCGTCCTGCCCGAGGAGCCTCTCCGCGTCCCGCACCACGGCGGTGGTCGCCCCGATGGCGCTGCCCTGCGGCAGGCGCAGCTGCAGGAACAGTTCGGGCCGCTCCGAGAGCGGGAAGAATTGCTGCTGCACGTGGCCGAAGCCGACGAGCGCGGCCGCGAAGATCCCGGCCGTCGCCGCGACGGTCGCCACGCGGTGGCGCGTGCAGGCCTGGATCAGCCGGCGCAGCAGCCTGTAGGGCCGCGTGGCGTAGAGCGCGTCCGGATCGGCCTCGGCGGCGTGCCGGGAGAGGTCCTTGGGAAGCAGCAGCACGCCGAGATAGGGCGTGAACAGCACCGCCGCGAACCAGGAGGCGACGAGCGCGATCGCCACCACCCAGAAGATGCCGCCCGCATATTCGCCGACCGCCGAATTGGCGAAGCCGACCGGGAGGAAGCCCGCCACCGTCACGAGGGTGCCGGTGAGCATCGGGAAGGCGGTCGAGTCCCAGGCGAAGGCGGCGGCGCGCATCCGGTCCCAGCCCTGCTCCATCTTCACCACCATCATCTCGACCGCGATGATGGCGTCGTCGACGAGGAGCCCGAGCGCGATGATGAGCGCGCCGAGCGTGATTCGGTGCAGGTCGATGCCCAGCGCCTGCATCACCACGAAGGTCAGCGCCAGCACCAGCGGCACCGAGAGCGCGACCACGATCCCGGTGCGCCAGCCGAGCGACAGGAAGCTCACCGCGAGCACGATCACCAGCGCCTCCACGAAGGAGCGCTCGAACTCGCCCATCGCCTCCTCCACGACCTTCGGCTGGTCGGCCACCAGGGCGAGGTCGATCCCCTGGGGCACGTCCGCCATGAACGCGCGCGCAGCGGCGCCCACGCCCTCGCCGAAGGCCGTGATGTTGGCGCCCCGCGCCATCACCACGCCGACCCCCAGGGCCGGCCGGCCCATCTGGCGCACGAGGTTGTCCGGCGGGTCGGCGAAGCCGCGGCTGATGCTCGCCACGTCGCCGAGCCGGAAGGTGCGCCCGCCGGCCTCGACCGGCGTCTCGGCCACGGCCCGCACGCCGTCGAGGGCGCCCGTGACCCGCAGCGGGATGCGCTGGGCGGCGCTCTCGACCGTCCCGGCCGGCGCGACAGCGTTCTGGCGCCCGAGGGACTCGAACAGGGTCTGGGGCGTGATCCCGAGGGTGGCGAGCTTGGCGTGGCTGAACTCGACGAAGATCCGCTCCTCCTGCACGCCGTAGAGGCTGACCTTCACCACGCTATCGACCTTGAGCAGGCGCTGGCGCAGCCCCTCCGCGACCTTCTTCAGGGCCGCGTAATCCGCGCCGTCGCCGGTCAGCATGTAGAGGATCGAATCGACGTCGCCGTACTCGTCGTTCACGGAGGGCCCGATCACCCCGGCGGGCAATTCCCCGCGCACGTCGTCGAGCTTCTTGCGGATCTGGTAGAACAGGCCCGGAACCAGCCCGCCCGGGGTGCTGTCCCGGAAGGTGACCTGCATCGCCGCGAAGGAGGGCTTGGCGAAGGTCACGACCTTCTCGAAATAGGGCAGCGCCTGCAGCTTCTTCTCGATCCGGTCGGCGACCTGGTCCTGCATCTCGCGGGCGGTGGCGCCCGGCCACAGCACCGTCACCACCGCGACCTTGATGGTGAAGTTCGGATCCTCCGCCCGGCCGAGGCGCAGGAACGCGACGGTGCCGCTCAGCGCCACCGCCAGGATCAGGAACAGCACGAGGGCGCGGTGCCGGACCGCCCAGTCGGAGAGGTTCAGGCGGCGCATCGCGTCTTCCCCGGATCAGTACTGGAGCGCGTCGACGACGCGGACGGGCAGCGCGGGATCGAGCTTGTGCACGCCGAGCCGCACCACCTGCTCGCCCTCCGCGAGCCCCTCCGCCACGAGCACGTCCCGCTCCTCGTAGGCCGCGACGGTGACCGGGCGCAGGGACAGCGCACCGGCCGGGTCGACGGTCCAGACCGCCGGGCCGCCGCCCTGATTGAGGAGGGCCGAGAGGGGAAGGCGCGCCACCCGCTCGCCCCCGGCGCCGATGAGCGTGACGGTGGCGGTCATGCCGAGCTGCACGCGCGCATCCGCGTCCGGAAGCGAGAACCGCGCGAGGTAGGTCCGCGTCGCCGCGTCGGCCGCGGGCGCGAGTTCCCGCAGCCCCGCCCGCAGGCGCGCCGTCGGGTCGGACCACAGCCCGACCGTGGCGCGTCCCTCCCGGGCCTGTCCCACCAGCGCCTCGGGGATCGCGATCACCGCCTCCTTCTCGGCGGTGCGGGCGAGCCGGATCGCCGCCTGCCCGGCCGCGACCACCTGCCCCGGCTCGACCAGGGTGGCGGTCACGACGCCGTCGGCATCGGCGGCCAGCACCGCGTAGGAGGCGGCGTTGCGCGCGAGCGTCAGCGCCCGCTCGGCCCGCAGCAAGCGGCTGCGCGCCTCCTCGGCCGTCGCCCGCTGGCGGTCGAGCGTCGAGGCCGCCGTCCAACCCTGCCCGGCCAGGATGGCGGCGCGCTTGAGATCGGCATCCGCCTGAGCGAGCGACGCGGTCGCGGCCGCGCGTTCGGCCTGCGCCTGCTCGGTCTGCAGCCGCAGGTCGACCTCGTCGAGGGTCGCGAGCGGCTGGCCCACCTTCACCACGTCGCCGACATTGACGAGGCGCTTCTCGATCTTGCCCTGGACGCGGAAGCCGAGATCGCTCTCGATCCGGGGGCGGATCGTGCCGACGAAGCTGCGGCTCGGCACCCTGTCCTCGAAGGCGACGCGCTGCACGAGAACCGGCCGGCTCGCCACCGCTCCGGGTGCAGCGGGACTCTCTTCGTCGCGGCAGCTGCCCAGCGCGAGTGCGGCCAAGGCCGCGACGAGGAACGGGGAGATGAGGGCCCGTGGCATCACGCTGCCTCCGCGCGAGGTGCCGCAGCCGGGCGATCCCGCATGATCGATCGAGGGGGCGGAGACCGGCACGGGGACCGGCCCGGCTGCTGCTCGCACACCGTACCCCGAAATTGACGATTGTCAACAATCGTCAATTCAACGCCTCTTATGGCTGGCGACCTCGACGCTCCGCCGGCCTGCCCGGCGCGGAAACGCCGCTCCGGCCTGGCTAAAGGGCCTTTGGTTCCGTGAAAATTCCTGCAACGAAGCGGCGTCCGATTCGCCGGATCAGGTCCTCGCACGAGGCGGGAATGCCGCTGCCATTGTCGGTTCAGAAGCTTCGCCGTCGGCGCTGGCACGGCTACGCGATCGGGTTCGCCCTGTTCGCGGTGGCGTGGGGCGTTCGGCTCGCCCTCGGACGCACCCTCCAGGGCGTCCCGTTCGTGACCTTCTTCCCGGCCGTCGTCGCCGCCGCCGTCTTCGGCGGGATCCGCGCCGGCGCGACCACCGCCCTGCTCACCGCCCTCTCCGCCGTCGCGGCCATCCAGGCCGGCGGCGCGGCCCGGCCCGTGGACTGGCCCGGCGGTCTCGTGGCGCTCGGCCTCTACTTCGTCACGACGGGCGCGGTGCTCTGGGTGATCGACGCACTCAACCGGACCATCGACGCGCTGACCGAGGAGCGGGACCGCTCCGCGGCCTTGTACGAGGAACTCCAGCACCGGGTCGCGAACAACCTCGCCTTCGTGTCGAGCCTGTTTCGCCTGGAGCAGCGGCGGATCGCGGAGGGGCACGCGCCCGACACGGTGGAGGTTCTGGAGCGGGCGCAGGGGCGGCTCGACCTGATGGCCCGCATCCACCGGCGCCTGCACGATCCGGACTCCGTCCGGCAGCCCCTGGAGGATCTTCTGCGACACCTCTGCGCCGATCTCCTGGAGGCGGCCGGCGAGTCGGAGCGCGTCGCCGTGACGGTCGCGACGCCCGACGTGGCGTTCCCCCTGCGCCGCTTGCTGCCCCTCGCCCTGATCGTCTCGGAGACGGTCACCAACGCCCTCAAGCACGCCTTTCCGGAGGGGCGGCGCGGCCGGATCGCGATCACTCTGGACCGCGCCGGCGCCGATTACGTGCTGACGATCCGGGATGACGGGCGCGGTCTGCCGCCGGGCTTGGATCCCGCCGCGGGCCGCAGCCTCGGCCTCCGGATCGTGCGCTCGCTCGCGCGCCAGCTCGGCGGAGAGGTCGAGGTCGAGACCGGGAGCGGGGTGACGACCCGGGTGCGCTTCCCGGCGTGAGACTGGCGCGGGGGCGCGAGCCGGGGCATGACACCGCCATGGTCGAGATCCTGCGCACCAACGACATCGTGCTGATCGGCTTCGCGCAGTCGCTGCTCGAAGGCGCCGCCATCCCGGTCCTCGTGGCCGACACGCATATCAGCGCCCTGGAAGGCATGATCGGCGCCTTTCCGCGCCGCCTGCTCGTGCCGGAGGACCATGCGCCGCAGGCCCGCCGGCTCCTGACCGATGCGGGCCTCGCTCACGAGTTGCGCGATGCCACCCGGGGCCGATGACGCCACGTCGTGGCTCGGCGGTCGCCTGCGCCTCCACCAGCCCCCGCCGGGGTCGCACCGCGCGGGCACCGACGCCGCCCTGCTGGCCGCCGCGGCGGGAGAGTCCCGGGGCACGGTGATCGACCTGGGCGCAAGCACCGGGGCGGTCGGTCTCGCCGTGGCGCAGCGCGTGCCGGCGTGCCGCGTCGTGCTGGTCGAGCGCGATCCGGAGGCGGCCGCCCTCGCCCGGGCGAACGTGACGCTCAACGCGCTCGACGCCCGCGTCGCGGTCCTGCAAGCGGACGTGCTCGCGCCGGGGGCGGCACGGCGGGCGGCCGGGCTCTCGCCCGACATGGCGGACCTGGTCCTCACCAACCCGCCCTTCTTCGAGGGAGCCGGGCACCGGCCCTCCCCGGTGGCCGCCCGCGCCGCCGCGCACGGCCTTCCGGCGGGTGGGCTCGACCGGTGGCTGCGCACCTGCGCGGATCTCCTGCGGCCGCGCGGCCGCCTGGTCCTGATCCACAGGGCCGACGCCCTGCCGGCCTGCCTGCGGGCGCTGGATGGCCGATTCGGCGACCTCGCGGCGCGCCCCGTCCATCCGCGGGCCGAGGCCCCGGCCGGCCGGGTGCTCGTGGCGGGTATACGCGGGAGCCGCGGACCCTTCGCGCTGCTGCCGCCCTTGGTGCTGCACGAAGCGGATGGTCGGTTCACGCCGCTCGCCGCCGCCATCCACCGCGGCGAGGCGTTCCCGACGTGATACGGGCGCCCGCGAGCGCCCGTTCGACTGATGCCGCGTGACGGAGCGGGCGGAGCGCGCTCAGAAGTAGAACCGCGGACGGTAGTAGCGACGGTGATAGTAACGGCGGTACGGACGATAGTAATAGTAGCGACGGTACGGCCTGTAGTAGCGGTAGCGGCGATAGGGCCGGTACACGTAGTATCGCCGAACCCAGTAGGCCTTCTCGACCTGCGGCGCCGCGGCCGGCATCGCACCCGCCGCGATCGCGCCGGCGGTCGGCAGGGCCGCGGCCTCGCCGCGGGTCGGCGACAGACCGAGGCCGGCCACGACCAGTGCCAGGACGACCGTCACCCAACGAAGAACACGCATCCACCCTCTCCCGGTAGGCGTCCCGCCGCGGCGAAACAGCGCCGCGTCGGAAACACGAGATGGACGGGGTGCCCCGCGCGGACACCCCGATGATCTGCGCGCCCGGGGCCTCCCGCGCTCAGCGGATCGAACCTGAGAGCTGCAGGAGAAAGTCTAGACCAGTCTTTGGAATAATCAATAAAGCCCAGGACGAAAACTGTGTTTCCGGACTGCGTAGAATCCACCGAGACCCCGCTTGCCGCGGCGGCCGCCCCCGCTTACCTGCGGGGTCCGTCGAGAGGTGAGACCCGTTCCCCATGCCGTTCGCGAACCGGACGTCCCTGCGCGCCCTCCTGCCCGCCCGCTGGCGGCGCGACCGCCCCCTCGTCCCGGTGGTGCGCCTCAGCGGGCCGATCGGCGCGGTCTCGCCCCTGCGGCCCGGCCTGACGCTCGCCGGCTGCGCCTCGGCCCTGGACCGGGCCTTCGGGCTTCCCCGCATCAAGGCCGTGGCGCTGGTGATCAACTCCCCGGGCGGATCGCCGGCGCAGTCGCACCTGATCCATCGCCGCATCCGGGCACTCGCATCCGAGTCGAAGGTGCCGGTCCTCGCCTTCGTGGAGGACGTGGCGGCCTCGGGCGGCTACATGATCGCCTGCGCGGCCGACGAGATCATCGCCGACCCCTCCTCCCTCGTCGGCTCCATCGGCGTGGTCTCGGCGGGATTCGGCTTCCAGGGCCTGATCGAGCGCCTCGGCGTAGAGCGCCGGGTGCACACGACCGGTTCCTCGAAGGCGATGCTCGACCCGTTCCGGCCGGAGGAGCCGGCCGACGTCGCCCGGCTGAAGGGCATCCAGGCCGACATCCAGGCGCTCTTCACCGACCTCGTCGCCGGGCGCCGTCCGAAGCTCGCGGGGGATCCGGCGGAGCTCTTCTCGGGCGCGGTCTGGAGCGGCCGGCAGGGGCTGGCCCTCGGTCTCGTCGACGCGCTCGGCGACCTGCGCGGCGAGTTGCGGGCGCGCTACGGCGAGACGGTCGAGATGCGCGTCATCGAGCCGGCTCGGGGCGGCCTGCTGGCCCGGCTGCTGCGCCGGCGCGAGCCGGGCGCCGAGGTCCTGGCCGCCGTCGAGGGCGCGGTCGCCCTGCTGGAGGAGCGGGCCGCCTACGCGCGGCTCGGGCTCTGAGCCCGGCTCGGGTTGACAGGAGGGGCCACCCTCGTAAACGGGCCGGGCCGTTCCGCGAGACCGCCGATGACCGCCACCGACGACGCCCTGCAACCGACGCGCTCGTTCCAGGGGCTGATCCTGACGCTCCAGCGCTTCTGGGCCGCGCAGGGTTGCGTGATCCTCCAGCCCTACGACATGGAGGTGGGGGCCGGCACCTTCCATCCGGCGACGACCCTGCGGGCGCTCGGCCCCCGCCCCTGGCGCGCCGCCTACGTCCAGCCCTCGCGCCGGCCCAAGGACGGCCGCTACGGCGAGAACCCCAACCGGCTGCAGCACTACTACCAGTTCCAGGTGATCCTGAAGCCCAACCCGCCGAACCTGCAGGAGCTCTACCTCGCCTCGCTGCGGGCGATCGGCGTCGACCTCGCGCTCCACGACATCCGCTTCGTCGAGGACGATTGGGAGAGCCCGACCCTCGGGGCCTGGGGCCTGGGCTGGGAATGCTGGTGCGACGGGATGGAGGTGAGCCAGTTCACCTATTTCCAGCAGGTCGCGGGGTTCGAGTGCGCGCCGGTGGCGGGGGAACTCACCTACGGGCTGGAGCGCCTCGCCATGTACGTGCAGGGCGTCGAGAACGTCTACGACCTCAACTTCAACGGCCTCGACGGGGCGGACCGCGTCTCCTACGGCGACGTGTTCCTGCAGGCCGAGCAGGAATATTCGCGGCACAATTTCGAGGCCGCGGACACCGAGATGCTCTTCCGCCACTTCCGCGACGCGGAGGCGGCCTGCCGCCGCTACCTCGCCTTCGGCGAACCAGCGCAGGGATCGAACGACGCGCGGCACCGGATGGCGCAACCCGCCTACGACCAGTGCATCAAGGCGAGCCACGTCTTCAACCTGCTCGACGCGCGCGGCGTCATCTCGGTGACCGAGCGCCAGAGCTACATCCTGCGGGTGCGGGACCTCGCCAAGGCCTGCGGCGCCGCCTGGCTGCGGACGGAGGCGGGCGGCGCCCCGGGTGCCGGCGCGGGCGGCTGAGCCCGTCCGGCCCCCACCCGCCCCGTCCGAATTCCCTGACCCCGCCGGTACCCGATGCCCGACCTGCTGCTTGAACTCTTCTCCGAGGAAATCCCCGCCCGCATGCAGCGCCGGGCGGCGGAGGACCTGCGCAAGCTCGTCACCGACGCCCTGGTGGAGCGCGGCTTCCTGTACGAGGGCGCCAAGGCCTTCGCGACGCCCCGCCGCCTCGCCCTGCACGTCGCGGGCCTGCCGGTGCGGGGCAAGGACGTGCGCGAGGAGCGCAAGGGGCCGCGGGTCGGCGCGCCGGAGGCGGCGATCCAGGGCTTCCTGAACAGCGCCGGGCTCAGCCGCCTCGACGAGGCCAGAATCGTCAAGGACCCGAAGAAGGGTGAGTTCTACGTCGCGCTGATCGAGCGGCCCGGCCGCGAGACGCTCGACGTGCTGGCCGAGATCCTGCCTTCGGTCATCCGCGCCTTCCCGTGGCCGAAATCCATGCGCTGGGGCGCCGCCTCCGCCGAGCCGGGCGCGCTGCGCTGGGTGCGCCCGCTCCACGCCATCGTGGCGACCTTCGGCCCCGAGACCGAGACGCCGGAGGTGGTGCCCTTCAGCGTGGACGGCATCGCGGCCGGCACCACCACCTACGGCCACCGCTTCCTCGCCCCCGGGCCGATCGAGGTGCGCCGCTTCGCCGACTACCTCCCGGCCCTGGAGCGCGCGAAGGTCGTCCTCGACGCGGAGCGGCGGCGCGACATCATCCTGCACGACGCGCGCGACCTCGCCTTCGCGCGCGGCCTCGCGCTCGTCGAGGACGAGGGCCTGCTGGACGAGGTCGCCGGCCTCGTCGAATGGCCCGTGACCCTGATGGGTTCCTTCGACGAGAGCTTCCTGGAGATTCCGCCCGAGGTGATCCGCGCCACGATCCGGGCGAACCAGAAGTGCTTCGTGCTGCGCGCGCCCTCGGAGGACGGGCGCGAGCGGCTCGCCAACGCCTTCATCCTGGTCTCGAACCTCGCCGCCTCGGATGGCGGCGCGGCGATCGTGGCGGGCAACGAGCGCGTGGTGCGCGCCCGGCTCTCGGATGCCAAGTTCTTTTGGCAGACGGACCGGCGGATCCCGCTGGCGGATCGGCTGCCGAAGCTCGACGCCATCGTGTTCCACGAGAAGCTCGGGACGCAGGCGCAGCGCGTGGCGCGCATCGCCGCCCTCGCCCGGGCGATCGCCCCGGCCATCGGCGCCGATCCGGCGCTGGCCGAGCGCGCCGCGCGCCTCGCCAAGGCCGACCTCGTCAGCGAGATGGTCGGCGAGTTCCCGGAACTGCAGGGCCTGATGGGCCGCTACTACGCGGAACTCCAGGGCGAGGCCCCCGAGGTCGCGGTGGCGATCGAGGAGCATTACAAGCCGCTCGGGCCGAGCGACCGCGTCCCGACCGCGCCGGTCTCGGTGGCGGTGGCGCTCGCCGACAAGCTCGACACGCTGGTCGGCTTTTGGGCCATCGACGAGAAGCCGACCGGCAGCAAGGACCCCTACGCCCTGCGGCGGGCGGCTTTGGGCGTGATCCGGCTCCTGCTCTCGGCCGATGCCCGGCTGCCGCTCACCCCGGAGGTGTCGCGGGCCGCGGCGGGACACGGGGCCGATGCGGCCGGCTTCGCGGCGGACCTGCTCGGCTTCTTCGCCGACCGCCTGAAGGTGCACCTGCGCGACCAGGGCGCCCGCCACGACCTGATCGACGCGGTTTTCGCCCTGCCCGGCCAGGACGACCTGCCGATGGTGGTGCGGCGCGTGGAGGCGCTCGGACGTTTCCTCGACACGGAGGACGGGCGCAACCTGCTCGCGGGCCATCGCCGCGCCGCGAACATCCTGCGCATCGAGGAGAAGAAGGACGGCCGTGCCTACGACGCGGCGCCCGACCCGGCCCGCTTCGCCCTCGCCGAGGAGACGGCGCTGGCCCAGGCCCTCGCGGCGGCGCAGGCCGAGGCCGCGAAGGCGGTCGCCGCCGAGAATTTCGAAGGCGCAATGCGGGCGCTCGCGGCCCTGCGCGTGCCGGTCGACGCGTTCTTCGACAAGGTCACGGTGAACGCCGACGACCCCGCCGTGCGGGCGAACCGCCTCGCGCTCCTCACCGCGCTGCGGTCCGCGACGCTCGCGGTGGCGGATTTCTCGCGCATCGAGGGCTGAGGCGCGGCCCTCCATCGGACGCTCTCGCAGGGCCTAGCCGTTGCTGCGCGAGGGAGGGCAACCCGGTCTGAGAGGTCCGGCGCGGGGAACCCGTCTCCCGCGTTGGCTTGCGGCTTCACGCGTCGGGTCGTGCGCAGGCCCGGCTCCTCGCAGGCCGTTTGCAGAGTCGGACGGCCCCGTCGTGGCTTCGTGGACGGACCGCCCCTGGAAGTCGCACCCTTCCTCATGCTGACGTGCGAGCATCGCGAGCCTCGAAGCACCCCTGACCACAGATCCAAGCCAAGGCCGCTTGGGATCGACCGTTCCGGGGTGCTTCGAGGCTGGCTCCGCCAGCACCTCAGCATGAGGAGTGTTGCGACACCCAGCCACGTCCAGCCGACGCGCCGAACGCCGGATCGTGTGAACAGGCAGGCCCGCACGGGAGAGGGGATCCCGCGCAGGCCGGAGAATTCGCGCTTCGCTTCGATCGAACGGACGGCGTCTCAGTCGATCGCCAAGGGTTTCGTCGCGCAGGGAATGGGACCGAGGACGCGCGGCTGGGGATCGCGATCGGAGGAGACAAACTCCGGAATGCCGAGCCGCCGCCCCTCCGCGGCGCCGAAGGTCGCGACGGAGCCGCGAGCGCAGAGGGCGCGCAGGCCCGCAGCGTCGGCTTGGCCAAGCAGCACGATCCTCGGGCGGTTCGCGAGGTCGGGAGCATTGCGGACGAGGTCGCGGGCATAGGCGATGCCCGTCTCGTCGACCACGACGACGTCCGCGTCGGTGCGCCCGATTGCCCGCGCGGCCGCCACGTAGGGCGCGGCGAAGCGGTGGACGTTCCCGGCGAGGACGGGCAGCACCAGCGCGACGGTCGCGAGGCCGCCGAGCATCACGGCGCCGCGGGCCCGCCGCACCTCCTCGCGGTCCAATCCCTCGGTCGCGGCCATCCATCCGGCGGCCGCGATCAGGCAGGCATTGCCGATGAGGCCGTGGAGGTAGCGGTAGCCCCAGCCGTGCCCCTGCAGCGGGGAGAGCACGGCCATCGCCGCGACCGTGAGCAGAAGGCCGGCCGCGAGCGGCCGCACCACCCCGTCACCCCGGCGCAGGGCCGGCCAGGCGAGCGCCGCGAGCGGCAGCAGGAGCGGGTTCTCCCAAATCCAGAATCGCAGCAGGTTCTTGGCCATCGGGTCGGCGACCGTCCCGCTGAAGGAGGCGAGTTGTTCGACGATACGCGTGACGAGGAAGCGCCCCCCGAGAGCCCCCTCCCCCGTCGCGGTGCCGGAGAGCGCGACGGCGATCGACCAATACTGCGCCCAGAACAAGCCGATGAGCGCGTAGGCACCGGCGTAGAAGGTGACGAGGCGCCAGCGGCGGGCGGTCACGAGTCCGACCAGGAACGGCACCGCAAAGAGCGGGTGGAACACCGCCTGGTGGAGTCCGCAGGCGAGGAATCCGACGAGCACCGCGCCGCCGTGACCGAGCCGCCCCCCGCGCAGGAAAAGGCGCAGCCAGAGCAGGTTCAGGGTGAGATGCGCCGACATCGCGTAGGCGGTCGTCGCCGTCACGAGGACCTGCGGCGCGGTGGCGAGGAGAAGCCCCGCCACCAGCGCCGCGTCGGGCCGCGCCGGCCAGAGGCGACGGGCGATGTCGACGGTGAGCCAAGCCGCGAGGCCGGCGAGCACCGCCCCGGTCAGCCGTTCCGCGCCGACGAGGCCGAAGCCCGCGCGCAGCATCGCGCCAACGGGCAGGTAGGTAGAGGCCCAGGCCGCGTGGCCCGGCACCGGCAGCACGAACTGGGGCGCGAGCGCGGGAACGAGATCGCGCCACTCCGGGGCGACGGGCGCGAGGAGACGGCCCGACCGGAAGATGCCGGCATCGAACTCCGCCATCACCTCGTCGTAGGAGAGCGGGAAGCCGCCGTGCAGGAGCCAAGTGAGCAGGGCCGCCGCCACGGCGAGCGCCACCCCCAGGGCGATCCCGGGGCGACGCGCGAGCCCGTCCGGGCCTGCAAACGCGTCGAAGCGCGCCAGAAGAGCGATGAGCACGAGCCCGAGCACGGCGGCCGCCCGCCCGAGGGCGGGGCGATCCGCGTCGAAGAAGACGCCGAGAAGCGTGACCTCGGCGCGAAGGAGGCCCGACGCCCACAGGCAGGCGGCGATCGTGCCGGCGAGGGCGATCACGATCGCGCCACGCAAGGCGGCCCATGCCCGGTCCGGGCTGCCGGCGGCAAGGCGCCGGACCACGGCGGGAGAGGAGACCGAGATCGGCATGCGCGGCGATGTCGTCAGCAAGTCTGCGGAGATGGGGACCGACGACGCGCGTCGATCGCTCCAGCCTCCGTCCGATCAAACTGGACCGCCGATGGTTAAGGAAGCATCCTCACGATGCTCTCACGAAGGGCACGACGAGGTTCCTCGGCCCTTTGCTCGGACTGAGTCGTCGCGACGCGCAACGCACCCGGCCGGAATCCCAGCCGCGCCGTCACGCCGCGGTGGGCAGCGCGGCCGCCCGGCGCGACCCGGTCCCGCGACTCCAGGATTGGAACAGGTAGTAGCCGTTCCAGCGCGCACCTTGCCGCGCGACCGCCGGGAGGAAACCCTGTGGCGCTGCGGCCTCCGAGATCTCGGAGACGAAGGTCCAGCCGGGCGCCCGAATAAAGCCAGGCACGGGCAGCCATTCCGGCACTGCACAATAAAGGTCACCCTTATGTGCATTGCAAAACAAATTGTACTGCGCGACATCGCGGCTCATGAGCGTCATCCCATGCCGCCGCACCTGTACTTTGGTGCAAGAGCCCGTGTCAAGACGAGAAAGCACGTAATCTAAAGATCGACCTGGAGTGATTTGAAGCGCGCGTGCCGGATCGCACGCGGGTGCGCAGCCGCGCGCCTCACCTCAGCGCGAACCCGAAGGGCGCCGGCCGGTCAGAGTCGATCGCGTCCGCGACGCTCAGCGCCGTCCCGATCACCAGCAGCGCGAGCCCCGCCGCGATGAGCCCGATCGCCTCGATGGGACGCCACGCGCCGCGGCGGCGGCGGGCCTGGCCCGGACGGGGCCGGTGGACGATCACACGGGACATCTGCGGTTAGCCTTGCTGCCGGACCCGCCGGCATGGTCTGCCGCGCGGATCCGTCGATCTCGGCTCGACGCTAGGCGCTGACGGTTAACAAGTGATTGCACCCAAGTTCAGCGCAAGCTTCGCGGCTCACCGCGCGCCGACCGGGCAGCCCGCCATCTGATCGAACCGTCAGTCGACAGCGTAACGCCAGACTCGCGAGACGGCGTTTGCCTGCCGTCTTCGACGCGTGGATCGGATCGTGCCGCCCGATCCGGCGCCCCGGGCTCCGCGTCAACCGATGCTGTAGCTGCGCTCGATCAGCACGCCGCAGCTCTCGGCGAGGCTGAACGCGAGCTCCCGGGTCAGGCCGAAGATCAGCGGCGTGTCGCCCCGCAGGAGGGTGTAGCTTCCGTCCGGCTTGACCGTGATACGGATGGACGTCGACATCGGTGTCTCCCTGCGGCGGCCGGGTCCTTGCCTCGGCCGCGCTTTTATGGGCGGGCACGTTAGGCTGATTCGCGGTCCGACTGAAGGGGGGAGCGCCGTCCGCGCCGGGGCGGCGTCAGCGCCCGAACAGCACCGCCTCGCTGTAGGTCAGATCTCCCGGGTCGGGTCGGTGGGCGCCACGGAAGATCTTCGATCCGCGCTCGCGGAAGAAACGCCCGGGCACCCCCGCGACGGGTTCGTTCGCATCGACCACGAACCAGGGCATGGCCTGATGGCGCAGGAGATGCCGCCCGAGAGCCCCAGCCCAGGACGCGAGATCGAGACTCGGGGAGCGATAGACGAGCTGCAGGCTCGGAACCCGCAGGACGCCGTTCCCTCCCGGCCGCAGGTTGAGGCTCCGCCACTTGAAGAGGACGACCCCGACGCCCTCCGCGCCACTACAGATCATGCCGATGCAGCCGTAGGCGAGGTGGTCGGTCACGAGGCGCGCCTCGCCCGGGGGTAGCCGCGCGAGCGCGTCGTTCGTGCAGGGATGGATGCTCTGGCCCGTTCCCCGCCGCGCCAGGGCCGGGAAGGCGAGGAACTGGCCGCGGCAATAGGTCTGGAAGCCGCGCACGGCGTGGATGGCGAGCGTGTGCGGCGCGGGCGACAGGTTGACGTAGGTCGTGGTCCGGTCGCGCATCGCGTGGTTGTCGAGCAGGACCGCGTAGGAGCGGAAGGGCGGCTCCACATACCAGCTCGACAGGTTGCAGCGCAGGTGGTGACCGCCGTCGCGCTCGACCACGCTGTAGAGGGTCAGCAGGACGCCGACCAGCACCCCGTCATGGACCAGGACGTAGCCGTAGCGGGGCAATCCGGGCGGGAGCGCCCGGGCGCGGTGGCGCGCGAGGCCCCGCCGCCAGTCGGCCTCCGGCTGCGCGGGGAACCCCCGCGCCAGCAGCCGCACGACCCCCGCGATGTCCCCGTCCTCGATCGGGCGGCAGCGCACGGGCGTGGCCCGCGGATCTCCGCCGGCGCCCGGACGCTCGGGTCGTGCCCCCGGCACCGGCGCGACGGACCTGCCGTGCCGCGCCGGTTCATGGTCGACCATGTCGAGGGGGAGGGCTCGCATCAATCACTTCCCGCAGACGTGCCGATCTGCACCGTCCCGGCCCGCTTCGCGAAAGCCGGGCCAGCCGTCCGGACCGGCAAACGTCCCGATCCGCGCCGGTGGCGGGCTATCGCCGCGTCATCCGCCGCGCGGGCGTTTCGAAGTTGGACATGGGGGCCGGCCGCGCCAATGTGGGGCGGCAACGGTCGGCGGTCGACCGTCCGGTCGGCGAGGTGGCGATGGCGTCAGGAGGGTCCGACGACGAGGCGGCGCAGCGCCGGCGCGCCCTCGCGGCGCTGGTGCTGGTCGTCGTCCTGGTGATCGGGAGCGTCTGGGTGTTCTCCGCCCTGCGGCGGGAGGCGCAGCGCGAGGACTGCCTCGCGTCGCACCGGCGGGATTGCGGCGACGTCGAGCCTGGACGCTGAGCGCCGCTCAGCGGCCCGGGTTCAGGATCCGCCGCACCTGATCGTAGAACTCGACCGTGGCATCCTTCTCGCCCGGGGCGCGCTCGTCGTTCGAGGCGACCGCCCGCGTCTGCGTGTCGATGCGGCCGTTCACCGTCGGGGCGAAGCGCGGATCGTTGTCCTGAAGGTACTTGGCGATCATCCGCACCGCCGTCTCCACCACGCGAAGCCTGATCTCGCTGTCCATCGCCCGTTCATCCGTAAGTCGCGTCCGGTCCGGCCACCGGGGACAGGTCGCGCCCGGACGAAGCGCGCGATCCGTCCCCGATCGCGACGGACGACACTGCGCTGCCCGGAGCGATGCCCACCGTTCCGTTGCGGACATCATTGATGGATCGCCTTAAGAAAGCGTCGATCCTTCGGTCCGCCGGTCGACGAAACCCACGTCAGGCCCGCGCGTGGCGCGCGCGATGCCGCTGAAATCCGATCACCCGGCGGCCCCTCTCCCAGATCTCGACGTCGAATGGCAGGTCGAGGCCCCGCGCCTTGAGCAGCGCCTCGACGTCGTCCTCCGCGTCGATCCGCTCGACGCCGACGATGCGGTCCGCCTCGATCAGGTAGGCGCGATAAGCCAGCGGTCCGATCGACGACGCGCCGTCAGAGTCCAGAGATTTGCAACGACATGCCATAGGTGCCCGCCTCGTCTGGGCGGGAGATCCCGATCTCCCCTATAGCCAAGTTGTTCATTATCGAAACCGATGTCAAGGGCATCTTGATACAGTCATTTCGAAATATCGCTATGTCGAATACCGGCTCTCAGCCACAATGGTCGGGCGATATTGCCATCGCTGACAAGAGGGCTGCCCGGCGGCCTCGCCGCCTGCCGAGGATCGATTCCCACATCTCCGGGCCGGGCCGGGCGTTGCGACGGTTCCCGAAGTCCCTAGAAGACAATCGCCCCCGCTGCGGACGGAACAGACGCCATGCCCCCGGTCATCGTCGCCCTCGCCCTTGCCCGGGACGCCGCCGCGCCGCAGCTTCTGGCGGATCTCGGACGCGGGGGCGAATCCGGACCCGCGGTCCCGGGCCTCGCGCCGCTCCTCGCGCAACTCCCCGCCCCCTTCGCCGACGAACCCGCAACGCTGCTTCTGGCCCTCCTGCTCGCCGCGATCCTCGTGATCCTCGCGGCCTCGCTCCGGTCGGGCGCGCGGCGCGAGAGCCTGCACCGCAAGCAGCTCGACGCGACCCTGCGGGCCATCGAGGCCCAGGCCGCCGCGCTCGACCTGCAGCGCGACGCGAGCGCGCGGCAGCTGCGCGCCTATGTCGACGTGGCGGCGATCTCCTTCCAGCGCTTCGCTCCCGGCCAGGACATCGTCGTGCGGATCGAGCTGCGCAATCACGGGCTCACGCCCGCGCGCGACCTGATGCCGTGCTTCCGGCTCGTGGTGGCACCCTTCCCGGCCGCGGACTTGCCGGAAGTCGAGACCGCGCCGGAGATCCTGCCCCTGACCCTCGCGGCCCGGGAGACCCGTGCGCTGACCCAGGGGCTGGACCTCCAGACGGCGCCCGGCGTGGCCGAGCGGCTGCTCGGCGCCCAGCTCGGGCTCTACCTCGTCGGACGGGTAACCTACCGGGACGTCTTCGGCGTCGCGCACCGGACGGCGGTGAGCCTGGTGGCGACCGGCGAGCGGATCCGCGGTCGCCAGCCCTTCCTGCCCTGCGAGGCGGGCAACGAGGCCACCTGACGGGGAAGTCCGCCCGCGGCGGCAGCGCCCGCCGCTGATCAGCGCGTTACGTAGGACCGCCAGCCGCCATAGGCGGTGACCTCCTCCGCGCCGAGGACGCCATGCGCCTCGCACAGGAAACCGGGGACCTGGGTGCCGTCGTCCAGGGTGATCTTGCCGATGCCGAGCGGTGCCGGGATGTCGGCCACGAACCGCCCGAAGGAGGCGGGGGAAAGCGCCCAGACCTCGATGGCGAGGCCCGGGCCCGCGAAGCCCGGATCCCGGACGAGGCCGGGTTTCGGGGGACGGGTGCCCGGGAGCGCGAAGAGCCGGTAATCGGGGGCGGTTCGGCCCTCCCGCATCAGCCGCGCCCCGAGCGCGACGAGGTCCGGGTTCAGCGGCAGCCCCGACAGGTGCGCTCCCACCACCGCGAGGGGGATCGCGTCGTCGGCCCCATGCCCCGGCTCCGGATCGGGGATCCGCGCCGTCCGCTCCAGGCCGAGGCCCTCACCCAGAGCCGCGTGCAGGGCCTCCGCGAGGGGCGCCAGGGCCTCGTCGCTGGATCCCGGGCCGATCAGGGTGACGCCCGCGGGCAGGCCGTCGCCGCGGAAGCCGGCCGGCACGGCGATCGCCGCCAGGCCGAGGAGATTGGTGAAGTTCGTGTAGAGGCCGAGGCGGCTGTTGAGCCGGATCGGATCGGCCATCATGGCGGCGACCGTGTACGTCGTCGGCGCGGTCGGGAGCAGCAGGTGGTCGACGCTCTCCCATGTCGGCGCGATCCGGCGCTTGAGCGCGTCGAGTGCGGCGAAGCCCCGGAAGGCATCGGCGGCACTGAAGCGGCGGCCCGATTCGATGATGGCCCGGACGCTCGGGTCGAGATCTGGCCCGTGCGTGGCAAGGAAATCCTCGATCGGCGCCAGGCGCTCCGCCACCCAGGGGCCCTCGTACAGGAGCGCCGCCGTCTCCCGGAACGGCGCGTAGTCGATCGGGATTGCGACGGCGTCGAGCGCCGCGAGAGTGTCCACCGCCTGCGCGTAGAGGCGGGCAGCCTCGGTATCGCCGAAGAACTCGCGGTCGCCCTCGGCGAGCACGCCGACCCGCGGGCGGGCAGGCAGCCCGGCGGGCGCGGCCATGCGCGACGGGTCGCCGCCCTCCGCCACGCGCCGCACCGCGATCCCGTCCGCGACGGTCGCCGCGAAGACCGAGACGCAGTCGAGGCTGCGGCAGGCCGGCACGAGACCGTCGGTCGGGAGGCGGCCGGGCGTCGGCTTGATGCCCACGAGGTTGTTGAAGGCGGCCGGCACGCGGCCGGAGCCGGCAGTGTCGGTGCCCAGGGCGAAGCTCGCGAGCCCCGCGCCCACCGCCACCGCCGATCCGGAGCTCGAACCGCCCGAGATGTGCTCCGGGCTGAAGACGCTGCGCGGGGCGCCGTAGGGCGAGCGCGTGCCGTTGAGGCCGGTCGCGAATTGGTCGAGATTCGCCTTGCCGACCACGAGCGCGCCGGCCGCCCGCAGCCGCGCCACCACCGCCGCATCGGCGGCGGGCGTGTACGCGAAGGCCGGGCAGGCGGCGGTGGTGGGCAGGCCCGCCACGTCGATGTTGTCCTTCACGGCGAAGGGGATCCCCCACAGGGGGAGGCTGTTCGGCGCGGGGTGGCGCGTCTCAAGGTCCCGCGCCGCCGCCACCAGGGCGTCGCGGGCGACGGTCGTGATGAACACGGCCTTGTCCGGATAGGCCGCGATGCGGTCGGCGAGGGCCTCGGCGAGGCCGACCGGCCGCAGCGTGCCGGAGGCGTAGAGACCGCGCAGGCGCGCGAAATCCAGGATCGTCGGCAGCATCGTTCAGACCTCCTCGATCACGGCGACCAGGTCGCCGGCCCGCAGGGTGCGGCCGGCCTGCCCGCGCAGCTCGCGGATCCGACCGGCGGCAGGCGCCCGCACGGTCATCTCCATCTTCATCGCTTCGAGGATCGCGATCGGCTGGTCGGCCCCGACCACGTCGCCCTCGGAGACTAGGATCTTCCAGACGTTGCCCGGCACGCTGGTCGGCGCGCCGAAGCAGCCGGGCGGGATCGCGCCGGCCTCGGCGGGCCCGCCGTCCTCGACCACGAAGCTGTCGAGGCCCTGCGCCTTCCAGCGCTCGCGCTCCGCCTCGAAGGCCGCCTGCCGCCGGAGCGCGGCCGCGGCGATCGGCGCGGCCTCGGCGGCGAGGAGCGCCCGATGCGCGGCGTACGAGAAGGCGCCCTCCTCGATGCGGATCGGGTAGGCGCCGTGCGGGAAGGCCTCCCGCGCTTCGAGGAGTTCACCCGCGCTTACGGGGAAGAATCGGATCCGGTCGAAGGGCCTGAGGAGCCAGGGGGTGCCCGGCGCGAAGTCCCGGGTCGTCCGCCACGTGTTCCAGACCTGGATGGTGCGCCCGAACAGCTGGTAGCCGCCCGGACCCTCCATGCCGTAGATGCACATGTAGGCGCCGCCGATGCCCACGGCGTTCTCAGGCGTCCAAGTCCGGGCCGGGTTGTACTTGGTGGTGACGAGCCGGTGGCGCGGATCGACCGGCGTCGCCACCGGCGCCCCGAGATAGACGTCGCCCAGGCCCATCACGAGGTGCTGCGCGTCGAACACGATCTCCCGCACCGCCGCCTCGTCGGGCAGGCCGTTGATGCGGCGGATGAACTCGATGTTCGAGGGACACCACGGCGCGTTCGGCCGCACCAGATCCTGGTACTTGCGCATGGCGAGTTCCGCCTGCGGATCGTTCCAGGACAGGGGCAGGTGCACGATCCGGCTCGGCACGCTGACGTCCTCCAGGGGCGGAAGTCCGGCCTCGATCTGGCGCAGGGCGTCGAGCAGCCGCCGCCGCGGAAGACGGCGCCCGTCGTAGTGGATCTGCAGCGAGCGGATGCCGGGGGTCAGATCGATCACGCCGGCGAGGCGCGCCGCGGCAACCGCCTCGGCAAGAAGATGGACTCGCAGGCGCAGGCCGATGTCGAGGCTCATCGGACCGTACTCGACGAGGAGATTGTCGTCGCCCTGGCGCCGATAGACCACCGGCACCGGCCCGGCGTCGTCGCGGGCGAGGATGGGGGAGCCGGTCTCCGCGACGGGGCGCCGCACGGACGGGGCCGCGGCCACCATCTCTGCGCCGACCGGGTCGTCCGGCCGGGGCTCGGGCCGGAAGCGGACCGTGTCGCCAGGCCGGAGCTGGCCGAGCTTCCAGATCTCGTCCCGCGCGACCACTGCCGGGCAGACGAAGCCGCCGAGGCTCGGCCCGTCGGGACCGAGCAGGATCGGCATGTCCCCGGTGAAGTCGATGGCGCCGACCGCGTAGGCGTTGTCGTGCAGGTTCGACGGGTGCAGGCCCGCCTCGCCGCCGTCCCGGCGGGCCCAGCGCGGCGTCGGCCCGATCAGC
Source organism: Methylobacterium sp. JK268 (assembly GCF_054052225.1). NCBI lineage: Bacteria > Pseudomonadati > Pseudomonadota > Alphaproteobacteria > Hyphomicrobiales > Methylobacteriaceae > Methylobacterium > Methylobacterium sp. JK268. Next base: position 248,922 of record NZ_JBSVZN010000002.1, on the reverse strand, counting down.
CGGATGCCGGTCCGCGCCGAGTTGAAATGCACCTCGTAGGGTTCGCCGAACAGGTCGGCGATGTCGGCGTCCTGGAAGAAGTCGGGCGCGCCGTGCGGGCCGTAGACGACGCCGATCTCCCAGTCGCCGGTCAGGGGCGCCGGCTCCGGCGCCGTGGCCGGAACCGTCGGCCCGTCCGCGAGGTGCAGCGTGTCACCGGCCTTCAGCGCCCCGGTCGCGTGGCCGCCGAAGCCCCCGAGCGCGAAGGTCGCCCGCGAGCCGAGGATGACGGGCGCCGCGAAACCGCCGCGGACCGCGAGGTAGGCCCGCTGCCCCGGCCCGGCGATCGTGCCGATCGCCAGAACCTGGCCGGCGCCGACCGTGAAGGCTCGGCCGTGGGGCTGCGGCACGCCGTCGAGCGTGAGCGCCATCGCGGCCCCGGCGAGGGCGACCAGAGCCTCCGCGTGGAAGCGCAGCACCGGGCCCGACACGGTGAGTTCGAGGGCGCAGGTCTCGGCGGGATTGCCCACGAGGGCGTTGGCGGCTGCGAAGGAGCGGGGATCCATCGGCCCGCTCGGCGGCACCCCGACAGGCCAGAGGCCGAGCCGGCCCGGCAATTCCTGGAGGGTCGATTGCGGGCCGGGCGACAGCACCGCCACGCTCCGCGGCGCGAAGGCGAAGTCCCGGAGCGCCGTGGTGGCGACCTGGCCGCTCGCCAGCAGGTCGGAGGCGGCGATGGCCCGCAGGTACCCGAGGTTCGTCTCGATCCCCGCGACGCGCGTCGCGGCGAGGGCCGTCCGCAGGGCTGCAATCGCCGCCGGGCGGTCCGGGCCCGCCACGATGATCTTGGCGAGCATCGGGTCGTAGAAGGGCGTGACGTCGGTGCCGGTGGCGATCCAGCCGTCGACGCGGATGTCGGCGGGAAAATGCACCTCAGTCAGAAGACCGGCGCTGGGGGCGAAGTCGGCATGGGGGATCTCCGCGTAGAGGCGCGCCTCGATCGCCGCCCCCTTCGGCACCAGCGGTCCCGCGGCGCCGATTGGGTCCTCGCCGGCCGCCTGGCGGATCATCCACTCGACGAGGTCGATGCCGAACACCGCCTCGGTGACCGGGTGCTCGACCTGCAGGCGCGTATTGACCTCCAGGAAGGAGACATCCTCCCGCACCGGATCGTAGATGAACTCGACGGTGCCGGCCGAGGCGTAGGAGACGCTCTCGCCGAGCGCCACGGCTGCTGCATGCAGCCGCCTGCGGACGGGGTCGGGGAGGCCCGGCGCTGGCGTCTCCTCGATCACCTTCTGGTTGCGGCGCTGCAGGGAACAGTCGCGCTCGCCGAGCGCCACCACGCGCCCCTTCCCGTCCCCGAAGATCTGCACCTCGACGTGGCGTGCCGCGGGCACGAAGCGCTCCAGGTAGACGCGCGCATCCCCGAAGCTCGCCCGCGCCGTGCGCTCCACCGCGGCGAAGCGCTCGGCCAGTTCCGCGGCCGAGCCGCAGAGCTGCATGCCGATGCCGCCGCCGCCCGCGGTGCTCTTGAGCATGACCGGGTAGCCGATCACCTCGGCCGCCGCGAGCGCGGCCGGCAGGTCGGGCAGGAGGCCGCTGCCCGGCAGGAGCGGCACGCCGGTCGCCTGCGCGAGCGCGCGGGCCTCGTGCTTGAGGCCGAAGGCGCGCAGGTGCTCGGGCCGCGGACCGATGAAGGCGATGCCCTCGGCGGCGAGCCGCTCGGCGAAGGCCGCGTTCTCGGACAGGAACCCGTATCCCGGATGCACCGCCTGCGCGCCGGTCGCCCGGCAGGCCGCGACCACCGCCTCCTCGTCGAGGTAGCTCTGGGCGGCCGGGGCCGGGCCGAGGCGGACGGCCTCGTCGGCCTCCCGCACGCCCGGCGTGAAGCGATCGGCATCCGAGTAGACCGCGACCGAGCCGATCCCCATGCGCCGCAACGTGCGCACGACCCGGCGGGCGATCTCGCCGCGATTGGCGACCAGGACCTTCGCGAACATCGCCTCACGCCCCGTCCCGGATGGTCACGCGGATCGGCGTCGGGTCGAAGCCGTTGCAGGGATTGTTGATCTGCGGGCAGTTCGAGATCACGCAGATCACGTCCATCTCCGCCCGCAGCTCCACGTAGTCGCCGGGCTGCGAGACCCCATCGGCGATCACGAGGTCGCCGTTCTGCTCGATCGGCACGTTCATGAAGAAGTTGATGTTGGGAACGATGTCGCGCTTCGACAGGCCGTACTTGGCGAGTTCGAGGATGAAGTTCTCGCGGCAGGCGTGCAGGTACTTGGTCGCGTGGCCGAAGCGGACGGTGTTGCTCTCGCAGGAGCAGGCGCCGGCGGCGGTGTCGTGCCGGCCGCAGGTATCGGCGGTGACCGTCAGCATCACCCGGCCCTCGCTGGACATGACCGGCGTGCCGGTGGTGACGTAGGCCGCCCCCTGCGCCCGGATCGTGTCCTGCGCGGAGTAGCGCTCGCCCATGTCGTCGGCGCGGTAGAACAGGGTGTCGACGGCCTGGCAGCCCTGGCTGTCGGTGATGCGGAGGATCTGGCCGCGGCGCACCAGGCCGGACCAGGGCGCCTCGGCCGGGACGACCTCGTCGCGCAGCACGGCCTTCGGATCGGTCACGCTCATGATCCCCTCCTCACAGGCCCGCGGCGGCGTTGTTCTCGAAGCCGCGGACGGCCTCGATCGTGGCGGTGCGGCAGAGGTCGTCCGCCGCCGGCGCCGCGGCGCGGAAGCGGACCGCCGCGATGGGATTCGGCGCGTAGTCGGGCGCGGGATCGAGCGGATGCGGGCAATTGGAGAGAGCGACGATCAGGTCCATCTCGGCGCGCAGGTCGACGAAGTCGCCCGTGCGGCGGCCGGCGGTGCTCCAGGCGAGCCGGCCCTCGGGCCCGACCCGGACGGGCGCGAAGACGGAGAGGCAGGCCGGCACGTCGCGACGGTCGAGCCCGTGCTTGGCGGCCGCCAGGACCAGGTTGTCGCGGGTGTTGCGGTGGGGACCGCCCGGATAACGCGCCGCGTTGGTGGCGGCGTTCGAGCCGCCCGCGAGCGCGTCGTGGGCGGCGCAGGAATCCTCGACCAGCGACAGCATCACCCGCCCCATGTCGGAGAAGAGGACGCGGCCCTTCGACAGAGCCGCGCTCCACTGCACCTTCACGGTGTCGGCGATGTTCAGGCGCTCGGTGGTGTCCGCTTCGTTCCAGGCCACCAGGGCGACGCAGGACGGCCCGTGGTCGAGGGCGAGGCGCAGCGCCTCGCCGCGCCTGAGCCGGGTCGTCCAGTACCAGCCGCCCGGGATGATCTCGCGATGGACCACCGCGGAGGGATCGATCGGGACCTCGCCCCGTTGGCTGGGCGGCGGCAGCGCGCGGGCCGCGTGGCCCTGAGCGGCTTCCTTCAGCGCCTCGTAGCGTCGCCGGTTCTCGGCGATCGTCGCCTCTGTCCGGGGCATGGCCCTACTCCTTCAGGATCGGACGGGTCGTCCCGTCGCCCAGAACCCCATCGCGGCCGGGTCGTCCCGGCGGGGCGGAAGGCGGTGTCGATCGGGAGGGTGCCGCGAGACCCGCGGCGCGCCCGAGCGTGCGCAGAACGGTCATTCCACCTCGTCGCCGATGCAGGTCAGGCGGTTCACCTCCGCGACGGCGGCCCCCTCGGCGGGCGGCCCTGTCGTTGGGGGGATGGATCAGCGCGTCGAGGCGCGCCCGCGTCGCGCGGAATTCCGGCATCGGCACCTGATCCGGGCTGCGGGGCCGCGGCACCAGCACCTCGATGAGTTCGCTCACCTCGCCCGGATGCGCCTCGAGCACGAGGATCCTGTCGAAGAGGTAGACCGCCTCGTCGAGGTCGTGGGTGCGGAGGAGTCGAACCACGCGAAGGTGGCGTCGATGGCGGCCTCCTTCAGCCCGGCCTTGTCGATGGCGACCTGCCACGCCACCCAGCCCGGCCAGTCGCTGTCGCCGATACGCAGCGGCGCGGCGTCGAGCGGCGAGGCCGCGAGCAGGCCCGCCGAGAGGCCGAGCACCAGCAGGAGGGTGTCTCCGCCCCGGCGGAGGCGGTTTCGAACCTCTGCGAACCAGGCCCGACGTGACATGCGCGATCTCCGGACGCGGGGGGTCGGACGGCCCGTGGGGGAGAGGGCGGCCCGGAGGGTGGTCGAGGACGGGAGTGGATCGGAGGGACGCGGCGTCGCTCACGTCGCGATGCGGCCGCAGCGGCCGTCCCTGCTGCCGACGGCGAGGCCGGGGCGGGTGGCGTTCGGGATCAGCGGCGGGGCTGCGGCCCGGCGCGACGTCGGTCGCGAGCCGGTTCCGGCGGAGCGCGCGGGTCGAGGGATCGGCACCGAGGGACCGGCGGACCATGCGAATCGACGCTGCTCGGCCCGGGTTGGGCCGCGGTCTGGGCCCGTCGCGACATCGTCGGCCATCGAATCCCCTTCCCGCCGCTGAAAGGGATTGCGCACGACCATCGCTCGCCATCCCTGGCCAGTGAGGTCTCCCGGGTTTTTGTCCCGCCGTGCCTCCGGGCGGATGTCTCCCGCACCGGCGACCGCTCTCGGACCAGACGCGCCCTGAAGGACACCGGAACCCTAGCGATCAACTCAAATTCGAGAGTAACGAACCGTCGTCCGCAGGGTCAACGGCGCGCCGTTGCGCCTTTGCGTCAATTCTAGATTGGCGACGACGCAAATTTCATCATTCTGCACAGCCCTTAAGCGCCGGATCGAGACGGCTGGGCGGTCATGGACGGCCCGGATCCGTGCCGCCACGGGCGCGGCGTCACGCCGCGTCCGGGGTCTCTCGCGCGCGCGGACAGCAGCGCCCGGGCGCGGCAGCGCTCCGCCGCGCAGCCCCGCCGAGGCACCATCTGCTTTGATCAATCGAAGAACCTCTCGTCTCGCCCGCTGCGAACCCCTGGAAAGCATCGCCGCGATCAGCGAAGATTCGTCCGTCAGCCTGCCGTCCCGGGCAGCGCGTTGAGACCGGCCCCGGCCGGTGACCGTGGTGAACACGCCAAAGCGACACCATGCCAGGGAACACGACCGATGAAGATCGTTCACATCGCCAACGAAGTCGTCGACACCGGTAACGGCATCGCCAATTCCGCCGTCGACCTCGCCTGCATGCAGGCCGGCGCAGGCCACGATGTCCGGTTCGTGAGCTCGGGCGGCGGTCATGTCGGACTGCTCGAAGCCCACGGCGTCCGGCACATACACCTGTGCCAGCGCGTGCGTGAGGGAACGCGCTTCTTGGCGGATCTTCGGCAGTTGCGCGGCGTCGTTCGGTCGGCCGATCCGGACATCGTGCACGCCCACATGATGACCGGCGCCGTGCTGATGTGGCTCGGCAGAGCGATCGCGGGATTCGGCCCCTACGGTCTGGTCACCACGATCCACAACGAGTGGCGGCGAACCTCCGACCTCATGCGGCTCGGCGATCGCGTGATCGTGCTCTCGGAGAACGGTCGACGGCTCTTCCGCAGGCGGGGGTTTCCGGATCGCAAGCTGCGCGTCGTGCCGCACGGCATCCTTCATTCGCCCCGGCGGGCGAAGGCGCTGTCCCGCTCGTCACGGTGCGAACGGCCGGAGAGCCCGGGCGCCCGGATCGTCGCCATCGCGGGATTGTACCGCCACAAGGGCATCGCCGACCTCATCGAGGCGTTCGGGCGGATCGCCGACGAGTTTCCGCACGCCTCCCTGTCGGTGCTGGGCTGGGGACCGGATCACGCGGTCTTCTCGCGGCTCAAGCAGCGCACGAAGGGCGGGGAGCGCGTCCACCTGCGAGGCTTCGTCGCCGACCCGCACGCGGTCCTGCGGCGGGCGGACGTGTTCGTCCTGCCCTCGCATACGGAATCCTGGCCGCTCGCGATGCTGGAGGCGCGCGAGGCCGGGTGCGCGATCGTCGGCACGCGCGTCGGCGGCGTCCCGGAACTCCTGGAGCAGGGACGGGCCGGTCTCCTGATTCCCCCCCGGGATCCGGCGGCGCTGGCGCAGGCGCTCCGGCACCTTCTCTCCGACCCGAACACCTTGGCGCGCTGGCGACGGGCGGCCCGCACGAACCTCGGATGGCTCACCTGCGAGCGGATGACGGCGGACACGCTCGCCGTCTACGCGAACTTGCTCGCGCAGCGCGCCCGCGCCAAGACCGCCGTTCTCAGCCGGTCCTGAGCCGTCGGACCCGCGGCGCGTCACGCGGGCGGCCGAGACCCCGGCCACCGCACCGCATTCGCCGAACCGTCGATGAACTCGAACGGGCCGGCTTGGCTGAGCGTGTGGAGCCTTCGGCCGGGCCACGCGCGACAGGGGCCGATCACCGCTCGGGTCGCCTGCACGTAGCCGCCGTCGTCGAGGCGCAGGATCTCGGTCAGGCCGACGGCGGCGCCGTAGCGGCGCGCGCAATCCTGCACCGGCCGCCACAGCCGCCCCCCGCGCCGGACCATCGGACCGGCGGAGCGGGCGACGCGCGGGTCGCGCAGCACGGGATTGCCGGCATGCGCGCGCCACGGCCCGCACAGGCGTTCGGCGGAGAACACATGCAGGTCCGCGCAGGAACTGGTCTCGGTCTCGACGGTCGCCAGGAGCCAGAGCCGCCCCTCATGCGCGATCACTGTCGCATCGCAGGCCGCGAGGCCGCGGATGAGGGTCGCCTCGCGGACCCACCGGTCCGGGAACGGATCGGCGCGGTACAGCGCCACCTCGCGGTTCGCCGAACTCTCGGGGATCATCCATACGCCCCCCTCCCCCGCCATCACGAAGGGATAGGAGAGGTGCCAAGGCTCCTCCAGCACGCGGCGGAGCGGGCTCGCGGGTCCGCTTTCGGAGAACTCGATGGCCGAGATGACACCCTTCTGCCGGTGATGGTCGAAATCCTCCATGAAGAGCACGGTGCGCCCCTCGACCGTGATGGCGATCGGATCCGCCAGGAAGCGCCCGGGTGGGTTGGGAAGCACCTGCCACCGCGTTCCCCGCAGCGACTGCCGCTCCCACAGGTCCGGCCCCGTTCTTCGCCGCCATCCGACCCGCCAGTGGGGCGAGTAGAAGAACCTGGAGTAGATCGTCCCGGCGAACCGGCGAAGACTCGACATGGGGCGGCGACCTCACGCTGGCCTTCGCGAGGGTGCCCAGACAACACGGTCGGGCGAGGAGCATCAAGCCGCGGACTGCATGCGGACGCGTCATGCGACGCGCCTTGCGCCGGCTCCGGGAATGATATTGTGCTGTGGGACCGCTCTGACCAAGCCAAGCGCCTGATTCTGCTGGCGCGCCCTACGGGACTCGAACCCGTGTTTTCGCCGTGAAAGGGCGACGTCCTAGACCGCTAGACGAAGGGCGCTCGCGGTGTCGGACCCTATAGTGACGTTCGCCGGCCGCGGCAACCCGATTGATGGGGTTGACGGAACCGGTGTCGTGCTGTGTGTCGGCGCGCCGCAGGGCGGCGGGAGACCACGGCATGGCAATGAAGCGGACGCCGCCCCGGGCGCGGCGAGGCGGGCAGGGACCGGAGCGGCGCCACGCGCGGACCGACGAGGACACCGTCGTGCTCTACGGGTGGCACCCCGTGGTGGAGGCCCTGCGCAATCCCAAGCGCCACCCGAACCGCCTCCTCGCCACCGAGAACGCGATGGCCCGGCTCGCCGAGGAGGTCGGCGAGTTGCGCATTGCGCCCGAGATCGTGCGCCCGGGCGAGATCACCCACATCCTCGGCCCGGAGGCCGTCCACCAGGGGCTCTACCTGGAGGCCGATCCCCTCGCGGCGCCGCCGGTCGAGACGCTTCCACCGGACGCGGTGCTGCTCGCCCTCGACCAGATCACCGACCCGCACAATGTCGGGGCGATCGTGCGGACCGCGGCCGCCTTCGGGGTCGCCGCCATCGTCACCACGGCGCGCCACTCGCCCGCCGCGACCGGCGTCCTCGCCAAGTCCGCCTCCGGCGGCCTGGAGCACGTGCCCTTCATCACGGTCCGGAACCTCGCCGAGGCCCTGATCGGCTTCGGCGAGCAGGGCTTCACCCGGGTCGGCCTCGATTCCGAGGCACCCGTTCCCCTCGCCGAGGTGACGGCGACGGGCCCCCTGGTGGTCGTGCTCGGCGCCGAGGGCAAGGGCCTGCGCCAGCGCACCCGGGAATGCTGCGATGTGATGGCCCGGCTCGATTTTCCCGGCGCCATCAAGAGCCTGAACGTGTCGAATGCCGCTGCGATCACGCTCTACGCCCTGGCGGGCCGACGCTGAGCGCAGGCCCCCGGTCCGCACGGGGCCCTGCGACGGCCGCTGCCATGCCCCGAACCGGAGAACCCCGATGCGCTTTCGTCCGATCGTCGCGGCGCTCCTGGCACTGGTCTCCGCCCAGGCCCTGGCGCTCGATGCGCGCCCCTCCGGCGGCGGTGACATCAGCGTCCAGGGCTCACCGTTCGACGGGGTCAGCCTGCGCAACGTCCTGGCAGCGCTCCGGCCGCAGGTGGACGACACCGCCGCGCTGAAGACCTCGCCCACGTGGTTCAGCAGCGTCCGCCGCAACGGCTTCGCCCGCCCCGGCGATGGCGGCGTGATGGACTACACGTGGGTTCCGGCGAACTGTACGGCCCCGGATGACGGCGCGCAGGTGCAGCCCGCGGGGCGCAAGGGGTGCTGGGTCGCCGACTTGGCCGCGCCGAGCATGGACGTCCGCGTCTGGGGTGCGGAGCCGGGCCGGACCATCGACGACGCCCTCGACAGGGCCATCGCCTGGGCTTGCACCACCCACGTGCCGATCACGATCCCGTATCCGCGCAGCGGGCAGCCCTACCTCGTCGCGCGGTCGCACGTGATCGGCAACGGCGCGGCCACCCGCCTCTCCACCTGCAACAACGTCACCCTGCAGGTGACGGGCGCCTACGAGGAGGCGAGCCCGGGCACCTCCCCGCCGCTCGCCCTGCCGTTCAAGTACACCGGACGCGCCGACGCGGTCCCGTTCGTCGCGCAAGGGCCGGCCGCCGGCATCAACCTCTCCGGTATCGGGATCGATTGCAGCAACGTCTGCGCGACGGGGATCAAGATCGACAACATCATGAACGGCGATTTCGGCCGCCTGACCGTGCACGGCCATGTCGGGCCCGCCATGGTGATCACGACGACGCAGGGCAATCCCTGGGGCGGCGCCACCGAGGGCTCGCGCTTCCACGATGTCTGGCTCGTCGTTCCGGGTCCCGGCGGAAGCGGTCTCCAGGTGGGCGATGACACCTGCCCGGCGAACTGTAACTTCGCCGTGATCTCGAACATCTTCGACAACATCACGATCAACTGGGACAGCACGCATGCCGACGCCTATGGCATCAAGCTCGGCCTGGCGACACAGGACACGTTCAACCGGCTGCGGGTGACCTACGATCCCGTCCGCGGCGGCAACAAGGGCACGCCGCTGAAGATCAGCCCGCCGCCCGGCAACCGGGTCTTCCCGACCGACATCGTGTTCCGCGACGTGGTGTTCATGGGCACCGTCGATCCGGGACCGGACGCCAAGGGCTGGGCGCCCTTCGCCGCGAACGGGATCAGCTTCGAGCGCTACAACACCAACCAATCTCCGTTCCCGGTCGCTACCGTGTACGGCCGCTACACGGGCACGGACAGCCAGGGCAACGCCTATCCCGGATCGGCCCCCTGGCGACCCACGGACGCCAGCGGCGCCGGCCTCGCGCTCACCGTGGCCGACGCGACCTTCATCAAGCGGGGCCGGACCTGCACGGTCACCTTCGCGATCGTCTTCCCCGTGACCGCGGCGCGCAACAGCGCCGCGATCGGCGGCCTCCCCTGCGCGCCGGCCTCCGGCGCCACGTCGCGGTTCGGCGGGGCGCTGTCCTACACGGATGCGGGGTTCTCCCCCTCGGTCCTGCTCTCGCAGGACGGGCAGATCCAGCTCTACAACGCCCATGGGGGCGGCGTCGGCGTCGCTTCCCTGTCGGGCAAGAGCATCCGGGGCTCCTTCACCTTCCCGACGGACTGAACGGAGCGCTCCCGCAAGGCCTCGCCGTCCCGTTCATCCGCAAGGGACGGCGAAGCTTGTCGCCGCCGGGCCTCAGCGCCAGAAGGGCCGCACCTCGACCAGCGCCTCGTGCGCCTCCGCCGCCGCGGCGAGCAGGCGGGCGGTGCGCTCCTCGGTGTCCGCGGCGGTCAGGCCCGCCGCGAAGACGGCCGCCTCGGGAGCGCCCCGCGAGAGGTCGGCGGCGAGCCGGTGCGCCGTGGCGATGTCGTTGAGATCGCCCAGGCAATCCTGCAGCGCCGCGAGGGCGGCCACGAAGGTCTTGTGGCGCTTCTGCGCCTTCGGCTTGGGGTAGAGGCTGCCGAAGAACTCGGCGCCGTAGCGCAGCTTCTTGGCGGCGATGCGGACCTGGTGGCGCGCCTCCGGGTCGAGGTCGTCGAGGCCGCGCCCCCGCTTCTTCACCTGGCGCCGCCGGCGCTCCAGCTCCTCGCTCGCGAAGGCGCGGGCCGGCGCGTCCCGCCGCGCCGCCTGGGGGGCCTCCGGCGCCAGCCAAGGTCCGGCATCCACCCAGGCGATCAGGTCGAGGAGGAACAGGCGCCACTCCCCCCCGCGCAGGATCGCGTCGACGGCCGCGTAGGCCCGGTCGCGTTCGCCCTCCAGATGCGTCTCGAGCCGCAGCAGGCCGCTCTCGTCCGGACGGCGCTCGCGCTCGAGGGGCAGCGTGTGCGACAGGAAGACGTCGAGATTGCGCGCTTGGCCGAAGGGCTCGCTCAGCCGCTTCAGCTCCACCTTCAGGCCGGGCGCGCGGGAATCCTCCACGAGGTCGCCGAAGAGCGAGAAGGCCGAGCGCAACCGGCGCAGGGAGACGCGCAGCTGATGCAGCGCCTCGGCGTCGCGCCGCGCGAGCAGCACCGCCTCGTTCAGCCGCATGTGGCGCAGGCAGGCCTGCGCGATCGCCTGGAAGGCGGCCCCGGCGCTCATGCCGGAGTCGAGGTGCACCGGCTCGGCCTTGGTGAAGCGGTCGAGGCGCCCGGACAGCAGCGCGTAGCCCCGCTCGGCCTTGGTGAGCACGCCGAGCCGCAGGGGCACGCTCGCCCCGAGGTCGCGGGCGAGCCCGAACAGGTCGGCGGAGGTGCCGCCCTTCAGCTCGAACTCGATCTCGTTGATCGGCGCGATCCGGTCGGAGGCGCCGTCGAGGGCGGCGATGCGACCGCGATCGAGGGCGACCTCGATCCGCGACCCGCCGTGCTCCACGGACCGCACCGAGCGCGAGACGGTGGCCGAGAACAGCGGCCGCAGCACGGACTTGCGGCCCAGGAGGCCGGCGACCGGCGTCTCGCCGAGCGGCTCCAGGTCGGGCTCCGCCCCCGCCACCTCCCATTCCCATTCCGCGCGGTCGAACAGGCCGGCCCCGGTCCCGGCGGACTTCACCGTCTGGACGTGGCGCGCCCCGTCGTGGCGCACTCGCAGGGTGTAGCCGGCCTCGCGGAGGCGCCGATCCTCCGTGTCGAAATACACCGAGGTGAGCCGCGTCTCCCCTCCGCCCGCTCCGAGAAGCGGATGCCCGTCGAGGGCCGCGAGGTCGGAGGCCTCGAATTCGAGCTTCAGTTCGGTCTCACGCGGCGTGTCCATTCGCGGGTCTCATGCTCCTTCTGCGGCACCCGGCCATCGCCGTCGCCTCGCACCGGCGGCAACGTCCGAGCCGGCGGAAAGATCATGAAACTGTCACATGGATCGGCGCAAGGCGCAGCGGCGGAACTTTTCAGCGCGAGCGCAGATGCGCGACCAGCCGCGCCGCGCCCTCCTCCGGGCTCCCGTCGTTGACGATGGTCAGGTCCGCCGGGTCCGGCGCCTGCCGGGCGAGGCGGGCCGCGAGGTCCCCGTCCTCGGCCCGCGCGCGGGCGGCGAGGCGCCGGGCCAGGATCTCGGGCGGGGCGGTGATCCCGACGACGCTCACCCGCGGCAGCCGCGTCCGCGCCGCGGCCACCGCCCGGCGCGAGACGTTGCACGCGACGACGTGCCCGGCCTCGGCGAGGCGCAGCGTCTCGCCCGGCACCCCGTAGCCGAGGCCGTGGGCGCGCCAGGACAGGGCGAAACGCCCCGCCGCTTCCCCGGCCGCGAAGGCCGCCTCGTCGATCTCGTCGTTGTCCTCGTGGGCGGAGGGCGGCCGCGTCACGAGGCGGCGCGGGAAGACGAAGCGCGGCTCGTCCGCGAGCGCCGCCCGGGCGAGGCGGATCAGCGTGTCCTTGCCCGCCCCGCTCGGGCCGACGATCAGGACGAAGCCCCCGGGCCGGGCGCCCTCCCCCGCCACGTCAGGCCACCCGCTCGCCGCCGCGCCAGACCTGGCGCACCACCGGCACGCCGCCCGCGACGCGCACCCGCACGAGGTCCGCCCGCAGGCCCGGCGCGAGGGCGCCGCGGTCGTCGAGCCCGGTCGCGCGGGCGGGATTGGTGGTGACGGTGGCGATCGCCTGCGGCAGCGTGATCCCCGGCACCCGCTCCGGCAGCAGGAAGGCCGCCATGATCAGGCTCGCCGGCACGTAGTCCGAGGACAGGATGTCGAGATGGCCCGCCCGGGCGAGGTCCTCGGCCGCGACGTTGCCGGAATGCGACCCCCCGCGGATGAGGTTCGGCGCGCCCATCATGACGGTGATGCCGGAGGCCCGCGCCGCCTCGGCCGCCTCCGCGGTGGTCGGGAACTCGGCGAGAGCCACCCCCTCGCGGCCGGCCAGCGCCACGTCGTCGAGGGTGGTGTCGTCGTGGCTCGCCAGCGCGATGCCCCGCGCCCGGGCGAACTCCACCAGGGCCGGCCGGTTGACGGCGTTGAGGGCCTGACCGTCCCGGATCTTGCGCTCGGTGCCGGCCCGGATGGCCTCCATCGAGCGCCCGCCGCGGCCGGCATATTGGTAGTACTTGGCGATGTCGCGGAACTGACGCTGGCCCGGCGTGTGATCCATCAGCGAGATCAGGTCCACGGTGAAGTGCGCCGCGAAGTCCCGCACCATGTCGATCACGTCGTGGGAGGGGATCTCGCAGCGCAGATGCGTGCGGTGCTCCGCCCGGCACAGGCCGGCTTGGCGCGCCGCGTCGATGGCGCCGGCGAGCTGCATCAGCTCCGGGCCGAGCCCGCTCCCGTCCGGATCGCTGCCGGCGCGCAGGGAATCGAACACCGTGGTGATGCCCGAGGCGGCGATCTGCGCGTCGTAGGACAGGACCGCCCCGAGCGGGTGCCAGCGCACGCCCGGCCGCGGCGCGTAGTGGGTCTCCAGGTGGTCGGTGTGCAGTTCGACGAGGCCCGGCATGAGGTGGTCGCCGCCGAGGTCGAGCCCCCGCTCGGGCGCCCGCCCCTCGCCGATCGCGGCGATGCGGCCCTCCGCGACGGCGAGCCAACCCGCCTGCACGCGGTCGGGCAGGACCAGGGTGGCGTTCTCCAGGATGGTGTCGGTCATGGGTGGATCGCCCCTCAGGCGGCCGCGCGCTCGCGGAAACGGGTGACGTCGACGATGCGGGTGGCCACCGCCTCCCGCACATCGGCGTCGTGGAAGATGCCGAGCAGACCCGCGCCGGCGGCCTGCTTCTCGCGGATCAGGTCGATCACCACCGCCCGGTTGACGGCGTCGAGGGAGGCGGTGGGCTCGTCGAGGAGGAGGAGCGGCTTCTCGGCGATGAAGCCGCGGGCGATGTTCACCCGCTGCTGCTCGCCGCCCGAGAAGGTGGCGGGCGGCAGGTCCCAGAGTCGCTCGGGCAGGTTGAGCCGGGCCAGCAGGTCGGCGGCGCGACGGGCGGCGGCCTCCGGCGAGAGCCCGCCCTCGCGCCCGGCCGCCTCCACCACCTCGCGGGCCCCGACCCGCGGAATCACCCGCAGGAACTGCGAGACGTAGGCGATGGTGCGGCGGCGCAGCGCCAGCACCTCCCGCGGGGCGGCCCTGGCGACGTCGACCACGCCCTCCTGGCCGCGGATGCGGATCGACCCGCGATCGACCCGGTAATTGCCGAAGGCCATCTTCAGGAGCGAGGACTTGCCCGCACCCGACGGGCCGCCCAGCACCACGCACTCGCCGGGGAAGACGTCGAGGCTGACCGCGGCGACGACCGGCAGCGCGAGGCCGCCGCGCAGGTGCAGGGTGAACGTCTTGGCGACGTCCGCGAAGGCGATGAGCGGGATCATGCGGCGAGCACCGAGGAGACGAGGAGCTGCGTGTAGGGCTCGGCCGGGTCGTCGAGCACCTGGTCGGTGAGGCCGGTCTCGACCACGCGGCCGCCGCGCATCACGATCATGCGGTGCGAGAGCAGCCGCGCCACCGCGAGGTCGTGGGTGACGATCACCACCGCGAGGCCGAGTTCGGCCACGAGGCGGCGGATGAGGTCGAGAAGCCGGGCCTGGACCGAGACGTCGAGGCCGGAAGTCGGCTCGTCCATCAGCACGAGCCGCGGGCCGGTCACGAGGTTGCGGGCGATCTGCAGGCGTTGGCGCATGCCGCCTGAGAAGCTCTTCGGCGCGTCGTCGATCCGATCCGCGGCGATCTCGACCTTGCCGAGCCAGTCGAGTGCCGCGGCGCGGATGCCGCCATAATGGCGGGCGCCGATCCCCATCAGCCGCTCGCCGACATTGCCCCCGGCCGAGACCGCCATTCGCAGCCCCTGCGCCGCGTCCTGGCGGATGAAGCCCCAGTCGGTCCGCATCAGCAGGCGCCGCTCGGCCTCCGACAGCGCGGCGAGGTCGGCCAGGCTCCCATCCCGCATCCGGTAGAGCACTTGGCCGGCATCGGGCTGCAACTCGCTGGCGATCAGCGACAGCAGCGTCGACTTGCCCGAGCCCGATTCGCCGACGATCGCCAGCACCTCGCCGGGATCGAGGTCGAAGGCGATGTCGGCGCAGCCGAGCCGCGCCCCGTAATGCTTCGTCAGGCCGCGCACGCTGAGCAGCGGTTCCGTGGTCATTCGCCCGCTCCCTGGTGGCCGGCCGCCCGGCGCTCCTCGCAATGGTCGGTGTCCGAGCAGACGAACATCCGCTTGCCGCGGTCGTCGAGCAGCACCTCGTCGAGGTAGACGCCCTCGGCCCCGCACAGCGCGCAGGGGCGCTCGAAATGCTGCACCCGGAAGGGATGGTCCTCGAAATCGAGGCTGCGCACCCGGGTGTAGGGCGGCACCGCGTAGATCCGCTTCTCGCGCCCCGCCCCGAAGAGCTGCAGGGCCGGGCAATCATCCATCTTCGGGTTGTCGAATTTGGGAGTCGGCGACGGGTCCATGACGTAGCGGCCCGCCACCTCGACCGGATAGGCGTAGGTGGTGGCGATGTGGCCGTGCCGCGCGATGTCCTCGTAGAGCTTCACGTGCATCAGGCCGTACTCGGCGAGCGCGTGGAGCTGGCGCGTCTCGGTCTCGCGCGGCTCCAGGAAGCGCAGCGGCTCGGGGATCGGCACCTGATAGACCAGCACCTGGCCCTCCGCGAGGGGGTGCTCGGGGATGCGGTGGCGGGTCTGGATCACCGTCGCGTCGCGGGTGCGGGTGGTCACCGCCACGCCGGCCGTGCGGGCGAAGAAGGCCCGGATCGAGACCGCGTTGGTGGTGTCGTCCGAGCCCTGGTCAATGACCTTGAGCACGTCGTTGCGGCCGAGGATTGCGGCGGTGACCTGGACGCCCCCGGTGCCCCAGCCGTAGGGCATCGGCATCTCGCGGGAGGCGAAGGGCACCTGGTAGCCGGGCACGGCGATCGCCTTGAGGATCGCCCGGCGGATCATCCGCTTGGTGCCCTCGTCCAGATAGGCGAAGTTGTATCCCGTGCCGGGCTCCTCCCCGGCGGCCCGGGCTGCAGCGGCCTCGCTCATTCGGCGGCCTCCTTGGTCTGCGCGGCCGCGTGCTCGGCGCGCAGGCGGCGCACCAGCTCCAGCTCGGCCTGGAAATCCACGTAGTGGGGCAGCTTCAGGTGCTCGACGAAGCCGGTCGCCTGGAGCGCGTCGCAATGGGCCAGCACGAATTCCTGGTCCTGGGCCGGGGCGGCCACCGGCTCGCCGAGTTCCTCGGCCCGCAGCGCGCGGTCGACCAGCGCCATCGCCATGGCCTTGCGCTCGCTCTGCCCGAAGGCGAGGCCGTAGCCGCGGGTGAATCGCGGCGGGGTCTCGGCGCTGCCGTGGAACTGGTTGACCATCTGGCACTCGGTGAGCGTCACGCGCCCGAGGGGCACCGGGAAGCCGAGCTCCTCCGGCACGAACTCGACCTCGACCTCGCCCACCCGGATCTCGCCCACGAAGGGGTGGGTGCGCCCGTAGCCGCGCTGGGTCGAGTAGCCCAGCGCCAGCACGAAGCCCTCGTCGCCGCGGGCCAGCGCCTGCAGGCGCACAGCCCGGTCGGTGGGAAAATCGATCGGCTCGCGGGTGAGGTCGCCGACCGGGGCGCCCTCGTCGGGCGGCGAGGGCTCGATCAGCCCGTCATGGCCGAGGAGGTCGGTCACGCGGGGCGCCGGACCTACCTCCGGCTCGGCCTCCATCGCCTCCGGCACCGCGCCCTCGGCGGCGAGCGCGAAGTCCACGAGGCGGTGCGTGTAGTCGAAGGTCGGCCCGAGCACCTGGCCGCCGGGCAGGTCCTTGAAGGTCGCCGAGACGCGCCGCCGCAGCCGCATCGCCCCGGTGTCGACCGGCTCGCTGGCGCCGAAGCGGCTGAGCGTGGTCCGGAAGGCGCGAACCAGGAACACCGCCTCGATCACGTCGCCGCGCGCCTGCTTGAGGGCGAGCGCCGCGAGGTCGCGGTCGTGGAGCGAGCCCTCCGTCATCACGCGGTCGACGAGGAGGCCGAGCTGCTCGGCGATCTGCGCCACCGAGAGCTCCGGCACGGCCGGATCGCCCCGGCGGACCTGCGCCAGCAGCCGATGGGCGTTGGCGATGGCGGCTTCCCCGCCCTTGACGGCGACGTACATGGGATCAGCCCTCCGTCACGCGGGTCGAGCGCGGCAGGCCGGCGATGCGGCCGGGCGCCACGAGCAGGAGATCGAGGCCGAGCGGGAACGACGCCCGGTTCGCCGCCATCCGGGCCGCGAAACCGGCCGGGAGCGGCGCCGCGCCGAGCCGCGCGCGGCCGCGGATGCCCGGGCCTTCCAGCGTGAAGCCGCCCTCCTCGGTCAGGTGATCGACCGCGAGGACCAGGGTCGCCGACCGGTCGGGATAGGCGGGCTCGCCCTGCGCGAAGGCGCCGAAATCCGGGCAGGCGGCCGGGTCGGCGAGGAGCGCGAAGGCGGCCCGGGCGGGATCCGGCACCAGGGCCGCGCCGGTGTGGAAGCGCAGGAACTCGGCCACCTCCGGCCGCTCGGCGAGCGGCGCGTCGAGCCACAGCGGCGCGTCCGCGTCGGCCAGCGCGAGGGCGATGGCGGCGAGTTCCGGGGTGAGCGGCCGGGGCGGCGCGAGGGCGGGTGCGAGACGCTGCACGCGCCCGGGGCGGGCCAGGGCCTCCATCGTCGCGCGGAAGATCGCCTGCCCGTCATGAACCGGATCGCGCAGACCGGGAGCGAGTGCCATCAATCCTCTCCCCGGGCCATGGTGAAGAAATTGACCCGCGTCGCCGCGATGCGCCGGGCCTGGGTCTCGGCCTCGGCCGCCCGCCGCTCCGCGATGCCGGCGAGCGCCGCCTCGACCGCGGGCCGCCGCCTCGGCTCCTGCCAGAGCGCGTCGAGGATCGCGGCGAGGCGCGCCTTCCGGCGGTCGCGGCCGAGATGGTAGGCGAAGCCGGTCCCGCCCTCGGGCAGCCGGATCGCCGCCCGGGTGACCGTCATCTCCCCGAGGTTGAAGGGTCGGCCGTCGCCCCCAATTCGTCCCCGCGCCATGACCAGCCCGGTCTCGGCCGGGCGGAGATCCTCGGCCGCGCCGACCGGGCCGAGCCCGTCGAGGGCGGCGGCGAGGTCCTCCGCCGTCGCCTGCGCGCAGAGCGCCATGGCGGCCCGCCGCGCGGCGATGTCTGGCGCGAGGCCCGCGTCCCGTGATTGAGTGTGATCCGGCATCGGTTTCCCGCGTGTCCTGATTTGTCTAATGGTATAGACAAGCGCGGCGCACGTGGCAAATGAAGTTTGGGTGACGGTATGGGCGAGAGCGGCGACACCCCGGTGACGGCCCTGAGCCGCGGCGAGGGGCTGGCGGCGTGGCGGCAGATCGCGGACGGGCTGGCGGGGGAAATCGCGGCGGGGCATCTGGCGCCGGGCGCGCAGCTCCCGACGGAGGCCGCCCTGGCGGCGCGGTTCGGCGTGAACCGGCACACGGTGCGGCGGGCTCTGGCGGTGCTGGCCGAGCGCGGGCTGGTGCGGGCGACGCAGGGGCGCGGGACCTTCGTGGAGGCGCCGCGCCTCGCCTACCCGATCGGCGCGCGGACGCGGTTCTCGGAGATCGTGTCGGCGGCCGGCCGCGAGGCCTGGGGCGACCTGATCGCGGCGGCCTCCGTGCCGGCGGACGAGGGGCTGGCCCGCGACCTCGGGCTGGCGCCCGGGGAGCCGATCCTCGAACTGCTCACCGTCCACCGGGCCGACGGCACGCCGCTCTCGACCGCGCGCACCTGCCTGCCCCTGCCCCGCTTCGCGGGGTTCGACCGCGCCTACGCGGCGCTGGGCTCGCTGACGCGCGCCTATGCCGAGTACGGCGTGGCGGATTACATCCGGCTCTCGACGCGGATCGGCGCCCGGCCGGCGGCGGCGGACGAGGCGGCCCGGCTCGACCTGGCGCCCGGGCGCGTGCTCATCACCATCGCGAGCGTGAACGTCGACGCGGCGGGCACGCCCATCCAGGCGACGCGCGGACTGTTCGTGGCGGACCGGGTGGAGCTGGTGGTCGAGAGCGACGCTCCGGGAGCGCCCGCTACCGCCGCTCGCCCCCGATGATCGCGCGCCGCAGCCGCCCGGAGACGAAGTCGATCGCCGCCACGGTGACGAGGATCATCAGCACCAGGAAAGCCACCTGCTGGAGTTCCAGCACCCGGATCAGCTCGGTCAGGTAGGTGCCGATGCCGCCCGCGCCCACGATCCCGATGATCGTCGCCGAGCGCGTGTTCGATTCGAAGTAGTAGAGCACCTGGCTCGCCAGGACCGGCAGGATTCCGGGCAGCAGCCCGAAGCGCAGGCGGTGCAGGCCGCTGCCGCCCGAGGCGGTCACGCCCTCCTGCGGTTTGCGGTCGGCGGTCTCGATCGCCTCGGCGAAGAGCTTGCCGAGCGCGCCGAAATCCGAGCACGCGATCGCCAGCGCTCCCGCGAAGGGGCCGAGGCCGACGACGTTGATCCAGAGCAAGGCCCAGATCAGCACGTCGACGGAGCGGATCACGTCGAAGCCGCGCTTCGTCGTGAAGCGCAGGAACGGGTTCGGCGCGGCGTTTCGGGCGGCGAGGAACGCGAACGGGAAGGCGAAGACGGCCGCCGTGAGCGTGCCGAGGAAGGCGATCGCCAGGGTCTCGCCGAGCGCCTTGAGGAAGTCGACGAAGTGGCCCTCCGCCGAGGGCGGAAGCATGAGGACGGCGAACTGGCCGAGGCGCCCGAAGCCGTTGAGGATCCGCAGCAGCGAGAAGTCGAGCCACACCATCCCGAAGACGGCGAGGCCCAGGAGGAGGGCGATCGCGCCGATGGCCGAGAGCCGCTGGCGGAGGGGCGTCGCGAAGGCGCCGGGATGGCGCTGCTTCAGGCCGGAGAGGTCGGCGAGCGCCGCCTCGCGCAGAGCGGAGGCGCGGCTCACAGGCCCGCCTCCCGGCCGAGCAGGCGGTGGCGCAACCGCTCGGTGCCGACGTCGATGCAGATCACCGTCGCGATGATCATCAGCAGGATGGCACTCACGTCAGTGTAGTAGAAGTTGCGGATCGCCACGAGGAATTCCTGCCCGATGCCACCTGCGCCGACGAAGCCGAGCACGCCCGCGCCGCGCACGTTGATCTCGAAGCGCAGCAGCGCGTAGGAGGCGAAGTTCGACAGCACCTGCGGCACCACGGCGAAGCGGACGGTCTCGACCCAGGTGGCGCCGCTCGCGGTCAGGCCCTCGACGGGCTTCATGTCGATGTTCTCGACCACCTCGGCGAAGAGCTTTCCGAGCGCGCCGGCCGTGTGGATGGCGAGCGCCAGCACACCGACCATCGGGCCGAGGCCGAAGGCGATCACGAAGATCAGCGCGAACACCACCTCCGGCACCGTCCGGAACACCTCGAGTCCTCGGCGGGTGACGAAGCACAGCGCGCGCGAGCGCACGAGGTTCGCGGAGGCGAGGAAGCAGAGCACGAAGGCCGCGAGCCCGCCGAACAGCGTGCCGAGATAGGCCATCAGCAGCGTCTCGCCGAGGAGCCCGAGCCATTTCGGCAGGCCCCAGTACCAGGCGGCGAGGTCGGCGGGGAGCGTCGCGAGACCGAGCGACGGCGTGATCTGGCCAAGGTAGGAGGTGAAATTCGCGATATTCTCGACGAAGGTGAGCGGCCTCACCTCCGCCATCCAGCCCGCCAGGACGGCGAGGAGGAGCAGGACGGCGAGCACGGCGAGGCTGCGTCGCCGCGCGCCCGCGACGGCCGCCTCGTAGGCGCCGGCGAGGGCGAGGGCCTTCGCCGGCTCGAGAGGTGCGATGCGGTGGGTCACGACCCGTCCGCAGGCTTACGAGCGCTTGCGCTGCTCGTCGTTGAACCGGATCATGTCGATGATCGGCTGGTAGTCCTTCAGGGTCACCTCGGTGAGGCCGAGGTCCTGCCCGTCCGAGAGCTTGTCGAACACGGCCTTGTCCTTGGTCGGGAGGGCCACGAAGGCGGTGCGGATCGCCTGCTTGAGATCCGCGGGAAGGCTCGCCAGCACCGCGAAGGGACCTTCCGGAAGGAACTCGGACTTGAACACGATCCGGAAGTCGGAGGGTTTCAGCGGCGTGCCGTCGGGCCCCTTGAGCAGGCCCTTCGTCTGCATGCGGGTCACGGTGCTGTCGGTCTCCGAGTTCCAGAGCGTCGCCGAAGCATCCGAGGTGCCCTGGATCAGGGCCAGAACCGAGTTCTCGTGGCTGCCGGCGAAGAAGGTCTTGCCGAAGAACTTCTCGACGTCGTAGCCCGCCTTCTGCAGGAAGAAGCGCGGCGCTTGGTTGCCGGAGGTCGAGTTAGGGTCGACCAGGGCGAGGTTCTTGCCCTTCAGGTCGGCGATGGACTTGTAGGGGCTGTCGGCCTTGACGTAGATGACCGAATAGTAGCCGGAGGCCCCGGTGTTGTGCTTCTGGTTGACGACCGGCTCGACCTTGACACCGGTCAGGATGGCGCGGGCGAAGGAGGCCGGGCCGTAGAAGCCGATGTGGATGTTGCCCGCGCGCTGGCCCTCGATCACCGCCGCGTAGTCGTTGGCGACGCGCAGCTTCACCGGCACCCCGAGCTGCTTCGACAGGTAGTCGGCCAGCGGGGTGTAGCGGTCGACGGTTCCGGAGGCGTTCTCGACCGGGATGACGCCGAAGGTCAGCTCCGGATACTTGGCCTTCCAGTCCTGCGCGACGGCCGGGAGGGTGAGCGCCGCGAGCGCCGCGAAGGCGCCGACGAGGGAGCGTCGGTTCAGCATCGTGTCCGTCCTTCTGCTTCGTATCGGCGGGCCTGCGCCCGCCCCGGAACCGTCAGGCTCCGATCACCGCCGGCACCGGCTTCGCGCCGGGCTCGGGAAGGGGCTTGGCCGGCGGGCGGTCCATGACCTCGCCGGCCTCGAGTCCGTAGAGCTCCTGCGCCACGTCCTCGGTGAGGTCGAAGGCCCGCCCGTCGAAGACCAGGCGGCCGGCCGAGAGGCCGATCAGACGGTCGCAATAGGCGCGGGCGAGGTCGAGGGAATGCAGGTTGCACAGGACCGTGATGCCGTAGCGCTTGTTGGCCTCGGCCAGCGCGTCCATCACGAGACGCGTGTTGCGCGGATCGAGGGAGGCGACCGGCTCGTCGGCCAGGATGATCTCAGGTTCCTGCACCAGGGCGCGGGCGATGGCGACCCGCTGCTGCTGGCCGCCCGAGAGCGCGTCCGCCCGGTTGCCCGCGAAGGGGCCCATGTCGAAATTCTCCAGCGCCGCCAGCGCCAGAGCCTTGTCCTCCTCCGACCACAGGCGCAGGAGCGAGCGGTAGGCCGGGACGTGGTTCAGGCGCCCCATCAGCACGTTCGTCAGCACGTCGAGTCGGCCGACGAGGTTGAACTGCTGGAAGATCATCGCGCAGCGGCCGCGCCACTCGCGCAGGCGCCGCCCGCGCAGGGCCGTCACGTCGAGGCCGTCGTAGAGGATGCGGCCCTCGGTCGGGTCGGCGAGGCGGTTCAGCATCCGCAGGAAGGTCGACTTCCCGGCCCCCGAACGCCCGATCACGCCCACGAAGCTGCCCGGCTCGATGCGCAGCGAGACCGAGTCCACCGCGCGGCGGGCGCCGTATTGGCGCGTCAGGTTCTCGACAACCAGCATTGATCCGTCCGCGAAGAAGTATGCGGGACGTAAACGCCCGTTCGGCGACAGTTGGATGACATTGCCGGCGCACGAGGCCCCGCCGCGCCGGGGCGGCGGGGCCTCGAGGACTCGTTACGCCCCGGAAGACGATTGGTACTTCTGGACGAAGGCGGCGGCGGGCAGGGCGCGGAAGTCCGGCAGGGCGCGGCGCAGGCGGTCGTGGTCCCAATCCCACCATGCCAGCCTCCGCAAGCCCTCGACGACGTCGGCAGGGAATCGTGGCCGCACGACGCGAGCCGGATTCCCGACCGCGATCGCGTAGTCGGGGATGTCCCGCGTGACGACCGATCCCGCGCCGACGACCGCGCCGGTCCCGATGCGGCGGCCGGGCAGCACGATCACGCCGTGCCCGATCCAGACGTCGTGGCCGATCTCCACCGGGAGGGCGCGCCGCCGGTCGAAGAAGGCGGCCTCGTCCTCCTCCTCCGGCCAGTACTGGCTCGCCCGGTAGGTGAAGTGCGCCTGCGAGGCCCGCTCCATCGGGTGGTTGCCGGGATTGATCCGGACCATGGCGGCGATCGAGCAGAACTTCCCGATCCGGGTCGAGATCACCTCGCCGTCGTTCACGATGTAGGAGTAGTCGCCCATCCGTGTCTCGGCGAGCCGGGTGCGGGCGCCGACCTCCGTGTAGCGCCCGAGGGTGCAGTCGCGCAGCGCGGCGGTGGGATCCACGAGGGGCTCGGGGCCGAGTCTCTTCGTCATGCCGCTCCTCCGAAGGGAAAGCGCCGCAGCACCCTGAACGGGCCGTCGCCGTCCTGCCGGAGCACCGTCACGGCATCGATCGTCAGGGGCTTCCCTGCCCCATAGGCGGCGGCGAGGCGCTGGCGCCAGGCCGCCCGCTCCGCCTCGGGCAGCGCGTCCGTCAGCGTCATGTGGAACCGGAAGCGCTCGAAGACGTACGGGTAGCCCCAGCGGTCGAGGAGCGCCCGTTCGCGGGGATCGAGGCGCTCCGGCCGCCGCCGCGCCCGCTCCGCCGGCGTCAGGGGCGCCCGCAGCGGGTCGAGCGCGGCCACGCACTCGGCCGCGAACAGCCCGAGGGTCTCGGGCGCCGCGACCGGGATCAGCGCCGTGAAGGCCCCGAGCGTCACCACGGTCAGGGGTCCGACGGGAAGCGGCGGGCGATGCGCCGCGAGGTCGCCCGCGCGGTCGAGGAGGTCCGCCTCGGTCGCGGCCTCCGCGAGGCGCATGGGCGCCTTCAGGGTGGCGTGGAAGCCGTAGCGGCGCGGCGAGGCGGTGACCGCGGCGGCGTCGGGGAACCCGTCGAGCGGCGGAACCTCCGCCCCGGTGACGCTGTCATAGCCCAGGATCCCGCGGCCGAATGCGGCAAGCCCGGACCCGGGATCCGGCGTGTAGTAGAGCGCGTAGCGGGGACGATCCGTCACGAAGAGCCCTCGGGTTGACGAGCATTCCGGTTCAGCATGCCGGCGTGACGGTTCGGTGACGAGCCCCGCGGGACCTCCTGCGGGATCTGGAGAGCGGCGCGGATCATGGCGAAACCCGGCGAGCGGGGCGAGGCGAGGCCGGCGGAACGGGCCCTGGTGGTGGGCGTAATCGGGCACGTCGATCACGGCAAGACCGCGCTCGTGCGGGCGCTCACCGGCACCGACACCGATCGCCTGAAGGAGGAGCGCGAGCGCGGCGTCTCCATCGTTCCGGGCTTCGCCCTGTTGCGGGTGCCCGGCGGCGAGATCGACCTGGTCGACCTCCCCGGCCACGAGCGCTTCGTGCGCGCGATGATCGCCGGGGCCACGGGCATGCGCGCGGTGCTGCTCGCGGTGGATGCCCGCGAGGGCATCAAGCCGCAGACGCTCGAGCACCTCGCGATCGCCCGCCTGATCGGCGTGCGCCGGGGCGTCGTCGCCCTCACCAAATGCGATCTCGTCGACGAGGAGGAGGCAGGCCGGCGCGCGGCCGAGATCGCGGCCCTCGTCGCCGCCGCGGGCATCGAGGCGGCGGCGCCCCTGCGCACCTCGGTGACGCGGGGCGAGGGTCTGGGCGAGCTCGCGGGCCGCCTCGCGGACCTCCTGCGCGACGGCGTCGCGAGCCCGGACGACGGCGCCCCGATCCTGCCCATCGACCGCGTCTTCCCGCGCCCCGGCTTCGGCGCCGTCGTGACCGGGACCCTCCGCCGTGGGCGGCTGGCCGTGGGCGACGGCGTGGCGGTGGCGCCGGAGGGCATCGCGGGCGCGGTGCGCGGGCTCCAGTCCCACGGGCGGCCCGTGGAGGCCGCGGAGCCGGGCCGGCGCGTCGCGGTGGCCCTGCGCGGCGTTGATCTCGCGCAGCTCCGCCGCGGCCAAATCCTGGCGCCGCCGGGCCTGCTCGTGCCGAGCCGCTGGCTCGACGTGTCGCTGACGGTCCTGCGCGACGCGCCCGCCGCCCTGGCGAGCGGGACGCGCCTGCGGCTCCTCGCCGGCACGACCGAGCTACCGGTGCGCCTGCGGCTCCTCGACCGCGAGACCGTCGAGCCCGGCGAGGAGGCCCTCGCCCAGCTCCACGCGGACGAGGCGGTGGCGCTTCCCGCGCGCGAGCCGTTCCTGCTGCGCTCGGATTCGCCGAGCCTCACCCTGGGCGGGGGCACGGTGCTCGACCCCGCCTCCCGCCGCCGCCGCCGCCGCGATCCGCGCCTGCTGGCGGAGTTGCGGGTTCTGGCCGACGGCCGGCCCGCCGACATCCTTCGCGCCCGGCTGACGCGGGCGGGACGGGCGGGGGCGCGCCTCGACGACCTCTCGCGGCTGGTCGGCATCGCGGCCGAGCGGGTGCGGCGGCACCTCGCGGCCCTCGGCGCCCTCGACCTCGGCGAGCGCTTCCTCGGGGCGGACGTCCTCGACGGCGCCCGGATCGACGCGATGGCGCTCCTCGACGCGCACCACCAGGCGCACCCGATGGAGCACGGGATCGCGCTCGCGCGCCTCGGGGCGGGCCTCGCGGCCGACGAGGGCGTGACGGCGGCGCTGGTGCGCGACCTCGTGGCGTCGGGCCGTGCCGTGCGCGAGCGCGACCTCGTGCGCGCGGCCGGGTTCGATCCGGCCCGGCAGGAGACGCCGACGGCGCGGGCCCTGGCGGAGCAGTTCCGCCGCGCCGGACTGACGCCGCCGGACGAGGCCGAGGCGGTCGGCCGCGACATCCGGCGCCAGGAGGCCGTGGCCTACCTCGTGCGCTCCGGCCTGCTGATCCGCGCGGCGGACCGGGTGCAGCGCCGCACCATCCTGTTCCACAAGGATGCGATCGAGGGGGCGAAGCGCACCCTCGTGGACGCGTTCGCGGTGCAGGCCGGCGGCGAGGGGTTCCTGGCCCGCGAGGCCGGGGCCGTTCTCGGCATCTCGCGCAAGTTCTCGATCCCGCTGCTCGAACACCTTGACGCCACGCGCTTCACCCGCCGCATCGGCGACCGCCGCGTGCTGATCGGCGCGTTGCCCCCTGGACCCGGCGGCCCCGCCTCCCCATAACGGATCACGGAGGCGATCGGGGTCTGGTGGCCCCCCTGGTCTTCAAAACCAGTGGCACGCGAACAGCGTGCGGTGGGTTCGATTCCCATCCGCCTCCGCCATGGTTCCGGGTCCGCGGCCGGCGCTGCTTCGGAGATCAGCAGAGGGGACATCGCCCCACGATCGTCACAGGACCGCGAGGGCGATCCTGATCACGCCCCACCCGACGAGGCCGAACCACGCCAGGGTCAGCGGGATGCCGAGGACGAGCGTCAGCATCATCGCGCCGAGGCGCAGCCGGTCCGCGAGGCCGGAGGCGGGACGGGGCGATGTCGGGGGCGTGTCAATCTGGTGCACGGTGCGGGGTCTCTCGAACCACGGGACCGTGCCGCAGCAAGGGCGGCGCCAGCGCGCTCAGGGCGCGCATCCGAGCATCCGCTCCGCTCGCCGGATCTCCGTGACGACCTCCCTCTGGCGGGCCGAGAGCGGAACGTCGCCCTCGTCGTCGTAGCTGCAGCCCGCATTCCCGAACGCGCGGATGCCGCGAGGCGTGCGGAAGCAGTAGCCGGCCTCTTTGAAGATCCGGTTGCGCTGGAACCACAACTCCTCGCAACCCTGGGCCAGGGCGCGGCCCGGCGCCAGGGCCGGGATCACGGACAGGGCCGCCACGAGAATCGTGCCGGCCGGCGACCATCGCTGCATGGGGAGCTTCTCCTGCGCCGGTCAGGCGACGCCGCAGCAGCATGCGCCCGCCGCCGCGCCTGTCCATGCGCTGGCGCACCCCGCGCACGCCCTCGATGCGCCGCCGTCGGAATCCGGCAGCAGCCCGCGGCATGTCCCCGCGCCGCCTCGACTGATAGAATTCCGCACAGAGGCGCTCGCGCCGCACCCGCCGGAGCGTTTCGACTTGCGGAAATCTCGCTGGATCTGGTGGATCGTCGCGACCCTGACGGTGGGCGCCATGACGCCCGCTCGGGCAGACTGGGCCGACCCGCCGCCCCGGCTCGCCGCGCCCCGGGACGCGGAGCCGGAGATTCGTCCGCGCGACTCACGGCTGCCCGCCGGCGCCTCGATGCGCACACGCGTTCGCGCGTCGGCCGCGCGACGCCCTCAGGGGCCGAGCATCGTGGCCGCGACGCGGCGTGCGGGGCGCCGTCTCCGGCCCCCCTTGTCGCTCGGACCATCTCGGCGAATCGTTCAGTCCCGCCCGGAATACGCTGCGCCGCGCGTCAGACGTCCGACACTCCGGATCCGCACGCAGTACCCGACTCTCGGAATCGAGGACGCCGACTCTGCGGCTCCCGGCAGGCCCCCCTGACCCAGCGCGCGACGACCCCGCCGCGTTAGCGCAGAACCGTTAGCGCAGGCGGCCGGGGCGCGCCGGCTCGAACACGATGCGGCGGTGGAAGGCGCACCAGCTCTTCCCGTCCTGGACCGGAGCGCCGCAGCAGACGGCGCGGTCGTTCGGCTCGCCGATGATGTACTTGCACACGAACGCGCCCGACTGCGCGAACGGCACCCGGAGTTCCGGGGACGGCTCCTCGACGGTCTCGGCAGGGAAGAGATGCGACATGCGCACGAGTTGGTTCATCGGGGACTGACTCACGGGCCTCCACTCGGTCCAGGGCGAGGACGGCGGGCCGGTTCGAGAAGTGAAACACGGCACGCCACCCACGGGACCCGTGACGGCACGGGTCGCAGGGACAGCGCGATTCCCCCAATGTGGAGAGCATGATGCGGGAAAGCAAGTGCTGCCTGGCGGCGTAACCGCAGGCCACCGCTGCGCAGAACGCGGAGCACGCTCAAGATCTGCTCAGGAGATGCGCCAGCAATGCGCGAAGCTGGCCAGGCTTGATCGGTTTGTGGACCAATTCGCAGCCGGCCGCCCGGACATGCGCCTCGACCTCCGGAGAATGGTCGGCAGTGGTGACGACGGCCGGGATATCTCCGCCGTGAACCGTACGCAACCACGTCACAGTGTCGAGCCCGCACGCCCCGCCGTCGAGGTGGTAATCCGCGATGATCACGTCCGGGCTCCACGTCGAGCCGGTGAGCCGCATCAGGCTGAGATGGTCGCGGGCGGCGAGCGCGTGCGCGTCCCAGTTCTGGAACAGGCGCGCCAGCGCCTCGAGGGCGGCGCGGTCGTTCTCGATCACGGCGATCCGCGCCCCGGTGAGGCGCGTCGGCAGGGCGAGGGGCTGAACCGGCCGGGGCGGCGCAGGGCGCGCCCGCGGCAGCGTCAGGGTGAAGCGCGAGCCGTGCCCGACCCGGGAGGTGAGCGTCAGCCGATGGCCTAGCGCCTCCGCCGAGCGGCGCACGATGGACAGGCCGAGCCCGAGCGCGATCTCCCCGTCGACGCTCTCGCGACCGCCGCGATGGAACTCCTCGAAGATCAGGTCGCGCTCCCCATCGGCGATGCCCGACCCCGAATCGATCACGTCGATCCGCACCTCCTCCCCGCGCGCCCGCGCCGCCACCAGCACGCCTCCGCTGTGCGTGTACCGGATGCCGTTCGACACGAGGTTCTGGATGATCCGCTGCAGGAGGACGAGGTCGCTCGACACCCACAGCCCGCCCGGCCGCACCCCGAGCCGCAGCCCCTTGCGCGCCGCCAACGGCCCGAAGCTCGCCTCGATGCTCGCGAACAGGTCGGCGAGATTCACGCTGCGCGGCTGCGGCTGGATCAGCCCGGCATCCAGCTTCGAGATGTCGAGGAGGGTCTTGATCAGGTCCTCGATCGTCTGGAGGCCGCGCTCGACCTGGCCGACGATCCCCTGGGCCTCGGCTCCGACCGGCATGTCGCCGAGCGCGGACAGCGACAGGCGGGCGGCGTTGAGCGGCTGGAGCAGGTCGTGGCTCGCGGCGGTGAGGAAGCGCGTCTTCGACCGGTTGGCCCGCTCCGCCTCCTCCTTGGCGGCGATCAGCGCCTGGTTCGAGCGCTCGAGGCTGCGCATCAGCGCCGTCAGCTCCTCGGTCCGGGCCCGCACCTGGCCCTCGAGGGTGATCGCCGTCTGGAACAGCGAGTAGGCGGTGCCCTGCTGGTCCATCGAGCGCTCGACCTGGGACATCAGGGCGGCGTTGATCCGCTCCAGCTTGCCGATGCGGCGCTTGAGGGCCGGCACGTCCTCGTCCGCCCCGGCGTCGAGCGTGTCGGCGCTCACGACAGCCCCCACCGCCCGCCCGCCCTGGGCGTCTCGCCGGGTGCGCCGGTCCGGACCGTCGGGATGCCGCAGGTCTGCGAGCAGGAACGCGGGCCCTGCGCCACGATGTGTCTCCCAGGGCCCGCCGCCGGAACGCCGCGGCGGGCGCGCCGAGTATGGCGACGGGCTCCGCGCGAGGCAAATGCGGCAGGGTGCGCAGGCGCAGCCGGTGCGGCGGCCGCGCCTGCGCTGGGGACGGGGCGGCGATCGCCCCCGCGATCGGCCGGCACGCCCCGAGGAGCGCGCCCGCCAGGATGCCGGCCCTCGTCCCGCCCGCGTCGCGGCGACGTTTCCCTCGACCGCTGATGGCGAGACGATACGGCCCGCCCGTCTCCGGCGGCCATTGGACCAAGGTGCGGGAGAGACCGCCGCCGCGGCCAGCGGCGCCGTTTCCGTACCAAAGCACAGTGTTGGAAGATCAATCTGCGTGGTATTTCTCCGTCAGTTCTTCAATTCGTCCCTCCGTAAAGTATAAACCCTTGGCATGGCGCGGCGAGCGCGACCGCTCCACGCACAGATCGGGAAAGTCGCGGTCCGATGGTGGGATTGACCGGTACGGGCAACCAAGTGTCTCCTCGCGAGGGCAGAGCTCCGGACGCGATGCCGGTGCCCAGCGAGAAGGGTTCGGGCATGCACCTGCTGATCGTCGACGATCACCCGCTGTTCCGCGAGGCGCTCACGAGCGCCGTGCGGCTGGCCTTCCCGGCGGCGGCGGTGGAGGAGGCCGACGGGATCGAGGCGGCCTGCGGAACGCTCACGCGGCTGCCGTCGGTCGATCTCACGCTCCTCGACCTCTCGATGCGCGGCGTCAACGGCTTCGACGGCCTGCTGGCGATCCGCACCCGCTTCCCGCGCATCCCGATCCTGGTCGTGTCGGGCCTCGACGATCCGCGCATCGTGCGCGAGGCGCTGGGCCACGGCGCGGCCGGCTTCGTGCCGAAGGCGGCCGGCAAGGCCGTGCTGACGCGGGCCATCACGGACGTGCTCAACGGGGCGATCTTCGTGCCCGACGGGGTCGGCGCCCAGGAGGGCGAGGCGCCGCGCAGCGGCAAGCGCCCGATCACCCAGCGCATCGCCGAGCTGACGCCCCAGCAGGTGCGCGTGCTGCTGATGATCCGGCAGGGCAAGCTCAACAAGCAGATCGCGCACGAACTCGGCGTCGGCGACTCGACCGTGAAGGCGCACGTCTCCGAGATCCTGCGCAAGCTCGGCGTCATCAGTCGGACGCAGATCGTGATCGAGACCGCCAACCTCGACTACGAGCACATCCTGGCCGACAGCGCGGCGGGGTGAGGGACCCGGTCCGGCGACCGCCTGCCGAATGCGCCGTCGCCCGCCCGACACCCGGCTCCGGCGACGCCGGATGTCCGATCGCACTCCCGCCGCGCCGCGCAGGCAAACCCGGCCTGCGCGTTTTCGTCTTATCCTAAGGTCTAAAAGCGGCTATTATCCCGAGCAACTAAACGGCCGGTCTTCGCCGGACTGGGCTTCGGGAGAAACGCCAGAATGACAGCCATCCAGAAACACGGGCCGTGGGCCCTCGTCGGCGCGCTCGGTGCCGCCGCTCTCGCCGTCGTCGCGACGAATCGCGGCGAGACGGTCAACGCTCTCTGGATCGTCGTCGCAGCCGTCTCGGTCTACCTCATCGCCTATCGCTACTACTCGTTATTCATCGCCGAGCGGGTGATGCAACTCGACCCCGCCCGCGCGACGCCGGCCGTCCGCCACAACGACGGGCTCGATTACGTCCCGACCGACAAGTACGTCCTGTTCGGCCACCATTTCGCGGCGATCGCGGGCGCCGGTCCGCTGGTCGGGCCCGTCCTCGCCGCGCAGATGGGCTACCTGCCGGGCCTGCTCTGGATCCTCGCCGGCGTGGTGCTCGCGGGCGCCGTCCAGGACTTCATCGTCCTGTTCGTGTCGATGCGCCGCGACGGCCGCTCCCTCGGCGAGTTGATCCGGGCCGAACTCGGCACCATCCCGGGCATCGTCGCGCTGTTCGGCACCTTCCTGATCATGGTCATCATCCTGGCGGTGCTCGCCCTCATCGTCGTGAAGGCGCTGGCCGAGAGCCCCTGGGGCACCTTCACGGTGATGGCGACGATCCCGATCGCGCTCCTGATGGGCGTCTACTCGCGCTGGATCCGGCCGGGCCGGATCGGCGAGGTCTCGATCCTCGGCTTCGTGCTGCTGATGCTGGCGATCGTCTTCGGCCAGACCGTCGCCGCCGATCCGACCCTGTCGGGGCTGTTCACCTTCACGGGCACGCAGCTCTGCTGGATGCTGATCGGCTACGGCTTCGTCGCCTCGATCCTGCCGGTCTGGCTGCTGCTCGCCCCGCGCGACTACCTCTCGACCTTCCTCAAGATCGGCACGATCGTGGCGCTGGCGCTCGGCATCCTGGTGCTCGCCCCGCATCTCCAGATGCCCGCGGTGACGAAGTTCGTCGACGGCACCGGCCCGGTCTGGTCGGGCTCGCTGTTCCCGTTCCTGTTCATCACCATCGCCTGCGGCTCGGTCTCGGGTTTCCACAGCCTGATCTCGTCGGGCACGACCCCGAAGCTCATCGACAACGAGGTCAATGCCCGCTTCATCGGCTACGGCGGCATGCTGATGGAATCCTTCGTCGCCGTGATGGCGCTGGTCTCGGCGAGCGTCATCGATCCGGGCGTCTACTTCAGCATGAACGCGCCCGCCGCGGTGGTCGGAACCACGCCGGAGACCGCCTCGGCGGCCGTCACCAAGATGGGCTTCGCGATCACCCCCGAGGCGATCCAGCAGACCGCCGCGGATGTCGGCGAGCACACGGTGATCTCGCGGGCCGGCGGCGCCCCGACGCTCGCCGTCGGGATGGCGCACATCATCTCCAGCGCCGTGGGCGGCAAGGCGATGATGGCCTTCTGGTACCATTTCGCGATCCTGTTCGAGGCGCTGTTCATCCTCACGGCCGTCGATGCCGGCACGCGGGCGGGGCGGTTCATGCTGCAGGACCTGATCGGCGTGGCGGTGCCGGCCTTCAAGGACACCGCCTCCTGGGGCCCGAGCATCGCGGCGACCGCGCTCTGCGTCGCCTTCTGGGGCTTCTTCCTCTACCAGGGCGTCACGGACCCGCTGGGCGGCGTCAACACCCTGTGGCCGCTCTTCGGCATCTCGAACCAGATGCTGGCGGCGATCGCGCTGACGCTCTGCACGGTCGTGATCTTCAAGATGAAGCGCGAGCGCTACGCCTTCGTCACCATCGTGCCGACGGTCTGGCTCGTGGCCTGCACGCTCACGGCGGGTCTCCAGAAGGTGTTCTCGGCGGATCCGCGCATCGGGTTCCTCTCGCACGCGGACCGCTACGCGAGCGCCGCCGCGGAGGGGAAGGTGCTCGCCCCGGCGAAGTCCCTCGACCAGATGAGCCAGATCGTCTTCAACGACCGCATCGACGCGGTGCTGGCGCTGCTCTTCGTGGCGGTGGTGGTGGCGATCGTGGCCTTCGGGGTGAAGTCCTGCGTGGCGGCCTACCGGGCTTCGACTTGGACGGCTCTCGAAAGCGACCCGGGCGTCATGCCCGCCCCGGCGGAGTAAGCCCTCGATGGCGGCGCAGAGCGAGGTCCTGCGGGAGCGCTGGGCGGCCCTCACCCGCTGCGTCTGCGACGGCGCGCGGCTGATGGTCGGCCAGGGCAACTACGACGCCTACGTGGCGCATATCCGCAGGACCCATCCCGACCAGCAGCCCATGAGCCAGACGGAGTTCTTCCGCGATCGCCAGAACGCCCGCTTCGGCGTCGGCAGCCGCGGCGGGTTCCGGTGCTGCTGAGTGGGACGGGATCCGCTTGATCGAAGCGGATCCCGTCCCACGACCTCGTGGGCGGAGCTCCGCTCCGCCATTCCGGGAGGAATGAAGCGGATTAGGGTTGATTTTCACCGGCGCGGCGGCCCCTGGCAAATGATACCAGGATTTCCCTCTGATGATGCCCCCCATTTCCCGGACGACTGCAGCGTCAGCGGAAGGAGATCCGGAAACCAGATGATGAAGCGCCACGAAGCGGCTCCGAATGTCAGCACCGTTGCAGACATAAGGACGCTTCGCGGATTCTAGCGCTGGTTTCCGGGTCGCATTCCGCCGACGCTGCATGCGCCCGGAAAAGGGGGAGACGCAACCCGGTTTCCATCCACGCGTGGGCTCGCGCCCCGAACCGTCAGCCCTCCCCTGCCGGGCAGCGCGAGGATGGCGCGCTGCAAGCAGAGCCATCCCCATCATCCGGCCTCCGTTCGGTCACGATTTCGTAAATCCGGCCTTAACCAGGGCTGAGCCGACAGCATGGCCGTACCGCGGGATCGTCACGGCTAGTTCGGGTGCAGCAATGCTAGGTTGATCGGGTCTTCCTCAGACCCGATTGCGTCCCGTGGCCACGCTCGCCCCCAGTCTTCCCGTCCTCGTCCCGTCGCGTCCTGCTCGGTCCCTGATCGGCGATCAGCCGCTGCGCGGCATCGTGCTGGTGATCCTGTCGACGGTCTTCCTGTCGAGCTCCGACGCGACCGCGAAGTACCTCGCGGGAGAGCTTCCGGCGATTGAGATCGCGTGGCTGCGCTACGCGGGGTTCATGGGCGTGATGCTCGCGGCGAACCTCCTGACCCGCGCCCGCGGCCGCTCGCCCTTCCGCAGCGCCCGGCCGGGACTGCAGGTGCTGCGCGGCGCCGCCCTCGTCGGCTCCGCGCTGCTGTTCCTCAGCGGCCTGCGCTATCTCCCGGTCGCCGAGGCCACGGCGATCAGCTTCGTGTCGCCGATCTTCGTGACCGCTCTGTCGATCCCGCTGCTGCGCGAGACTATCGGCCTGCGCCGATGGCTCGCCGCCCTGGTCGGACTCGTCGGCGTGCTGATCATCCTGCGGCCGGGGACCAGCGCGTTCCAGGCCGCCGCCCTGCTGCCGGTGGCCTCGGCCCTGTTCTGGGCGCTGGCCCTGGTGGCGACCCGCAAGATCAACGGCTACGACGCGCCCCAGACCACGATGACGTGGTCCGCCCTCACCGGCTTCGCGCTCCTGACCGTCCTGGTGCCGGCGGTCTGGGTGATGCCGGACCCGCATCAGATCGCGATCGGCGCGGCGATCGGCCTGGTCTCCACCACGGGCCACTGGATCGTGACGCTCGCCTACCGGCACGCGCCCGCCTCGACCCTGGTGCCCTTCTCCTACAGCCAGATCATCTGGGCCACCCTCATCGGCGCCCTTGCCTTCGGGTCGGTGCCGGACGCCTTCGTGGGCGCGGGCGTCCTTGTGATCGCGGCGAGCGGGCTCTACACCGCGCACCGCGAGCGGCTGCGGGGCGCCCGCGCGGCCTGACGCGTCCGGCGGCGCGGCCTCGCCCGCGCCGCACCCGGACAGCGTGAGGACATGGCGAGCATCATCCAGCGCATCGCGGCCGAACTCGGCGCGCAGGACTGGCAGGTCAAGGCGGCGGTGGACCTGCTCGACGGCGGATCCACGGTGCCGTTCATCGCGCGCTACCGCAAGGAAGCGACCGGCACCCTCGACGACGCGCAGCTGCGCACCCTGGAGGAGCGCCTGCGCTACCTGCGCGAGCTGGAGGAGCGCCGCCGGGCGATCCTCGACAGCGTGGAGGGCCAGGGCAAGCTCGACGACGCGCTGCGCGCGCAGATCCTCGCGGCCGAGACCAAGGCACGCCTGGAAGACCTCTACCTTCCTTACAAGCCCAAGCGCCGCACCAAGGCGCAGATCGCGCGCGAGGCCGGACTCGCGCCGCTGGCCGAGGCGCTGCTGACCGATCCCCGCCGCCCGCCCCTCGACCGCGCCGCGTCCTTCGTCGACCCCGACAAGGGCGTGCCCACGGCGGAGGCGGCGCTGGAGGGGGCTCGCGCGATCCTGGTCGAGCGCTTCGCCGAGGATGCGGAGCTGGTCGGTGTGCTCCGCGAGTTGGTCTGGAGCCGCGGGCGGCTCGTCTCCTCCCTGCGCGAGGGCAAGGGCGAGGCCGGCGCGAAGTTCGCCGACTATTTCGACTTCTCCGAACCCCTGACCCGCCTCCCCTCCCACCGGGTGCTCGCCCTGTTCCGGGGGGAGAAGGAGGAGGTGCTGGATCTGCGCCTCGACGAGAACCCGGCCGGTGCCCAGCCCGGCCAGCCGAGCCCCTGCGAGGGCCGCATCGCGCAGCGCCACGGCATCCGGGACGAGGGACGGCCCGGCGACCGCTGGCTCGCCGAGACGGTGCGCTTCGCGTGGCGCACCAAGCTGCGGCTCTCCATCGAGCTCGACCTGCGGGCGAGGCTCTGGGACGCGGCCGAGACGGAGGCGGTGCGCGTCTTCGCCGGCAACCTGCGCGACCTGCTGCTCGCCGCCCCGGCGGGCGCCCGCCCGACGCTCGGCCTCGATCCCGGCTTCCGCACCGGCGTCAAGGTCGCGGTGGTCGACGGGACCGGCAAGGTCGTCGCCACGGACACCATCTACCCGCACGAGCCGCGGCGCGACTGGGACCGGTCCCTCGCGACCTTGGCCCGGCTGTGCAAGGCGCACAGCGTCGACCTCGTGGCGATCGGGAACGGCACCGCCTCGCGCGAGACCGATCGGCTGGCGGGGGACCTGATCAAGGCGCATCCGGAGCTGCGCCTCACTAAGGCCATGGTGTCGGAGGCCGGCGCCTCGGTCTACTCGGCCTCCGCCTATGCGAGCCAGGAACTGCCGGGCCTCGACGTCTCCCTGCGCGGGGCGGTGTCGATCGCCCGCCGGCTGCAGGATCCGCTCGCCGAACTGGTCAAGATCGAGCCGCGCTCGATCGGCGTCGGCCAGTACCAGCACGACCTCGCCGAGGGGAAGCTGTCGCGCTCCCTCGACGCGGTGGTCGAGGATTGCGTGAACGGCGTCGGCGTCGACGTGAACACCGCCTCGGCGCCGCTCCTCGCCCGGGTCTCGGGCCTGACCGAGCGCGTGGCGCAGAACATCGTCGTCCACCGGGACGCGAACGGTCCCTTCCCCAGCCGCACCGCGCTGAAGAAGGTGGCGGGGCTCGGTCCCAAGGCCTTCGAGCTGTCGGCGGGTTTCCTGCGCATCACCGGGGGCGCCGATCCCCTCGACGCCTCGGGCGTGCACCCGGAGGCCTACCCGGTGGTACGCCGGATTCTTCAGGCGACGAGGAGCGACATCAAGGCGGTTATCGGCAACGGCGCGGTCTTGCGCGCCCTCGACCCCAAGGTCTTCACGGACGCGACCTTCGGCGTCCCTACCGTCACCGACATCCTGGCCGAATTGGAGAAGCCGGGCCGCGACCCGCGCCCGAGCTTCCGGACGGCGACCTTCCAGGAGGGCGTCGAGACGATCGGCGATCTCCGACCCGGGATGCTGCTGGAGGGCGTGGTGACGAACGTCGCGGCCTTCGGCGCCTTCGTGGACGTGGGCGTCCACCAGGACGGGCTCGTCCACATCTCGGCCCTGTCGACAAGCTTCGTGAAGGACCCGCGCGCCATGGTGAAGCCGGGCGACGTGGTGCGGGTGAAGGTGCTGGATGTCGACGTGCCGCGCAAGCGGATCGCCCTGACGATGCGCCTCGACGACCCGCTGGAGGCGCGGCCCTCCCGGGAGGGCGGCCGTCGCGACCAGCCGGTGCCGAAGGCGCCGCGCCCGGCGGCCCCGCCCGCGGGCGACGGGGCCCTGGCCGATGCGCTGCGGCGGGCGGGGCTCGACCGCACGCGGCGGTGAGGATCCCGGCCCAAATGCGTCGTCCTCGGCCGCACGCCCTCGGGCTCACCACCCGAGTTCGGCGTGAGATCCGAGGCGGACGAGCTGCAGGGTCTCCGGATCCGTCCTGCGATAGATCAGGACCGGATCGGGTTTGATGTGACAGTCCCGGTGATCCTTCCAGTCACCGGTCAGAGCATGATCGCGGAGGCGCGCCGGAAGCTTCGCGTCGTTCGCCAGTGCCTCGATGACGGGGAGGAGATCGGCGTCGAGCGTCGACCGATATCGGCCCCGCGCTTCCCTCTTCAGATCGCGGCGGAACTGGCCGGTTTGCTCAATCCGCCTCACGGATCGCCGCGCGGAGCTGGTCGAGAGTCACCGCTTCGAGATGGCCAGCCCGGGCGTCCCGCATTGCCGCGATCGTGGCCTCATTGGGCGCGAGGGGGTCGAACGGTAGGGCCTTCTCGCGCGCCACACGGGTGAGCAGCATGCGCACCGCATCGGACACGGTCAGTCCCATGGCAGCCAGAACGGCCGCAGCTTCATCCTTGACGACAGGGTCGATTCGCGTCTGAACCAGGGCGTTGGCGGGCATCGGGACGTCCTCGGCGTGCATGACATTGTAATGCACGCCGATCCCGGGAGCCAAGATGCCTCAGCGTCCGTCGCGCAGGTGCGCGGCGCGGCCGCGACGGCCGACCTTAGGGCAGCACCACCACCTTCGTGCCGACCTTGACCCGGCCGAAGAGGTCGATCACGTCCCGGTTGGTCATGCGGATGCAGCCCGACGAGACCGCCGCGCCGATCGTCTCCGGCTCGTTCGAGCCGTGGATCCGGTACAGCGAGGACCCGAGATAGAGGGCGCGGGCGCCGAGCGGGTTGTCCACGCCGCCGGCCATGAAGCGCGGCAGGTCGGGGCGGCGCCGGAGCATCTGCTCGGGCGGGCGCCAGGATGGCCATTCCTTCTTCATGGTCACGGTCTTGGTCCCCGACCAGGAGAAGCCGTCGCGGCCGACTCCGACCCCGTACTGGATCGCCTCCTGGTTCGGCAGGATGTAGTAGAGCCGGCGCTGGCTCGTGGAGATCACGACGGTTCCGGGCTTGTAGGGGCTGTTCCAGCCGATCGTCTGGCGCGGCACGGCCTGCTGGCGGAACACCGTCAGGAAGTCGGCGATCGGTCCGCTGTCCAGCAGGGTCGCGGCCCGTCCGGGCGCGGTGCCGGCCAGGGCCAGCAGGGCGGCGCCGCAGAGCGGCGCCAGGATGCGAGGCGTCATCGTCCCCCTCCCGTTGCGAGAGCGCCGCCGGAGCGGCGCGGATGGCCCCGGGGATGGCCGAGGGGAGTCGGCACGGTCAACCCGCCCAACGGCGACGCCCCGGCTTGTGACGCTTTCGCGCCACAGCCTCACGCCGCGCCGCCCGGCTCCGTCAGGAAGGCGACGAGGTCGCGGTTCACCGCCTCGGCCTCCTCGTGCTGGATCCAGTGCGTCGCCTCCGGGAAGGTCCGGATCCGGCCCGCGGCGCATCGCGCGAGGCTCAGGCGCGCGAGCTCCGGCTCGAGGGCCGTGTCGCGCTCGCCCCACAGGATCAGCACCGGCGGCTGCACCAGGGAGGGCGCCGGGCGGCGCGGCAGGCGCAGGGCGCGGTACCAGTTGAGCATGCCGGTCACGGCCCCGGGCTCGCCCCAGGCGCGGGCGTAGCGGTCGAGGGTGGCGTCATCGAACGTGCCGGGCCGGCTCGACGACACCAGGGCCCGCCGCAGCGGCGCGAAGTCCCCCGCGCGGAGCAGCGCCTCCGGCAGCCAGGGCAGCTGGAAGAAGCCCATGTAGCTGCTGCGCAGGATCTGGCTCGGCCGACGGCGCGCATAGGCGAAGAAGCTGTCGGGATGCGGCGCGTTCAGGATGGCGACGCGCTCGATGCGCTCCGGGTACTGGGCGGCCGCCCGCCACGCGACGATTCCCCCCCAATCGTGCCCCACCAGGCGCACGCGCGGACGGTCGAAGGCGTCCGCGAGCCCGATCACGTCGGCGGCGAGTTCGTCCACGTGGTAGGCGTCGAGCGGTCGGGGTTTCCCGCTCCCTCCGTAGCCGCGCTGGTCCGGGGCGACGACCTTCAGGCCCGCCGCCGCGAGCGGGCCGATCTGGCGGCGCCAGCCGTACCAGAACTCGGGGAATCCGTGCAGCAGCAGGGTGAGCGGACCGTCCGAGGGTCCCGCTTCCGCCAGATTCATCACGAGTCCGCGAACCCGGATCGTCCGGGTCGTCGCCTCCGGCAGATCTGTCAGCACCCCACCCTCCTCTGTGGCCACGCACCTTCTGCGGAACGATGCCTGAAGCATCCGGATCCGTCGCGCCGAACCCGCGCGCCCCTGCCCGAAGGCTGCTTGCGGGTCGTTCCAGCCGAATTTTGCCGCTGCATGGACCCGCATCCGCCGCGACGCTACCGAATGTTCATCACATCGCGTGTCTTCTCTGCATCATTGATCCCGAAAGACACGACGAGTGTTTCTGCGCACTTGCTTGACCAGCGGACGCTGCCGTATATCCAATCTTGCAAGCCGGCGATGGCGTCGCCGTCCTGCAGCCCTGTTTGGGCGTTTCCTCCCTAGACTTGGGCCACACCTTGGGTGTGGCCTTTTTTCTTGGCGGGGCTGCCGGACGGGGCGGAGCCGGACGCGCACGGGGCGCCCCTTGCGCCTTCATTCGAACAAAGGTAGAACATTCAAGGTCCCGCCGGCTGTGTGTTCCGGGTACAGGAGCGTCCCGGACCTTGCCGGCGCGGGCCCGCTCGGAGGACGGTCGCGGCTTGCCCCGGAGGCGCCGCGCGGTCAGGCCGAGCGCGGCAGCCCGAGAGAGATGGACGGCAAGGAGAGCGTGATGGCGGGCAGCGTGAACAAGGTGATCCTGGTGGGGAATCTCGGGCGCGACCCCGAGGTGCGGCGGCTGGCCTCCGGCGACCCGGTGGTCAATCTCCGGCTGGCCACCTCCGAATCCTGGAAGGACAAGGCGTCCGGAGAGCGCAAGGAGAAGACCGAGTGGCACTCGGTCGTCATCTACAACGAGAACCTGGCTCGCGTGGCCGAGCAGTACCTGCGCAAGGGCTCGAAGGTCTACGTCGAGGGCCAGCTGCAGACGCGCAAGTGGCAGGACCAGTCGGGCGTCGAGAAGTACACGACCGAGGTGGTGCTGCAGCGCTTCCGCGGCGAGCTGACGATCCTCGACGGCCGCGGCGGCGGCGAGGCGGGAGCCTCCGACGAGATGGGCGGCGGACAGGTCAGCCGCGGCGGCGATTTCGGGGGCAACGGCGGCGGCCGCTTCTCGGGCGGCGAGCGCCGTCCCGCCCCGGCCTCGTCCGGCGGCGGCCAGAAGCGCTACGACGACCTCGACGACGACATCCCGTTCTAGCCGCGGAAGGCCGGTGGCCGACCCTCCCCCCTCCGCGGGGGAGGGTTCATCCTGCGCGAGGGCCCGAACTCCGCCCCCACCCGGGTTGCGCGGAGCCGCGCCGACCCCCATCTAATATCCTGATTTTCCACGGTTTCCGGTGAGCCTTCCGCGGGTGGCGGCAGGGCCGGAAATCGGCTATTCCGAGGGCGGCCCTGTCGGCCCCGCGAGAGTGTGACCTTGGCAGAGAACGACGAGACCGGCGCGCCTCCGCCCGCCAGCGACATCAAGCCCGTTTCCATCACCGACGAGATGCGCCGCTCCTACCTCGATTACGCAATGAGCGTGATCGTGAGTCGGGCGCTGCCGGATGCCCGGGACGGGCTCAAGCCCGTGCACCGGCGCATCCTGTACTCGATGTACGAGAACGGCTACCTGCCGGACCGCAAGTACGTGAAGTCGGCGCGCATCGTCGGCGACGTGATGGGTCAGTACCACCCGCACGGCGACCAGTCGATCTACGACGCGCTGGTGCGCATGGCGCAGGACTTCGCCATGCGGATCATGCTCGTCGACGGGCAGGGCAATTTCGGCTCGGTCGACGGCGATCCCCCGGCGGCGATGCGCTATACGGAATCGCGCCTCGCCAAGCCCGCCATGGCGCTGCTCGAGGACATCGACAAGAACACCGTCGACTTCAACCCGAACTACGACGAGTCGAAGGACGAGCCGGCGGTCCTGCCCGCCCGCTTTCCTAACCTCCTCGTCAACGGCGCCGGCGGCATCGCGGTCGGCATGGCCACCAACATCCCGCCGCACAATCTGGGCGAGGTGATCGACGGCTGCATCGCCCTGATCGACGATCCCGCCCTGACGATCGAGGGGCTGAACGAGATCATCCCGGGACCGGACTTCCCGACCGGCGGCCTGATCCTCGGCCGCGCCGGGACCCGCGCCGCCTACCTGACCGGGCGCGGCTCCGTCGTGATGCGCGCCAAGTCGCACGTGGAGGAACTCCGCAAGGAGCGCGAGGCCCTGATCTTCACCGAGATCCCCTACCAGGTGAACAAGGCCTCCCTCGTCGAGAAGATCGCCGAACTGGTGCGCGACAAGCGCATCGAGGGCATCGCCGACCTGCGCGACGAATCCGACCGCGACGGCATGCGCATCGTGGTGGAGTTGAAGCGCGACGCCATGGCGGACGTCGTCCTCAACCAGCTCTACCGCTACACGCCGCTCCAGACCTCGTTCGGCTGCAACATGGTGGCGCTGAACGGGGGGCGGCCCGAACTCCTGAACCTCAAGGACCTGATCCAGGCCTTCATCGACTTCCGCGAGGAGGTCGTCTCCCGGCGCACCAAGTACCTGCTGCGCAAGGCCCGCGAGCGTGCCCACGTGCTGTGCGGCCTCGCCATCGCGGTCGCCAACATCGACGAGGTGATCCGGCTGATCCGGACGTCGCCGGACCCGAACAGCGCCCGCGAGGCGCTGATGGACCGCGACTGGCCGGCCTCCGAGATCGCGCCCCTGATCGCCCTCGTCGACGATCCGCGCCACCGGGTGGCCGATGACGGCACCTACCGGCTGTCCGAGGCGCAGGCCCGCGCCATCCTCGACCTGCGCCTGCAGCGCCTCACCGCCCTCGGGCGCGACGAGGTCGGCGACGAGCTGAAGCAGCTCGCCGACGAGATCGCCGATTACCTCGACATCCTGCGCTCGCGCGCCCGCATCATGGGCATCGTCAAGACCGAGCTCGCCGAGGTGAAGGCC
This sequence comes from Methylobacterium sp. JK268, assembly GCF_054052225.1. Taxonomy (NCBI): domain Bacteria; kingdom Pseudomonadati; phylum Pseudomonadota; class Alphaproteobacteria; order Hyphomicrobiales; family Methylobacteriaceae; genus Methylobacterium; species Methylobacterium sp. JK268. Next base: position 207,113 of record NZ_JBSVZN010000002.1, on the reverse strand, counting down.
GAGTTCGCCACCCCGCGCAAGACCGCGATCCAGGACTGGGACTCGAACGTCGAGGACGAGGACCTGATCCAGCGCGAGGACATGGTGGTGACCGTGTCCCATGCGGGCTACATCAAGCGCGTGCCGCTCTCGACCTACCGGGCGCAGCGCCGCGGCGGCAAGGGCCGCGCCGGGATGACGACCCGCGACGAGGATTTCGTCACCCGGCTGTTCGTGGCCAACACCCATACGCCGGTGCTGTTCTTCTCCTCGCAGGGACAGGCCTACAAGGAGAAGGTGTGGCGGCTGCCGCTCGCGGCGCCGAACGCCCGCGGCAAGGCGCTCGTCAACATCCTGCCCCTCGACGCCAACGGCGAGCGGATCACCACGATCATGCCGCTGCCCGAGGACGAGGCGTCCTGGGAAACCCTGGACGTGATGTTCGCGACGGCGAGCGGGAACGTGCGCCGGAACAAGCTCTCCGACTTCGTGCAGGTCAACCGCAACGGCAAGATCGCCATGAAGCTCGACGAGGGCGACCACATCGTCCACGTGGAGATCTGCACCGAGGCGGACGACGTCCTCCTCACCACGGCCGCCGGCCAGTGCATCCGCTTCCCCACCACGGATGTGCGCGTGTTCAAGGGCCGCGATTCGACTGGGGTGCGCGGGATCAATCTCGGATCCGGCGACCGGGTCATCTCGATGACGATCCTGCGCCACTTCGAGGCGACGCCGGAGGAGCGCCAGGCCTATCTGCGCCGCGCCAATGCCGACCGCCGCGCCACCGGGGAGGCGATCGAGCTGCCGGCCGCGCCGGAGGCCGATGCCGAGGAGACCGCGGCCTCGATCGACCTCGACCAGGACCGCTACATCGCCATGGGGGCGGCCGAGCAGTTCGTGCTGACCCTGTCCGAGCGCGGCTTCGGCAAGCGGACCTCGTCCTTCGAGTACCGGACCTCCGGCCGTGGGGGCAAGGGCATCAAGGCCATGGAGGTCAATGCCCGAAACGGCAGCCTCGTCGCCTCCTTCCCGGTCGAGCCCAGCGACCAGATCATGCTGGTGACCAATGGCGGCCAGCTGATCCGCGTGCCCGTCGACGACATCCGCATCGTCGGTCGCGCCTCGCAGGGCGTGACGGTGTTCAACACCGCCAAGGACGAGCGCGTCGTCTCGGTCGAGCACATCGAGGGTGAAGGAGAGGGCGAAGGTGAGGAGGAGGGCGAGGGGAACTAATCCCCTCGACTCTCCCATCCGGCCGATCAGCGCCGGGTCCGGGCTTCGCGGGAGCCCTGGCCCGGCGCTCGTCGTTCATGGGGCAGGCGCGTCGCGGGAAATGGTGCGGGCGAGCCGCCGGATCGAAATCGGCTCGCGGCACTGTCGGTCGGCCGGCGGAACCACGTCGGACGCAGCCTCTTCCGGGGCGCATACAGCGAGAGCGGAATGCGATCCGGAAACCCGCGCTCGACTCCGCGAAGCGACCGCCTGACAGCCACGTCTCTGGGAAACGGAGCCGCATTTCCTTCCGCTGACGCTGCCGTCGTCCGGAAAACGGGAGCCCGCCATGAAGCGGGGACTTCTCGGTTGCTTTCGACAGGGTCGACGGCGCCTGTGAAAACTCAACCCGTCGGCCCCGGATGCCGCCGCATCGCATCGATCTCGGGCAGGCCCGAGATCGATGGAGCCGTCGGCCATCTCGGCCGCGATGCCACGTCCAAGATCCGAGATCCCGGTCGTGGCGACCATTCAAGACTCGACTCACCCGTCATTGGAAATGACCGGTGGTGTTATGCCCCCTCCCCCGCCTTGCCGACGACCGCGAGTGCGAAGGCGTAGATCAGCGCCACCTCCTCCAGCCGGTCGAAGCGGCCCGCCGCGCCGCCGTGGCCCGCCTCCATGTTGATGCGCAGGAGCACCGGCCCGCCGCCGGTCATCGTGGCACGCAGCCGCGCAACCCATTTCGCCGGCTCCCAGTAGGTCACGCGCGGGTCGGTCAGGCCGCCCAGCGCCAGGATCGCCGGATAGGCCGTCGCCCGCAGGTTGTCGTAGGGCGAGTAGGCGAGGATGGTCTCGAAGGCCTTCGGGTCGGCGCCCGGATTGCCCCATTCGGGCCATTCGGGCGGGGTCAGCGGCAGGTCGCCGTCGAGCATCGTGTTCAGGACGTCGACGAAGGGCACGTCGGCGACGATGCCGGCGAACAGCTCCGGCGCCAAGTTGGCGACCGCCCCCATCAGCATGCCGCCGGCGCTGCCGCCATGGGCGACGATGCGGCCGGCCGCCGTGTAGCGGGCCTCGATCAGGGCGCGCGCGCAGGCGACGAAATCGGTGAAGGTGTTCGGCTTCTTCTCGCGCTTGCCGTCGAGGTACCAGCGCCAGCCCTTCTCGGTGCCGCCCCGGACATGGGCGATCGCGTAGACGAAGCCGCGGTCGATCAGGGAGAGCGGGTTGGTGCGGAAGCTCGCCGACATCAGCGTGCCGTAGGAGCCGTAGCCGTAGAGGAGCAGCGGCGCCGTCCCGTCGAGGGGCAGGTCGCGGCGATGCACGAGCGAGATCGGCACGCTCTCGCCGTCCGGCGCCGTCGCGAACAGCCGCCGCGTGACGTAGGACGCCGGATCGTGGCCGCTCGGCACCTCCTGACGCTTGCGCAGGCGCCGCGCCCGGGTGGTGACGTCGTAGTCGTAGGTCTCGGCCGGCGTGGTCAGCGACGAGTAGACGAAGCGGATCTCCGTCGTGTCGAAGGCGTGGCCCGGCAGCAGGCCGAGGGAATAGGCCTCCTCCGCGAAGGCGACGACGTGCTCCTCGCCGGAGGCCGCATCGCGTACGACCAGCCGCGGCCGGGCATTCTCCAGTTCGAGCCGCACGAGGTGATGCGCCAGCACGTGCTGGAAGCGGATCATCACGCCCGGACAATACGGGATGAGGTCGCGCCACTGCGTCCGGCCCGAATCGGCCAGCGGCGCGACCACGATCTTGAAGTCCTCCGCCCCGTCGGCGTTGGTGAGGATGAACAGTTCGTCGCCGCGATGCTCGACCGAGTAGATCAGCTTGTCGGTCCGAGTCTCGACGGTGCGGTAGGCGATGCCCGGCCGCGTCCGATCGACCAAGTGGACCTCGGAGGTCTCGTGATCGTTCGCCGTGATGGTCAGGAAGGCGCCCGACTGGGTCTGGTCGATCCCGACGAAGAAGCCCGGATCCGCCTCCTCGTAGACGGTCTGGTCCTCGCTCTGCGGGGTCCCGAGCCGGTGGAGCATGACCTTGGCCGGGCGGTGGTTCTCGTCCACGGCCACGTACCAGAAGCCCGCGCCGTCCGCGCTCCACACCGCCTCGCCGGTGGTGGCGATCACCGCCTCGTCGCGGTCCCGGCCCGTGGCGAGGTCGCGCAGGCGGATCGTGTAGAGTTCCGAGCCCTTGGTGTCGGCGCTCCAGGCCAGGAGCGCGTGGTCGTCGGAGTGGTCGGCCCCCGCGAGGTCGAAGAAGGCGTGCCCCTCCCCCTCCCGGTCGCCGTCGATCAGGATCTCCTCGCCCTCCCCGCCCAGGCGGTCGACCGGCATCGCCTCAATCCCGGAGGCGGGCCGGCGGCAGACCAGCGGGTGCTGTCCGCCCTCGCGGTGGCGGGTGTAGTAAGCGAACGGGCCGTCGATGTCGGGAACCGAGCCGTCATCCTCGCGGATGCGGCCGCGCATTTCGGCGACGAGGGCCTTGCGCAGGGCGGCGGTGCCGGCGAGCGCGGCCTGCGAATAGGCGTTCTCGGCCTCCAGATAGGCGCGGATATCCGCCGGCAGCGCGCCCGGGTCCTTCAGCACGTCCCGCCAGTTCTCGGCCTTCAGCCACGCGTAGGGATCGGTGACGGCGCGGCCGTGGACGGTGAAGTCGTGGGGCCGCGCGGGCGCCGCGGGGACGGGGAGCGTCGGGCGAAGGGAAGATGTCATGCAGGCCACCGGAAGGTCGCGTATTCCCGCCATGTGACGCCCCGCGGCGTCCGGGGCAAGGCGTGCGATGCCTGGGGAGTGGGCTAGTTTCATTTCCTAGCGAAGCGCCTCCAACCCAAACAAACAGCGAGGACGACCCCCCGGATCACAGCTGCCGAGATAAAGCAAAAGGTGACTAGTGCATTAAATGGAACGGCGAGATAGAACCACGGCGGCGCCACCGCGACGAAGAAGGCCTCTGGTGGGATGTCAGACGGAACCGTCTCTGTGATTCGAAGTGCGACTGGGATCGCCAACCAGAGTGCAATTACGATGACAAGGGCCGTGAGCCACGCGAGCGCCTCTGCCATCTTTGAACAACCTCTTACCTCTTGTAAGGCCCGCGCCTTCCTGTCTTTGCGTCTGCAGCTTCGACTAACACCACGACGTTCGACATTTTTGACAGTCAATCCACGAAGCCCACAGCCCTAGCCGGCGCGATGCACAGCTTCTGATGGATCCGGGCGACGATGTAATACATCGTGCGCAGCGCAAACGCCGGATTATGATGGCATCATTACCTTAGGGAACCAAGGACCCGAAGGTGCGTCTCGTCAGGCTGCCTCGGCCACCACCCGGGCGGCGTCCGACCGGATGCGCTCCATCATCGCGCGCGCGCCATTCGAGCGCTGCGCCGTCAGGTGCTCGGACAGGCCGAGCTGCTGGAACAGGCCGAGCGCGTCCGCCTCGGCCGCGTCCGCGGCCGTGCGGCCATCGAAGAAGGCGATCAGCACCGCGACCACGCCCTTGGTGATGTGCGCGTCGCTGTCGCCGAGGAAGTGCAGCCGCGGGGTACCCGAGGACCGGTCGACCCGCGTCTCGAGCCAGACCTGGCTGACGCAGCCGCGCACCTTGTTGGCCTCGCTGTGCGCCTCCGGCGCCATGGGCGGCAGCTTGCGGCCGAGCTCCATGAGGTATTGGTGACGGTCCTCCCACTCCTCCAGGAACGCGAAGTTGTCCACGATCTCGGCGATGGGCGGCAGCATGGCGGGCGGGAATCCTCAGGTCACGCCGGGATATAGGCGCGCGCGGGGCCGCCCGCCACCCGCCCCGTCAGGGCTCGGCCGGGAGCCGCAGTTCCAGAGGCGACGCCGCGGAGGCCTCGCCGCTGGCGGCGATCTCGGCCTGGGACGCGTAGGCGGCGATCAGGCGGGGACCGAGCTTCGGGGGCGCGGCCGTCGCCGTCGCCGCGCCGATGCCCCCGGAGATGATCCGGACCCGGGGCGGCTCGCCGGGCGACGACGCGGCCGGGATCAGCACGGAGGTGAAGGCGGTCGTGGTCTCGGCGGTCGCGTCGAGCCCCTCCGCCACCACCTCCGCCAGGATCATGCCCAGCGCGTTGGCGGTGCGGGGCCGCACCAGCGCCGTCTCCTCGGCGGAGACCTCGACGACGATGCGCCCCGCCCGGCGGAGCTGGGCGAGGCCGCGGGCGAGCCGCTGCAGGTAGTCGACGAGATCGATGCTGGCGATGGCCGGTGCCTCGTGCAGGTGCTGCTGCACGAGGGCGATGGCCCGCACGCGCTGTCCCAGCGCGTCGAAGGCGGGCCGGCATTCCCGCGGCGCCGCGCGGCCGTAGAGGCCGATGAGACTCACCATCACCTGGAGATTGTTGCGGACGCGGTGATACACCTCCGCCAGCAGGGCCTCCTTCTCGGCGGCGGCGTGGGCGGCGTGCTCCTCCGCCCGGCGACGGTCGGTGATGTCGAAGCAGGAGCCGCAATAGCCCTGGAACTGACCCTCCTCGAAGAGCGGCGTGCCCTGACCCAGCATCCAGCGGAAGTCGCCGTCGTGGCGGCGCAGGCGGTACTCGGCCGTGAAGCTGGTCCGGTCGCCGTGCGCGCTCGACAGCACCGCGTCGTGAGAGGCCCGGTCCTCCGGGTGCACTCCGTCCCGCCAGCCGTGGCCGAGTTCGTCCTCCACCGCGCGCCCGCGGAAGGTGAGCCAGGCGGGGTTGACGTAGATGCAGCGGGCCTGGGGGTCGGTGCGCCAGATCGGCAGCGGCGCGCCCTCCGCGAAGGCGCGGAAGGCCGGGCTGATCGCGGCCGGCGGACCCGGCTCGCCGGGCGACGATGTGTCTGCGGCCATGTGTGTTTCGCCCGTCCTGCCGAAGCTCTCCCGTTGAGGCCGTTCAACGTGCCGATGGCGGCCCCGTTCCGGCGGAGCCGCCCGGCCTCAGCGCTGATTCACGGCGAAACGGCCCGGACCGACGGCGGCGACGATCAAGAGGGCGCCGATGATCGACAGGTTCTTCAGCGCCTGGATCTGATTGGTCCTGACCGCCTCGCCGGTCATCGTCCAGAAATTGTGAAAGAACACGACCGTGAGAGCGGTGAAGGCCGCCAGCGCCACGGCGGCGGCCCTGGCGTAGAGGCCGAGCGCGATCAGCAGCCCGAGGCCGAGTTCGGCCGCGATGGTGAGGTAGGCGAGCACCTGCGGGACGGGTAGCCCCTTGCCGGCGAGCGCCGCGGTCACGCCTCCGGGGTTCATCAGCTTGCCGAAGCCGGACCAGAGGAACAGCGCCACGACGCAGATCCGCGCGACGAGGAGAACGGCATTAGTCATCGGACGGGCTCCCGGAATGTCCGGCGGGATAGAAGCCCGCCGTCGCTGCCGTCAAGCTCGCTCCGGGCTCAGTGCCCGCCGGTCCAGTCGGCGGGGTTCCCGCGCAGGCTGCGGGTCGGCACCGCCTCGCCGGTCTGGTAGCGCGAGAGGTCGGCGGCGCGGGCGGAGATCCAGTCGCTGTGGCGGCCGATCGGCGTCACCGCCGTGAAGCCGCCGCAGGCGGTGCGCACGCGGCCCTGCTGCGCGGCGCCGCTCGACCAGCTGACGACCCCCACGAGTTCGTAGCTCCCCGGACCGCCCTTGAGGATCGGCCCGCCGGAATCGCCCAGGCAGGCGCCGGCCCCGGCGGTCTCGGCGAGGCTGCGCCGGTCGGCCACCACCGTCACCGTGTTGGCGACCTGGAGGTCGCCGAGGGAGACGAGCCGCGCCTGGCGCAGCACCCGGGCGGTGCCGCGGCGGTTCTCCGCCACCACGCCGTAGCCCGCGATCGCCACCGGATCCCCCGCCGAGATGCCGCCGCCGCCCCGCGTGGGCAGCGGCTGGAAATCGGGACCCAGGCGCTCGCTGAGCTTCAGGATCGCCAGGTCGGTGCCGGGCTGATCCTCGGGCGTGGTGCCCGCCACGAAGTCGGGATGCATTGCCGCCGCGATCGCGCGCAGGCGCCGCTGGTGGAAACTCCGGTCGGTCACCACGACCCAGTACCCGGCCTTGTGCATCACGCAATGCGCGGCGGTCAGCACGAGGTCCTGATCGATGAGCGAGCCGGAGCACATCTCCCCGGTGGTGCTCTCGATGCGCACCACCGAGCCGCGCAACCCGTTCGGGTCCCGCTCGATCTCGCCGAGGACGACGGCCTTCGCGCTGCCGGTGCCCAGGAGGGCGCCGAGACCGGCGGCCAGAACGACTTTGGAGAGGAGAGATCTGAGTCGAATCGGGTCGAAGCGCATGGGTGAACTGTGGAGCCTCCGGCCACGCTCGACAAGGGAAGTCTCGCCGCCCCGCGCGGGTTCCCCTAGCTTGCACGAGGATCGTCAACGAAGTCGTGAGGCTTTGAGCACCGGAATGGGCAGGCAAACCCGGCCGGCTCCCCTAGAGACCAGTCACTCCCAGCGCGCGGCGACGCCCCATCGGGACAGGATCGCATCGAACCAGTCGCGCTGTGGTCCGACGAGCACACCTTGCGAGAATCCACCGCATCCGCCGGGGCCGCTCGTCCAGGTGGTGACCGCGACCACCCGCTCCCCCTCCCCGATCGGACCACCGGAATCGCCTTCGCAGGCGCCGGCCCGCCCGTCGGGCGCACGCAGCCAGACCAGGATCCGGCTCGGCCCGTAGGGCTCGACCACCGGGAGCGCAGCGAGGCGGAAGGTGCCGCTGCTGCGCGGATCGCCGGGCCGCGCGACCCCGTAGCCCCCGAGGCCGAGGGTCGCGCCGGGGCGCGGCCCGGCGCCGGAGAGCGGGGCCGGCGCGAAGCGGGCCGGGAGCGGCGCGGCGACGCGCATTAGGGCGAGATCCACGGAGCGGCGGCGCCCCGCGACGGCGCCCGCGTCGTAGCCGGGATGAACGGCGGTGTCGGCGACGGGCAGGAGGACCGGCTCGCCGGCCGCGTCGCGGAAGTGGATGCGATGCTCCAGGCGCGCGGCGGCGCAGTGGGCCGCCGTCAGAACGACCGTCGGCGCGAGCACGATCCCGCTGCAGACGCCGCCCCGCGAGGACAGAACCATCACGCTGGCGCGCGCCAGCCGGCCGTCGGGATCGTCCCGGCCACCCGCGACGGCACCGGCCGGCGACGGGGCCGCCCCCGCCAGCAGCGCGGCCCAGAGAATGCCGGCCGCAGGCCAGGACCCTTGTCCGAGACAGGTCATGATCGGCTATCCCTATCGTGTGGCTGGGGCGCCCCTCCGGCGTCGAGGACGTCTCCTGTCCGCGCCATCGAGGGCATGGGACGCACCCTCGCGGGTGCCGCCGCATCACCGAGGGGGCGTCTCGAACACGGAAGCGACGACCGTCTCCGGGACGAGGCACCCGGTGCAGACCGACGCGATGGCGCGCTGGGCGCGGGCCGTCACGCGGGCCTCGAAGGCGGCCCGGGCCGCCTCGGCCCGGCGCAGGCCCTCCGCGGCGTCCTCCGCACCCGAACCTTCCGCCCCCGGCCCGGCCACGACGGCGGGTTCGGGCTGCGGGCGGATCCGCAGGACGAGGGGCGCGCCGGCTTCCTGGCCGTGGGCGGCCCAGGCGGCGAGGATCCCGGTCAGCGCCAGCGCCGCGCGTTGCCCCCGCATCCCGCCCATGTGCCCGCCTCCGCCGATCCCGGCCACGCTCCGCGGAACACCTTAACCGATCGCTAACCCTGTCCGCGAGTGCGGGACGGGCGGTCGGCGGGGTCGAGCGCCCGGCATCATTCAGGCCGCATTCAGTGCTTCGCCGCGATTGTCCCGATCATGCGCCACGCGGATCTCATACCGTTCCTGGGAGCGGCCGGCCTCATCGGTGTGATGGGCTGGTACGCGCTCGCCCAGGACGCGGGCGAGACCGGGACCGTTGCGGCGCCGGCCCAGACGGTCCGGCTGTCGCAGGTCGCGCAGACCTGCCTGACGCCCGCGGACATGCGCGAGGCGGTGGCGGAGAAGCGCGTGGTCGAACCGGTGGCGGCGATCCGGGCCGCCCGCGCGGCGGTGCCGCGGGCCGACATCGTGAGGGCGAATCTCTGTCGCCGCGACGAGGCGCTGGTCTACATGCTGACCGCCTTGCGCCGCGACGGACAATTCGTGCACGTCATGGTGGATGCCCGGTCGGGGCAAGTGTCCGGCCAGTGGTGAACGTCCGGCCGGCCCGGCCGTCACGGATCAAGCGGAGCGAGGCTGATCGTGCGTCTGCTCGTCGTCGAGGATGATCGGGATCTCAACCGGCAGGTGGTGACCGCCCTGGAGCAGGCGGGCTACGCCGTGGACAAGGCCTTCGATGGCGAGGAGGGCGCCTATCTGGGCGAGACCGAGCCCTACGACTGCATCATCCTCGACATGGGCCTGCCCAAGCAGGACGGGGTCTCGGTGCTGTCGGGCTGGCGCCGGGCGCAGGTGAAGACCCCGGTGATCATCCTCACCGCCCGCGACCGCTGGAGCGACAAGGTCAACGGCTTCGACGCGGGGGCGGACGACTACGTCACCAAGCCCTTCCACATGGAGGAGCTGCTCGCCCGCGTGCGGGCGATCCTGCGCCGGGCGGCGGGCCACGCGTCGAGCCAGATCAGCGCCGGCCCGGTCACCCTCGACACCCGCTCGGGCCGCGTCTTCGTCGACGGCAGCCCGGTCAAGCTGACCTCACACGAGTACCGGCTGCTCTCCTACCTGATGCACCACACGGGCCGGGTGGTGTCGCGAGCGGAACTCACCGAGCACCTCTACGACCAGGATTTCGACCGGGATTCGAACACGATCGAGGTCTTCGTCGGGCGCCTGCGCAAGAAGCTCGCCGTCGATCTGATCCAGACCGTGCGGGGCCTCGGCTACCTGATCGAGTCCGGGGCCGGCCCGGCCGCGCCGTGAACGCGCCCGCCCGCGGCGTCGCCGGCAGCGTCGGCCCGGACGCGCAGGCCGCCGCGCCCGCCCGCGCGCCCCTGCTGCGGCCCTGGCGGCGGCGCTCGATCGCCGTGCGCCTCGCGGTCTCGGCGCTGCTGGCGAGCGCCCTGATCCTGCTCATCGCGGGCCTGATCCTGTCGACGCTCTACCGGGAGACCACCGAGCGCGCCTTCGACAGCCGCCTGATCGTCTACGCCAACGACCTCGCCACGAACCTCGTCTCGCCGGGAGACACGGAGGGCAAGGCGTTCGGGACGCTCGGCGACCCGCGCTTCGACCTGCCGCTCTCGGGCTGGTACTGGCAGGTGGGCCGCCCGAACGCCAAGCCGCGAGACCTGCGCACCTCGCGCTCCCTCGTCGGCGTGCCGCTGCCGCCCCCCGACAACGCGGTCGGCGAGGCCGGCGCCGGACAGCTGCGCAAGGGCTACGGCCGCGCCCAGGACGAGCGGCCCCTCCGCATCATCGAGCGGACCGTCGATCTCGGCGAGGAGGGCCGCTACATCGTGCGGGTGGCCGGCCCCTCCGACGAGATCGACTCGGACATGCGCCGCTTCACCATGGCGGTGACGACGACCTTCGCGATGCTCGGCCTCTCGCTCGGCCTCACCACCCTGCTGCAGATCCGCTTCGGCCTCGCGCCGCTGATCAAGCTCCGGGCGGCCCTCGGGGCGATCCGGCGCGGCGAGGCGGACCGGATCTCGGGCGAGTACCCGCGGGACATCGCCCCGCTCGCCGGCGAGGTGAACCTGCTCCTGGAGACCAACCGCGAGATCCTGGAGCGGGCGCGCACGCAGGTCGGCAACCTCGCCCATGCCCTGAAGACGCCGCTCAGCATCATCGTCAACGAGGTCGAGGCGGTGGACGCGTCGAGCGAACTCGCGGGCAAGATCCGCGAGCAGACCGCGATCATGCGCGACCAGGTGAACTACCACCTCGACCGCGCCCGGGCCGCCGCGCTGGTCGGGGCGCTCGGCACCTTCACGGACGTGGAGCCGGTGGTGGCCGCGCTGATCCGCACCTTCGGCAAGATCTACCGGGACAAGACGCTCGCCTTCGAGGCGACGGTCACGCCCGGCCTGCGGTTTCGCGGCGAGCGCCAGGATTTCGAGGAGATGATCGGCAACCTCGTCGACAACGCCTCGAAATGGGCGGCCTCGCGCGTGGCGGTCCGCGCGGAGGTGATCGGCCAGGGGGACTACCCGCACCTCATCGTGACGGTGGAGGATGACGGGCCGGGGTTGCCGCCGGAGGCGCGGGTCGCGGTGCTCGCTCGCGGCCGCCGCCTGGACGAGACCAAGCCGGGCTCGGGCCTCGGCCTGTCGATCGTCGCGGATCTCGCGACCCTCTATCGCGGGCGCCTGCGCCTCGAAGCGGCGAGCCTCGGCGGCCTGCGGGCGGTGGTGGAGATCCCGGGCGACGCCAGCCCGCGGACCTGACTCGAACGCTTCGGCAAGGCCTTGTCGTGCTCCGCGACGGGTCCATCCGTCGAACGCGCCTGGAGCGCACCTCAGCATGAGGCGTGTTGTGTCTTCTCAATCCGTTGAGCTGATACTCACGGCCCAGGGTGCTGACGCGTCGCTCCAATCGGGCAGACCCGAGATGACGGCTCCCTTGAGCATCTCGAAATTCCGGCCCTACTCCGCCGCCTCCGGGCGCAGCACCCGCGCGCGGTCGAGGGCGAGGGACAGGCCCCAGATGACGAGGCCGGCCACCGCCAGCGCGGCGCCCACGAGGCCGGTCGTCGGGAGCCCGTAGCCCCGCGCCAGGGCGAGGCCGGCGAGCCAGGGCCCGAGGGCGTTCGCGGTGTTGAAGGCCGAGTGGTTCAGGGCGGCGGCGAGGGTCTGGGCGTCCTCGGCGACGTCCATCAGGCGGGTCTGCAGGATGGTCGCGAGCCCGCCGCCGCAGCCGATCAGGAACACGACCAGTCCCAGGGTCCAGGGCGTTCCGGTCGCCGCCGGGTAGAGCGCCAGCGCCGCGGCGCTCCACACCAGGGTCAGGCCCGCCGCCGGCATCTGCGCCCGGTCCGCTGCCCAGGCGCAGGCGAGATTGCCGATCGTCAGGCCGAGGCCGAACAGGGCCAGGAAGAGCGGCACCATCCCGGGCGCGACGCCCGTGACGGTGAGGAGCGTCGAGGCGAGGTAGGTGTAGACCGCGAATAGCCCGCCGAACCCGACCGCGCCGGTGGCGAGCGTGAGCCAGACCTGTCCCCGGCGCAGCGCGCCGAGTTCGCGCAAGGCGCTCGCCCCGGCCTCGGGGGGGCCGAGCGGCGCCAGCAGGCGCACCAGGAGAGCGGTGAGGAGCGCGAGCCCGGCGACCAGGGCGAAGCTCCAGCGCCAGCCGGCCCACTGGCCGATCAGGTTTGCCAGCGGCACGCCGACGATCGTCGCCACCGTGAGGCCGGCGAGCACCCGCGCCACCGCCTGCGCCCGGCGGTCGGCCGGCACCAGGGAGGCGGCCACCAGGGCCGCGACGCCGAAATAGGCCCCGTGCGGCAGCCCGGCGAGGAACCGGAAGGCGAGCATCGCCGGGTAGCTCGGCGCCATCGCCGAGAGCAGGTTGCCGAACGCGAACAGGAGCATCAGGCCGACGAGCAGCGTCCGCCGGGCGATACGCGCGGCGAGCACCGCGATCACCGGAGCGCCGACCACGACGCCGAGTGCGTAGGCGCTGATCACGTGGCCCGCCGTCGGCGCGTCGATGCCGAGGTCGGGCGAGAAGTCCGGCACGAGGCTCATCGCGGCGAACTCGGTGGTGCCGATGGCGAAGCCGCCGGTCGCGAGCGCGACGAGCGCGAGGGCCGGGTGACGCGGCGCGGCGCCTTCGCCCGTCCGCCGGGCGGGACTGAGGAGAGACTCGGGCATGGGATGACGCATTCCGCTCGGGGGCCCCGACCCGTCTTCGGGCCGGCGCGGACGTACGGATAACGTTGCACCGCGGTGCGCGTTTCGCAACGCAGCATCGTCGGGCCGGGACGCAGCCTTGCAATCGGCGGGACGGACTCGGATCGGCCTCGCGTGACACCGTGTCGCCGCCGGTCCCGATCGTGCCGCCCGAGCGCGACCGCTAGACCGGCGGAATGACCGCGATCTGGTTCCTCTTCGCGCTGATGACGGCGGCGGCGGTTCTCGCCCTGCTCTGGCCGCTGTCGCGCCGGGGCGGCCCTGCCCTTCCGGAGGACGGCGCGGGCGCCGTCCTCGCGACGGAGACCGGCTTCTACGAGGATCAGCTGCGGGACATCGAGCGCGACGCCGCACGTGGCCTCCTCGCGCGTGGGGAAGCGGAGGCGGCCCGTGCGGAGGCGGCGCGGCGCCTGCTGCGGGCGAGCCGCACGCTCCGCCCCGCGGGCGAGGCGGCCGTGGGCGAACCCGCCCTGCGCCACCGCCGGGCCGCCTCGGCCTTCGCGCTCTCGACCGTGCCGCTGGTGGCGCTGATCGTCTACGGCCTCTACGGCTCGCCCGGGCTGCCGGCGCAGCCCCAAGCCGAGCGCCTCGCCGCCGGGCGGGACCCAGGCCAGGATCTGGCCGCCAGCATCGCGCAGATCGAGGGGCACCTCGCCAAGCAACCGAACGACGGTCGCGGCTGGGAGGTCTTGGCCCCGGTCTACCTGCGCCTCGGCCGCACCGAGGATGCCGTTAAGGCCTACGAATCCGCCCTGACCCTGCTCGGGGATGCGGCGCCGCGCCTCGCCGATTACGGCGAGGCGCTGGTCGCCGCGGGCGACGGCGTGGTCTCCGCCAAGGCGCGCGACGCCTTCGAGCGGTCGCTGAAGGCCGACCCGACCGGCGTAAAGCCGCGCTTCTACCTCGCCCGCGCCGCGGAGCAGGACGGCGACCACGACCTCGCCCTCACCCGCTATCGCGCGCTCGCGGAATCCTCCCCGCCCAACGCACCCTGGCTGCCGATGCTGCGCGACGCCATCCGCAGGCTCGACGGGAGCGCGCCCGCCGGCCCGGACAAGCCGGCCCTGTCGGACGAGCAACTCGGCGCGATCCGCGGTATGGTTGCGGGGCTCGACGAGCGGCTGACCGCCCAGGGCGGCAGCCCCGAGGAATGGGCGCGGCTGGTGCGCTCCTACGGCGTGCTCGGCGATCGCGCCAAGGCCGGCGCGGCCCTCGACCGGGCCCGGGCGGCGCTCGGGGACCGGGCCGGCCCCGTCGAGGCGGTGGCCAAGGACCTCGGCCTGTCCTCGCCTTGACGTTGCGGGAGCACGGGTCGCAGTGACACGCGACAATCTTCGGCTAGTCGAGGCGAGAGGAATGCGCGAAAACGCGCCAGGGCCCTGCGAATGCGACCGAAGTCCCGTTCTGGAGCCCTGGGGGAGGACCGCGCATGACGCGTAAGCAGCGCCGGCTGGTGTTCATTGGGACCTGCGGTGCGGTGCTGGCAGTGGCGCTCGGCCTGGTGCTCTGGGCGATGAGCGGGACGATCGTGTTCTTCCGCTCCCCCGGCGAGATCGCCCGCGAGGCGGTGGCACCCGGCATCCGCTTCCGCCTCGGCGGCCTGGTCCAGGACGGCTCGCTGACGCGCGGCCCCGACCACGAGGTCACCTTCACGGTGACCGACACCGCCTCCAGCGTGCCCGTCCACTACCGGGGCCTGCTTCCCGACCTGTTTCGCGAGGGGCAGGGCGTCGTCGCCGAGGGCGCGCTCGACTCGGCCGGCGTCTTCCGCGCCGACACGGTGCTCGCCAAGCACGACGAGACCTACATGCCCCGCGAGGTCGCGGACGCGCTCAAGAAGTCCGGCCGCTGGCAGGAGGGAACCGGGAAGGCTTCGACGCCCAGGACCGCAACCCCCCTCACGGCGAGCGGGGAACCGTCGCCGTCGCGGTGATCGCGCCTCCATGCGGCGAAACATCGTGGCGGCGCGCGGCTGCAACCGGACTACAACGCCGCGAGCGGGCCCGGCCGGGCCACGCCGCAATCCTGCGATGAGGCGACGCCCTTGCTGATCGAGGCTGGTCACTACGCGCTGGCGCTGGCGCTCGCCCTGTCCCTGGCGCAGGCGGTGATGCCGGTCTGGGCGGCCCGCGCCCGCGACCCGGTGCTGCGCGGCGTCGCGGTGCCGGCCGCGCTCGCGAGCTTCTGCTGCATCGCCTTCGCGTTCGTCGCGCTCACCCTCGCGCACGTGACGTCGGACTTCTCGGTCCAGAACGTCTTCGAGAATTCCCACTCCCTGAAGCCGCTGGTCTACAAGATCTCCGGCGTCTGGGGGAACCACGAGGGCTCGATGCTCCTCTGGGTGCTCATCCTGACGCTGTTCGGCGCGATCGTGGCGCTCGCCCGCGACGCGGTCCCGCCGGTGCTGCGGGCGAACACGCTCGGGGTGCAGGCGACCATCACCTTCGTGTTCCTGCTCTTCATCCTGACGACCTCGAACCCCTTCGCCCGCCTGTCGCCCGCGCCCGCCGAGGGACGCGACCTCAACCCGATCCTGCAGGACCCCGGCCTCGCGATCCACCCGCCGCTCCTCTACCTCGGCTATGTCGGCTTCTCGATCACCTTCGCCTTCGCCATCGCGGCCCTGCTGGAGGGGCGCATCGACGCGGTCTGGGCGCGGGCGGTGCGGCCCTGGACCCTGGTCGCGTGGTGCTTCCTGACGGTCGGCATCGCGATGGGGTCGTACTGGGCCTACTACGAACTCGGCTGGGGCGGCTGGTGGTTCTGGGACCCTGTCGAGAACGCCTCGCTGATGCCCTGGCTCGCCGGCACGGCGCTGATCCACTCGACCGTGGTCATGGAGAAACGCGACGCGCTCAAGGTCTGGACGGTCCTCCTCGCCATCCTGACCTTCTCGCTGTCGCTCCTCGGGACCTTCCTGGTGCGCTCGGGCGTGTTGACCTCGGTGCACACCTTCGCCACGGACCCGGCGCGCGGCACCTTCATCCTGGCGATCCTCGTCCTGTTCATCGGCGGTTCGCTCACCCTGTTCGCCTTCCGGGCGCCGGCCCTGCGGCAGGGCGGGATCTTCGCGCCGATCTCCCGCGAGGGCGCCCTCGTCCTCAACAACCTGTTCCTGTCAGCCGCCTGCGCCACGGTGCTGGTCGGCACCCTCTACCCGCTGGTACTCGAATCGCTCACCACCGAGAAGATCTCGGTGGGCGCGCCCTTCTTCAACCTCACCTTCCTGCCTCTGGCGGTGCCGCTGCTGCTGCTCGTGCCCTTCGGCCAGACCCTCGCCTGGAAGCGCGGCGACGTCGGGGCCGCGGCCCAGCGGCTGCTGATCGGGATCGGGGCCGGGATCCTGGTGACGCTCGCCCTCGTCGCCCTGCGGGGCGGCGGCCCCGTCGCGGCCCCCCTCGGGATCGGGCTCGGCGCCTACCTGATGGTCGGCGCCGCCATGGAGATCGCCACCCGCGCGCGGGGGAGTTCGCTCGGCCTGTCGCTGCGCCGGGCCGCGGGCCTGCCCCGCTCCGCCTGGGGCACGGCGCTGGCGCATGCGGGGGTGGGCCTGACCGTGATCGGCATCGCCGCCCAGGCCTGGAGCGTCGAGGCCCTCGCCACCGTGCCGCGCGGCGGCCGGATCACCGCCGGACCCTACACCGCGACGCTGTCGGGCGTGGTGCCGCGCACCGGTCCGAACTACACCGAGACCGTGGCGCAGCTCGCCATCACCGCCCCCGACGGCGGGCTGGTCGGCGCCCTCGATCCCGGCAAGCGCTTCTTCGGGGCCCGCAACATGGCGGTGAGCGAGGCGAGCCTGCTCACCATCGGCGCGAGCCAGGTCTACGCGAGCGTCGGCGAGACGCAGGCGGACGGGTCCGTCGGCATCCGCCTCTACTACAAGCCGCTGGTCCTGCTGATCTGGCTCGGCGCCGTGGTGATGGCGCTCGGCGGCGGCCTCTCGCTCACCGACCGGCGCTTCCGGATCGGCGCGCCGGCACGACGGCGCGCCCCGACGGCGGCCGCGGCCGTCCCGGCGGAATAGGCCGATGCGCCGCTTCGCCCTCGCCGCCCTCCTGGGTCTCCTCACCCTCGCGCCCGCCGCCCGCGCGGTGCAGCCGGACGAGGTGATGCCGGACCGCCAGCTCGAGGCCCGCGCCCGCTCGATCTCGTCCGGCCTGCGCTGCCTCGTCTGCCAGAACCAGTCCATCGACGATTCGGACGCGCCCCTCGCCCGCGACCTGCGCCTGATCGTGCGCGAGCGCCTGCGGCAGGGAGACGACGACCGGGCCGTGGTCGACTACGTGGTGCGGCGCTACGGCGAATTCGTGCTGCTGCGCCCGGTCCTGGCCTGGCACACGGCCCTGCTCTGGCTGACCCCGCCCGCCGTGCTGCTGCTCGGCGGCCTCGGGCTCTGGCAGCGCGCCCGCCGCCGCCGCCCCGCGCCCGGCGCCGAACTCTCGGCGGCCGAGGAGGCGGCGCTCGCCGAGATCATGAAGCGACGCTGAGGCCGCGGCCCGGCCCGGGCGCAGGCTCGTCCCAGACCACGCGGTTGCGGCCCCGACGCTTGGCCTCGTAGAGGGCGCGGTCGGCCCGCGCGAGCAAACCGTCGAAGGGGAGCCCGCCCCGGGCGGCGCCGACGCTGACCGTGACCCGCAGGTCCGGCGGCTCCGCCGGGCGCGAGGAGGCGACCGCCCGGCGGATCCGCTCGGCGACCGGCCCGGCCGCGACGTCGGCCGGCAGCAGGCAGACGAATTCCTCTCCGCCCAGGCGGCCCAGCACGGCGCGCGGCGGCAGAAGCGCGCGGGCGGCGGCGCAGAACCCGATGAGCACGGCGTCCCCCACCGCGTGCCCGTAGGTGTCGTTCACCCGCTTGAAGTGGTCGAGGTCGAACAGCAGCAGCGTCGCCCCGCCCGCGGCCAGGAGCGCGTCGCCGCCCTCCTCCAGCCCCCGCCTGTTGCGGACGCCCGTCAGCGGGTCCGTGAGGGCGCGCATGCGCTCGCCCCATTCGAGACGCTCCTTGGCGAGCGCCATGAACAGGAAGGCGGTGGCGACCGCGTAGAGCAGGGCCGCGAAGCACAGGATCGCCACCCAGGGGCTGTCGATCGGGTTCGGCACCGGGAGCGGCAGCGCGAGCGAGACCGGGATGCGGACGAGGTAGAGGAGGCTCTCGCTGCCCATCGCCAGCGCCGCGGGCCCCCGCGAGACGAGGCGCTCGCCGCGGCCCCGCCAGAGCTCGAATGCGGTGAGGCCGCAGAACAGGGAGGCGAGCGCCGACGCCAGGACGATCCGCGCGGTCATCGAGGCGTAGAAGGCCGGAACGAGGCAGCAGGCGGCCCACAGGAGCGGACCGGCGAGGAGCGCGGCGCCGGGCGTACCGCGCCCCTCGAAGCTGCGCGCCCCACTCCAGATCAGGCCGTAGCCCCCCAGGATGACCGCGTTGGCGAGACCGATCGACAGCAGATCGGGGATCTGGCCGCGGCCCGAGATGAGCGCGGAGCCCAGCGCCCCGAGCAGGTGCGCGGCGCCCCAATGCGCCAGGGCCGGCGTCTGGCGCGCTTGGCGCCACGACAAGAGGAACAAGAGGCCGACGATCAGCGTGACGAACATGGTCACGGCCATCAGCGTCGAAGCGTCAAGTCTCATTGAGTTGCACGAATCGACCCTTTGTTTTCACAGAAACGACGATTCTTCGCGAAAAACAATGGCTCTGATCACGACCGGAGGCGATGTTGCGGGGGCCGGGCGCCGCTGCGACCGCCGGCGCGCCGCGACACGACCTGAAATGCGACAGTGCCGACAACCATTTTGCAAGGCTCGCGGCGGAGAATGGACGCCGGCGGTCGGATCCGGGCCCGCGTTGGGGACGTCGCGGACGAGGACAGGTCGGGGGTACAGGGTGCAGACGTTCGGACAGGTCATCCCGCCACCCGCTCCACCCCGGGACCCGCCGGTCGTGCCGCTCCGCATCGCCGGCCGCTACCTGCTCCCGAACGGCGACGAGCACGCCTGCGAGACCCGCACCCTGTCGACCACGGAGGCCGACATCCTCGCCCCGTGGCCGGGGCTGCTCGGCGACCGGGTCACGATCTACCTCGATGCGATCGGCGCCATCACGGGCGTGATCCGCGCGCTCACCCCCACGGGCTTCACCGTCGGGATCGCGGTGACCCCTGAGCGGCGGGCCCGGATCGCGGCCCGTCTCGACTGGCTCGCCGCGCGGGCGAACGGCGTGATCGA
This sequence comes from Methylobacterium sp. JK268, assembly GCF_054052225.1. NCBI lineage: Bacteria > Pseudomonadati > Pseudomonadota > Alphaproteobacteria > Hyphomicrobiales > Methylobacteriaceae > Methylobacterium > Methylobacterium sp. JK268. The sequence continues at coordinate 187,904 of NZ_JBSVZN010000002.1, read as the reverse complement.
GCAGCGCGGCGACGCCCGCATCGTGCCGGTCACCAAGGCCGTGCAGGTGAAGCTGCCGGACGGCGCGCTGATCGCCGGGACGCTGATCGACCTGTCGATGTCGGGCGCCGCGGTCTCGCTCGAGGCGCAGCCCGCCGTTGGGGCGGTGGTGACGGTGGGCAAGCGCTTCGCGACGGTGGTGAGGCACCTCGACGGCGGGATCGCGGTCCTCTTCAAGCTCCCGTTCCGGCCCGAGACCTTCAACGAGCAGGTCGTCCTCTGAGGCCCGCTCCGCCCGACAGGCCGTAGCCCAGCGGGGGCAAGACACGGTATGAGGGGCGCGCGACGACCTGCCGAGGTTCCGTCGGGGCGCTTCACGGGAGGCGAGGATTTTTTCCGACAGTGCTTGGGGAACGGGTCTCGGCCTGTTCGCCGTCGTGTTCCTGGTCTTCGCGAACGGATTCTTCGTGGCGGCCGAATTCGCCCTCGTGGCGGTGCGGCGCAGCCGGATCCAGGAACTCGTGGCGGAGAAGCGGACCAACGCCGTCGCGCTGCAGCGGGCGACCGATCACCTCGACGCGCATCTCGCCGCGACGCAGCTCGGTATCACGATCTCGTCGCTCGCCCTCGGCTGGGTCGGCGAACCCGCGCTGGCGCATCTCGTGGAGCCGCTCCTCGCCTGGCTTCCCGCGCCGTTCGGCGCCGCGAGCGCGCACGCGATCGCCGTGGCGGCGTCCTTCGTGGTGATCACAGCCCTGCACATCGTCCTGGGGGAGTTGGCGCCCAAGAGCCTCGCCCTGCAGCGCAGCGAGCGGACGGCCCTGGCGGTGGTGCGGCCGCTGCGCCTGTTCCTCATCGTGTTCCGGCCGGCCATCGCCTTCCTCAACGGGCTCGGCAACGGCGTCCTGCGCCTGTTCGGCCTGCAGCCCGGGACGGGGGAGGATTCCCTGCACTCGCCCGCGGAACTGACGCTCCTCGTCGCCGCCAGCCAGGAGGCGGGGCTGATCCAGGAGGCGCAGCAGGAGGCGGTGGCCCGCATCTTCGGCATCGGCGAGCGGCGCATCCGGGACATCATGACCCCCCGCCACGAGGTCGACTGGATCGACGTGGAGGAGCCCCGGGCGGAGATCCTGGAGCGGGTGCGCGCTTGCCGGCACGAGGCGCTGGTGGCGAGCCGCGGCGAGATCCACGAGATCGTCGGGATCCTTCGCAAGCAGGACCTCCTCAACAGCCTCCTCGACGGCGCCGATCCGGAGATCCCGGCCCTGATCCGCGAGCCGATCGTGGTGCACGAGGCGATGCCGATCCTGCGGGTGCTGGAGACCTTCAAGGCCAAGCCCGTGCGCATGGCGATCGTGGTCGACGAGTACGGCAACCTCGAAGGGCTCGTGACGCAGACCGACCTCCTGGAGGCCATCGCGGGCGACATCCCGGACGCCGAGGACGAGGAGCCGATGGTGGTGGAGCGGCAGGACGGCTCGCTGCTGATCGACGGCATGATGCCGGCCGTGGAGGCCTTCGAGCGCCTCGGCTTCAGCGACCCGCCCGACACCGACGACTACTCGACCCTGGCGGGCTACGTGATCTCCGAACTCGGCCGCATCCCGAGCGCGGGCGACGCCTTCGAGCGCCAGGGCTGGCGCTTCGAAGTGGTCGACATGGACGGCCGCCGCGTCGACAAGGTCCTGGCCGAGCGGCCGAGTTCATGAGGGCCGGGCGCTTGCATCCCGTCATCCCACGCCTATGTTGGCGCGCGAGTGCAACGGCGCGGCTTCCCCAGGGATGCGGCCGTCGCTCCACGGGCGCGATACGTGAAAGGTTTCGAGAATGACTTCACTGGGCCGAACCGTTCTTGTGGCGGGACTCGTCGCCGCCATGCCGCTGCTCGGGACCGCCGCGGCGGAGGCGAAGCCGAAGGCCGCCGAGCGCACGCTCAGCGCGGTGGACACCGATTCCGACGGCACCATCGACCTCGCCGAGGCGAAGGCTGCCGCCTCCAAGGTCTTCGACGCCGCCGAGAAGGACGGGGACGCCACGGTCGATGCCAAGGAGCTGAAGGGCCGGCTCAGCCGTAAGGAGCTGAAGGCCGCCGATCCGGACAACGACGGCACGCTCACCAAGGACGAGTACCTCGCCCTGGTCGAGGCCCGCTTCAAGGCCGCCGACCCGGACGGAGACGGCAAGATCGACGCCAAGGAACTCGCCACGCCGGCCGGCAAGGCCCTCTCGCGCCTCCTGAAGTGAGGCGGAGGCGCCGGGCGGTCCGAACGCCCGGCGCTACCCGGCGACGGCACACCCCGCCGCCCGGACCGCGCACTCCGCCGGGCGCGTCAGTCGCAGCGCTCGCTGCGGACGGTCTTGGAATCGCCGAACTCGTTCTCCTTGCGAACGGTCTTCGTCTCGCAGCCGCCGACGGTTCCGGTGGTCTCGACGGAGCGCTTCTCGATCACGGTCGAGCGCTCGACCGGCGCGTCGCGGCGAATGACGGTGACGTCCTCGGCGAGCGCCGGGACCGCCGCGAGGCCGGTCAGGATCGCCAGGGTGAGGGTCGGGACGCGCATGGCAGCCTCCAGGCTCGAGTGTGATGTCCGCCAGAACGTCGGGTCGGCGGCGACGGTTCCGGCCAAGTCGCGAGGACGATCCCGCCCGCCGCGAAGAAAAACTTGCCCGCCTCTCCGAAAAGAGCCCGAATCGTCCGTCATCCCGCGGGTCGGCCCTCACAGGGAGGCATTCGGGTGAACCACGCCGCACCGCTCGACCGTTCGGCTCAGGGCGTCGAGGACCGCTCGACCTTGGCCGCCCCCGCCCTGATCCCGCATCACGTTTGGTTCTGGGTGGCGATCCTGGGCCTCAGCGGGGCCGCGGGCGTGGTCTACGACGCGCTGTTCAGCAACGGGATCCCGGTCGTCGCGGCGGTGTACGGCCTGTGCATCGGCGGCAGCGGCCTGATCCTGGAACGCGGCGTCCTGGTCCCGCGGCTCCAGGCCCGATGCCGGCGGATGCCGACCTTCCTGTACGTTCCCCTCGCCGAACTCGCCTACGTGGCGATGATCGCGATCGGTCACGCGGCCGGCGGCCTCGTCGTGTGGGCGACAGGGCTCAGCCACGAGCGCTTCGTCGACGCGGTGATCCCGTCGCCGCGTGCCCTCGTCTACGCGCTGGCGGTCTCGGCCCTGCTCGTCTTCGTGGTGCGGATGCGCGACCTGATCGGGGCCGAGGTCTTCGTGAACCTGATGGTCGGGCGCTACCACCGCCCGGTCGAGGAGGAGCGCATCTTCCTGTTCGTCGACGTGGTCGGGTCCACGGCCTACGCGGAGGCGAACGGCGACCTGAAGGCCCAGGCCTTCCTCGCCGCCATCTTCGCGGCCATCGCCGAGCCGGTGCGCCGCTGCCAGGGCTCCACCGACGACTTCATCGGCGACATGGCGATGATCACGTGGCCGATGGCGCGGGGCCTGCAGGGGGCGCGCTGCGTCGCCTGCATCTTCGCCATCCGGGAGGCGCTGGCCCGGGAGGCGCCGGCCTGGAGCGAGCGCTTCGGCGTGGTGCCGGAGGTGCGCGCCGCCCTGCACGGCGGCTCCGTCGTGACGGCGGAGGTCGGCGTGGACCGGCACAAGATCGCGTATTTCGGCGACGCCGTGAACGTGACGGCCCGGGTCGAAACCCTCTGCCGCACCCTCGACGCGCCGGTGCTGATCTCCTCCGACCTGCTCGAATTGCTGCCGCACCTGCCCGCGGGCGTGCGCGCGCGCCCGCTCGGGCGGCACGCGCTGCGCGGGCGCGACCAGGCGCTCGCCGTGGCCGCGCTGGAGCGGGACCCGGAGCGCGGGGCCTGAGGGCCGGCGGGAACGCGGCCGAGCTCCGCGCGTTCCCGCTGCGTCTGGAGAGCCGCGATGCCGACGATCCGCAAGCAATCGACCTATGACGGGCGCTGCTCGGTCTTCGTCGGCGCGGCCCTGGTCATCAGCGACCTGACCGAACCGGAGGCGGACGCCCTCGTGGCCGCCTTCCGGCGCCTCGCGGCGGCTCCCAGCGGCGAGCGCGCGTCGGCGTGACGCGGGCGCGCCGTCCCGGCGGATCGCATTCATTATCTTTTGTGAAAACATTTCCCCGTGCCGTGTCACGCGTACGGTCTAGGTAGATCTTCCTCGCCGTTCCGTGCTGCCGTGCAGGCAGGCACGGTGGACGCAGCGGGTTGTTCCGATCCGAAAGCATCTCCCGAACCGCGCGTAGTCTCTCTTGCGCATCCGATGCCGCACCGCAACGACGCTTCCGAACTTCCCGCTGTGAAGCGAAGGTTGCCTGACCCGAATTAACATGAGTTGCGACACTGCGTCCACGCGACCCCAACGCCGCCGAAGCTGGGAATACAATGAAGAGTCCTTCTTCAAACCACTTGCGTGAAAGCCTAAGAAGCAATAGTCGGGATAACTGGAGGAGACGGACCGGGCCCGCCGCAGCAGCGTTCTAGGTCGGGACTATCTTCGTCTCAGCCGTGGGCAACGCCATTGCGAGGATCGGCATGATGAGTGAGAGTGGGGCTACGACGGATTTCATTGAGCTAGCGGCCGATATCGTTTCCGCGTTCGTGAGCAAAAATTCGGTTCCGATGACGGAGTTGCCGGGTCTGATCTCCTCCGTGCACGAGACGCTGGGTCGCCTCGGAAAGGATACGACGGAAGAGAAGCCGGAGCCCCTGGTCCCGGCCGTGCCGATTAAGAAGTCGATCACGCCCGAATATCTGATTTGCCTCGAAGATGGAAAGAAATTCAAGTCATTGAAGCGGCATCTCCGTAGCCGTTACAGCATGACACCGGACGACTACCGGACGCGCTGGAATCTTCCATCCGACTATCCGATGGTGGCGCCCAACTACGCGGCGGCCCGGTCCGAACTGGCGAAGACCATGGGTCTCGGGCAGCAACGGCGCCGCACCGGGGGCGCGCGGCGCGACGGATGATCGCCGGGCGGAGAGCAATCCGCGGCGATGTAGGTTTTTAATCCCAATCTGGGCGCGATCGGTCGCCGACGAGGCAGTTCGTCGGCGTCCTCGCCTGCGCCTTGTTCAGGAGCGGGCGCGCGCCGCGCTCGGCGACCTCGCGCACGATCTTGGCGCGGATCGCCTCGGCGAACTGAGCCCGGTCGCGCACCGGGATCATGAAGCTGCCGGTACCGCCGATGACGCAGTCCCGGTAGTAGACGTCGAGGTCCCGGATGTCCCAGGGACCGCTCGGCTCGCGGATCATCAGGGGCAGCCCGTTGATGACGATCCCCCGCGCCACGGCGTCGTCCCGCGCCGCGGTGACGGCGCGCCCCTGGTTGTTGGGCCCGTCGCCGGAGACGTCGATCACCCGGCGCAGGGGCGCGAACCCGGTGTTGCCGAGGAGCCCGACCGCGAAATCGAGGGCGCTGGCGATCGACGTCCAGGTGGAGCGGCGCGGCGGCCTGCGGTCGAGTTCCGCCGCGAAGGCCAGAGCCTCGTCCGCGCTGCCGATCAGCGTCCAGGGCACGACCACCCGCTGGTTCCCGACGCCCGCCCACTCGACGTAGGTCACGGCGATGCGTCCGACCTGGCCCTGCGCGATGGCGCCGTGCACGTCCCGCGACCGGAACGCCTCCACGTATCCGCCCCGCTGCAGGATCTGCTCCTCGGCCGTCATCGACAGCGAGACGTCCACGGCGAGGACCAGGGCGACATCCACCTCGACGGGTCCCTCGGCGCCGCGGCCGGCGCCCTCACAGAGAGACAGGATCAGGCAGGCGAGGATCCAGCGCCGCATCGGTGTCTCCCGCGGCCGGCCGGGGCCGCCGGGCCAGTCGGGGGAGCATCGGCGCTGGCCGGAACGCGCGCAAGGCGGGGCTGCGGCGTTGCGCTGATCGGTCCCGGGCGGAAAGACGCCTGTGGATGCTGTCCCGGCCGCCCGACCGGTTAGCCGAGCGGCAGTCGCTTGCGGCCAGGATCCGGCGCGGAAGGAGCCCGCATGGCCGCGCCGCGCAGCATCGCCGATCTCGCCTTCTGGCCGGCCGTGGTCAGCGGCCTCGCCAGCCTGTGGGCCGGCCGGCCGGCGTTGGCCGTCGGCGGACTGGTGCTGGCGGGCGTGCTGCTGCACCGGCTCGGGCGCGGGGGCCGGTTCCGCCGCCGGGCGCGCCGGCTCGCCGCCCGTCACGCGGCGGTGCTGGCGCTGCGCCGTCGCCAGGAGAGCTACGTCGACGCCTACGACAACCTGATCCTCGACGGTTGGGAGCGGGAGCGCGCCTACTACGTCGCCCGCACCCTGGCGCCGCGGCTGGAGGCGGAGGGCTACGGGGATCTCGTGGCCAAGCGCCACGCCGACCTCCTGGCGATCGTCGAGGAGGCCGCGCGCGCCGAGGCGGCGCCGAAGGAGGATCTGCCCGAGGACGGCATCGCCTACGAGCGCTTCTGCGCGGCCCTGCTCGCCCGCGCCGGCTGGGAGGCGCGCCCGACCCGCGCCTCCGGCGACCAGGGCGCCGACGTGATCGCCGAGCAGGACGGCGTGCGCCTCGTCCTGCAATGCAAGCGCTACACGAAGCCCGTCGGCAATGGCGCGGTGCAGGAGGTGGTGGCGGCCAGGAGCTACTGGAGCGCGGATTGGGCGGCGGTGGTGTCGAATGCCGGCTTCACGCCCGCCGCCCGCAAGCTCGCCGGGGCGACCGACGTGCTGCTGCTGCACCACGACGACTTGCCGGACCTGCGGCTCCGGTGAGGGGACGGCCGGCGGGGCGGCTCACTCGTCCGTGCGCAAAGCCTGCCCGGTATCGATCGGCAGCGTCCGGAAGCCCTTGAGCTCCTCCCCGCTCGGCAGCGCCCGCACTTCCCAGCCGCCGCCCAGCGCCCGGATCAGCGAGACCGAGTTGGTGAAGCGGTTGAGCAGGATCTGCAGCGCCGAGACCTCGTTGTTCAGGGCCAGCGCCTGGGCGGTGACCACGGTCGTGTAGTTCTGCGTGCCGGCGCGGTACTCGTTGAGCGCGATCTCCACCGCCTTGCGCGACGATTGCACGGCGATGTCCTGCGCGGCCTGCTGCCGGGTGAGGATGCGCTGGCCGGCGAGCCCGTCCTCGACCTGCTGGAAGCCGGTGAGCACGGTCTGGCGGTAGTTGGCGACGGCGGAGTCGTAGGCGGCCCGCGCGGCCTGAAGGGCGGCGGTGCGGGCGCCCCCGTCGAACAGGGTCTGGCTGCCATTCGCCGCCACGGACCAGAAGGTGTTCGCCGCCGAGAAGAAGTTGCGGGCCGGATCGCCCGCGATGCCGCCATTCGCCGAGAGCGTGACCGTCGGATAGAAGGCCGCGACCGCGACGCCGATCTGCTCGCTCTGCGACTGGACCGACCGCTCGGCCTGCGCCACGTCGGGCCGGCGTTCGAGGAGGTCGGAGGGCAGGCTGACCGGCACCGCCGGGGGGCGCGGGGCGAGCCGCGCGCCGCGGATCGACAATTCGGCCGGCGGGCGGCCGATCAGCACCGCGATCGCGTGTTCCAGCGTCGCCCGCTGCAGGCCGACCGCGATGGCCTGGGCCTGCGTGGTCTGGAGCTGCGTCTGCGCGGTGATCACGTCGGAGCGGGCCGCGACCCCGGCCGCGTACTGGTTCTCGACGATGGACAGGGAGCGCTTGTAGGCCTCGACCGTCTGGTCGAGGAGGCGCTGCAGCGATTCCTGGTAGCGCAGTTCGAAGTAGGAGGTGGCGAGCTGCGCCTGGTTGGAGAGGCGCACCGCCGCGATGTCGGCCGCGCTCGCCTGCGCGGCGGCGACGTCGCTCTCGATCTGCCTCCGGATCCGCCCGAACAGATCGAGCTCCCAGCTCGCGGTCCCCTCCAGCGTGAGCGTGGTGCGCTCGATGCCGCCACTGCGGGAGCGGACGATGCCCGGAGCGCCGATCACGGTCGGAAAGAGCTGCGCCCGCGCCTCCTGCACCAGCGCCCGCGATTGGCGATAGGCGGCCACCGCGCTGCGGAGCGTCTGATTGTCGACGTCGATGAGGCGGATCAGGCGGTCGAGGGTCGGGTCGCGATAGACGCGCCACCAATCGCCGCGATCGGCGTCGTCGGCGGGCCGGGCCGGGCGCCAGTTGCGACCCGGCATCGCGGTCGCCCGCGCCCCGCCCTCCTTGAAGGCGAGCGGCGTCTCGGCGGAGGGACGCGAGTAGTCCGGCCCCACCAGGCAGCCGGCGAGCAGCAGGGCCGGCAGCGCGGCCGCGGCGACGCGGACGGGGAGCACGGTCATTCGGCAGCCGGGGCGGGGAGCGGCGCGGCGCCGGAGGGGCGGCGCATGACGCGCAGCCGCAGCCGGTCGAGGACGAGGTAGACGACGGGCGTGGTGTAGAGGGTCAGGACCTGGCTCACGATGAGGCCGCCCACGATGGCGATGCCGAGCGGGCGCCGCAATTCCGACCCCTCGCCGCCGTCGAGGATCAACGGCAGCGCGCCGAGCAGCGCCGCGAGCGTTGTCATCAGGATCGGCCGAAAGCGCAAGAGGCAGGCCTGCGTGATCGCCTCGCGCGGCCCGATTCCGCGCCTGCGCTGCGCGTCGAGGGCGAAATCGATCATCATGATCGCGTTCTTCTTGACGATACCGATCAGCAGGAAGATCGCGATGAGCGCGATCACCCCGAACTCCTCCCCCATCGCCATGAGGGCGAGAATCGCCCCGATCCCGGCCGAGGGCAGGGTCGACAGGATGGTGATCGGGTGGACGAAGCTCTCGTAGAGGATGCCGAGCACCGCGTAGACGGTCAGGAGCGCGGCCAGGATCAGGAGCGGCTGGCGGGACGACGAGGCCTGGAACGTCTTGGCCGCGCCCGCGAATTCGCCGTGGATGGTCGCCGGCATGCGCAAGGCGGCCATGTGCCCCTCGATCGCCGCGGTGGCGTCGCCCAGCGTCTTGCCCGGGGCGAGATTGAACGAGATCGTCGTGGCCACGAACAGGCCCTGGTGGCTGACCTGCACGGGCGCCGTCCCGGTCTCGAACCGCGAGAAGGCCGAGAGCGGCACCATCGTCTCCTTGGCGCTGCTCACCGCCGCGGCGGAGGAGGCGCCGCCCTTGCCCGCGATGGCGTTGGTGGCCGCGTTGCGGGCCGAATCGGTAGCGACGCTCGCGGCGGCGCTGGTCGGGTCGGTGGGAGCGGTCTGGGCGCTCGCGACGGTGCCCGCCACCGCGTTCGTGCTCGCCGAGCCGCGCGCCTTCGCGCCCGAGGTCGAGACGTAGATCTGCTTGAGCGTCTCGGGATTGCCGAGGTAGCGCGGCGCGATCTCCATCACCACCCGGTACTGGTTGAGGGCGTTGTAGATGGTCGAGACCTGGCGCTGGCCGAAAGCGTCGTAGAGCGTGTTGTCGATCACGTCCGGCGTCAGCCCGTAGCGGTAGGCGGTCGGGCGGTCGATGACGAGCCGGCTCTCGAGCCCCCCCTGCTGCTGGTCCGAGGTCACGTCCGTGAAGAGCGGGTCCTTCGCGAGCGCCTCCTGCAGCTTCGGCGCCCAGGCGTAGAGCTCGTCGCTGGTGTCGCCCTGCAGGGTGTACTGATACTGCGAGAAGCTCTGGCGCCCGCCGACCATGAAGTCCTGGCGCGGGAACAGGTAGAGCCGAGCGCCCGGGATGGCCGCGAGAAGCGGGCGCAGCCGCCCCATCACGTCGGAGATCGGCGCGCGGGTGCCCCGATCCTTCAGCCCCACGAATACGCTGGCCGAGTTGGTGCCCCGGCCGCCCGTGAAGCCGACGACGCTCTCGACCGCCGGGTCCGCCCGGACGATGTCCGTCGCCTGCTTGAGCTTGGTGCTCATCGACTGGAACGAGATCCGCTGGTCGGCCTGGATGCCGCCCATCATCTGGCCCGTGTCCTGCTGCGGGAAGAAGCCCTTGGGCACGATCACGAACAGCCAGACGTTGAGCGCGATGGCCCCGACCATCACCAGCATCACCAGGGCGCCGTGGCGCAGCGCCCAGCCGAGGCTGCGTCCGTAGCCGCGCTGGACGAGGTCGAACCCGGCCTCCAGCCCCCGCGCCAGGAGGTTGGGGCGACGCCCGTGCGGCTCCGGCGTGAGCAGCCGGGCGCACATCATCGGGGTGGTGGTTAGCGACAGCACCAGCGAGATCAGGATCGCGAGCGTCAGGACGACGGCGAATTCCTGGAAGAACCGGCCGATCAGGCCGCCCATCAGCAGGATCGGCATGAACACCGCGACGAGCGACAGGCTCATCGACAGCACCGTGAAGCCGACCTCCTGCGCCCCGAGCAGGGCCGCCTCCAGGCGCGGCCTGCCTTCCTCGATGTGGCGCTGGATGTTCTCCAGGACCACGATGGCGTCGTCGACCACGAAGCCCGCCGCGATGATCAGCGCCATCAGCGAGATGTTGTCGAGGCTGTAATTGCACAGATACATCGCCGCGAAGGTGCCGACGAGCGAGATCGGCACCGCCACGGCGGGGATCAGCGTCGCCCGGCCCGAGCGCAGGAACAGGAACACCACCAGGATGACCAGCACGACCGAGATCATCAGGGTGCGCTCGGCCTCGCGCAGGGAGGCCCGGATGGTCAGGCTGCGGTCGCCGGTGACCACAAGGTCGATGTCCCCGGGCAGAGCCGCCTTGATCTGCGGCAGGGCCGCCTTGAGCCGGTCCACCGCCTCGACGATGTTGCCGCCCGGCTGCTTGTAGACGATCAGCAGCACGCCGGGCTGACCGTTGATGAGGCCGAGATTGCGCCGGTCCTCGACCCCGTCGATGACCTGGCCGACATCGCTCAGGCGCACCGCCGCCCCGTTGCGGTAGGCGACGACGAGATCCTGGTAGTCGGCCGCGACCCGGCCCTGGTCGTTGGCGTAGAGCTGGTAGCGGCGGGTGACCGTCTCGATGGCGCCCTTCGGCGAATTGGCGTTGGCGCCGGCGATCGCCGCCCGGATGCCTTCGAGCCCGATGCCGTAGTGGAACAGGGCGCCGGGTTCGAGTTCGACGCGCACCGCCGGCAGCGACGAGCCGTTGGCGTCGACGTTGCCGATGCCTTCGAGCTGCGAGAGCTTCTGCTGCACCACGGTCGCGGCGCTGTCGTAGAGGGCCGAGGGCGTGAGCGTCTTCGAGGTCAGGCCGACGATCAGGATCGGCGCGTCGGCGGGATTGAACTTGCGGTAGGTGGGATTCTGGCGGAGCGCGGTTGGCAGATCGGCCCGCGCCGCGTTGATCGCCGCCTGCACGTCGCGGGCGGCGCCGTTGATGTCGCGGTCGAGCGAGAACTGGAGCACGATCCGGGTCTGCCCGGTCGAGCTCGTGGACGTCATCTGGTCGACATCGGCGATCGAGCCGAGGCGCCGCTCCAGGGGCGCCGCCACCGTGGCGGCCATGGTGTCGGGCGAGGCGCCGGCCATCTGCGCCTGGACGAGGATGGTCGGGAAATCGACCTGCGGCAGCGGCGCCACCGGCAGCTTGGTGAAGGCGAAGATCCCGGCGAGCAGCACGCCGATGGTGAGGAGCGTGGTCGCCACCGGGCGCAGGATGAAGGGGCGGGAGAGGTTCATGGAACCGCCCCCGCCCGGTCGATGACGGGGCGGGCCGCCATCACGGCAGCGCCTCGCCGGGCGCGAGGCCGGCGCTCCGCCTTCCGCTGAGGCGTCGGGCGAGCCGGTCGAAGGCGAGGTAGATCACCGGCGTCGTGTAGAGCGTCAGCACCTGGCTCACGATCAGGCCGCCCGCGATGGAGATGCCGAGCGGCTGGCGCAGCTCCGCCCCGGTCCCGGTGCCGACGATCATCGGCACCGCCGCGAACAGGGCCGCGAAGGTCGTCATCATGATCGGGCGGAAGCGCAGGAGGCAGGCCTCGTAGATCGCGTCCCGCGGGCTCCGGCCCTCCTCGCGCTCCGCCTGAAGCGCGAAGTCGATCATCATGATGGCGTTCTTCTTCACGATGCCGATCAGCAGCACGATGCCGATGATGCCGATGATGTCGAGATCGAGCCCGAACAGCATCAGTCCGGCGAGCGCCCCGATGCCCGCCGAGGGCAGGGTCGACAGGATCGTGATCGGGTGGACGAAGCTCTCGTAGAGCACGCCGAGCACGATGTAGACCGTGACGATCGCGGCGAGCACCAGGAACAGCGTGTTGCTGAGCGAGGATTCGAAGGCGAGCGCCGAGCCCTGGAAGATCAGCTGGAAGCTGTCGGGGAGCCCGACCTCCGCCTTCGCCGCCTGGATCGCCGCCACGGCCGGGCCGAGCGAGGCGCCGGGCGCGAGGTTGAACGAGATCGTGGTGGCCGGGAACTGGCCGAGATGGCTGATCAGCAGGGGCGCACGCTTCTCGGTCACGGTGGCGACCGCCGAGAGCGGCACCTGTCCGTTCTGCGCCGTCGAGGACGGCAGGTAGATCGCGTTGAGCGAGCCGAGCGTGCGGTGGAGGTCGGGATCGGCCTCCAGGATCACCCGGTACTGGTTCGACTGCGTGAAGATCGTCGAGATGATCCGCTGCCCGAACGCGTCGTAGAGGGCGTTGTCGACCGAGGCCGGGGTGATGCCGTAGCGGCCCGCGGTGGCGCGGTCGATGGTGATGGTGGCGGAGAGCCCGCTCGCCTGCCGGTCGCTCGCCACGTCCGCGAGGTCGGGGATGGCCCGCAGCCGGTCGACGAAGCGCGGCACCCAGGCGTCGAAGGCGGTGAGGTCCGGGTTCTCCAGGATGAACTGGTACTGGGTCGGGCTCACCGCCGTGTCGATGGTGAGGTCCTGCACCGGCTGCATGTACAGGGTGATGCCCGCGGTCCCGGCCGTGCGGGCCGAGATCCGCCGGATGATCGCGCTCGCGGTCTCGGTGCGTTCCTCGCGCGGGCGCAGGTTGATGAGGAAGCGGCCCGAATTCAGCGTCACGTTCTGGCCGTCCACCCCGATGAAGGAGGACAGGCCGACCACGTCCGGATCCTTCAGGATCTCGGCGGCGAGGCGTTCCTGCCGCTCGGCCATCGCGCCATAGGAGACGCTCTGGTCCGCCTGGCTGATGCCCTGGATCAGCCCGGTATCCTGGACCGGGAAGAAGCCCTTCGGGATGATGATGTAGAGGTGGACCGTCAGGGCCAGCGTGCCGATGGCGACGAGCAGCGTGAGCCACTGGTGGTTGAGGACGCCGCGCAGCGTGCGGGCGTAGAGGTCCATGCCGGCCTGCGCCATCCGCGCGCCCGTCCGGGCGAGCCAGCCGGGCCGGCGGGCGCGGGGCGGCGCGTGGTGCAGGAGCCGGGCGCAGAGCATCGGCACGAGGCTCAGGGACACGATGCCCGAGATCACGATCGTCGCGGCGAGCGTGATGGCGAATTCGTGGAACAGCCGGCCCACCACCTCGCTCATGAACAGGAGCGGGATCAGCACCGCGAGCAGCGAGACCGTGAGCGAGATGATCGTGAAGCCGATCTCCTGCGAGCCCTTGAGGGCCGCTTCGAGGGGCGAGGCCCCCTCCTCCACGTGGCGGGCGATGTTCTCGATCACCACGATGGCGTCGTCGACGACGAAGCCCGTCGCGATGGTGAGCGCCATCAGCGAGAGGTTGTCGAGGGAGAAGCCCCACAGGTCCATCACGGCGAGCGCACCCACGAGGGAGAGCGGCACCGAGAGGCTCGGGATCAGGGTCGCGGGCAGGGAGCGCAGGAACAGAAAGATCACCAGCACGACGAGCGCGATGGCGAGCAGGAGCTCCATCTGCACGTCGTGCACCGAGGCCCGGATGGTGACGGTCCGGTCGGTGAGCGGCGTCACCTGGATGGCGGCCGGCAGCGTCGCCTGCAGCTGGGGCAGCAGCGCCTTGATCCGGTCCACCACCGCGATGACGTTGGCGCCGGGCTGCCGCTGGATGTTGACGATGATCGCGGGCGTCGCGTCCGTCCAGGCGCCGAGCTTGGTGTTCTCCGGCCCCTCGACCACGTCGGCCACCGCCGAGAGCTTCACCGGCGCACCGTTGCGGTAGGCGATGACCGCGTCCCGGTAGACGGCGGGGTCGCGGATCTGGTCGTTGGCGTTGATGGCGAAGGACTGGGTCGGCCCGTCGATCGTCCCCTTCGGCGTGTTGACGTTGAGGTTCGAGATCGTGGTGCGCAGATCGTCGATGTTGAGCCCGTAGGCCGCGAGCGACCGCGAGTTGAAGCGCACCCGTACGGAGGGGCGCTGGCCGCCCGCCATGCTGACGAGGCCGACGCCCGCCACCTGCGAGATCTTCTGGGCGAGCCGGGTCTCGGCGAGGTCGCGCACGTCGGTGAGCGCGAGCGTCTTCGAGGTGAGCGCCAGCGTCAGGATCGGCGCGTCGGCCGGGTTGACCTTGGCGTAGATGGGCGGCGCCGGGAGGTCGCTCGGCAGCAGGTTGCCGGCCGCGTTGATCGCCGCCTGGACCTCCTGCGTGGCGATGTCGAGGGGCAGGTCGAGGCTGAACTGCAGGGTGATGACCGAGGCGCCCGCGGAGGATTGCGAGGTCATCTGGTTGAGGTTGGCGAGCTGCCCGAATTGGCGCTCCAGGGGCGCGGTGACGGCCGAGGTCATCACCTCGGGGCTCGCGCCCGGGTAGAAGGTCTGGACCTGGATCGTCGGGTAATCGACCGAGGGCAGCGCCGAGAGCGGCAGGTTCAGGTAGGACAAGAGGCCGGTGAGCAGGATCGCCAGCATCACGAGCGTGGTGGCGACCGGCCGCAGGATGAAGAGCCGGGAGGGGTTCATGCGACCCTCCGACGGTCGCGCCGGTCAAGCCCCTCCCCCCTCTGTGGGGGAGGGTTCGGGCGCGGATGAATGGCCGTCACGGCGCCGCTCACGGATTCTGCTGGCGGCGGTGCCGGCGCGGGCGCTCGCCGTCGGCCGGAGGCGTCTCGTTCTCGGCCCGCGGCCCCGCCGCAGCCGGCGCTCCCGACGCCTCGCCGCCGCCCGCCTTCACCTCGCTGCCGTCGCGGCCCGTCACCTTCACCTCGGCTCCGTCGCGGAGGCGGTCGGTGCCGTCGACCACCACCTGATCGCCCTCCTTGAGGCCGGCCGACACGACGGTGCGATTGCCGTCCGTCTCGCCGGTCGTGATCGGGCGCACCGCGACCTTGCTGTCGTCGCCGAGGAGGTAGACGAAGGTGCCGGGCGTGCCGCGCAGCACGGCCGATGCCGGGACGATCGGCGCGCCCTTGACGGTGTCGAGGAGGAGCTTGGCGTTGACGAACTGGTTGGGGAACAGCCGGTCGTCCTTGTTGGGGAACAGCGCGCGCAGCTTCACGGTCCCGGTCGTCACGTCGATCTGATTGTCGACGGTGTCGAGTGTGCCGCCGGCCAGCTCGGTCGTGTCGCTGCGGTCGAAGATGCGCACCGGCAGCTTCGCCCCGCTGCGCAGACGATCCATCACCCGCGCCAGCACGTCCTCCGGCAGCGTGAACAGTACCGAGATCGGCTGCAGCTGCGTCACCACCACGATGCTGGTGGACGCAGCCGTCACGTAGTTGCCCTGGTCGATCTGGCGCAGGCCGACCCGGCCGTCGACCGGCGAAGTGATGCGCCCGTACTGGATGTTCAGCTTCTGCTGGTCGATCTGCGCCTGGTCCGAGGCGACCACGCCCTCGTACTGCTTGACCGTGGCGGCCTGGGTGTCGACGTTCTGCTTCGAGATCGAGTCCTGCCGGTTCAGGGTCTGGTAGCGGACGAGGTCGAGGCGCGCGTTCTGGAGCAGCGCCTGGTCGCGCTGCAGCTGGCCCTGGTACTGGGCGAGCAGCGCCTCGTAGGGCCGCACGTCGATCTGCGCCAGGAAGTCGCCGGCCTTGACGAGCTGGCCCTCGCGGAAGCCGATCTGCGTCAGGTAGCCGCTCACCTGCGACTTCACCGTTACCGTGGCGAGGGGCGTGACCGTGCCGAGGCCGGAGAGGGTCACGGGCATCTCGCCCTTCGCCACGGTGGCGACACCTACCGCCTGCGGCCCCTCCCCGCCTCCGAAATGTCGCCCGCCCCGGCGGCCCGCGTCGGACTTGCCGGCCTGCTTGACCGGGAAGGGCAGCCCGTTCGGAAGGTAGGTCCGGTAGCCCCAGGCGCCCGCGGCGCCGAGCGCGATCAGCAGCAGGAGCCAGAACGGCCACCGGCGCCGTCGGCGCGGTCCGGTCTCGACGGCCTCGTCGGTGCGAATGGGAGACAGTTCGTTCATGACCTCGACCGCACCTCTCGCGCCCCCCGGCGACCCCCGCCTCCCGCACCCCGTGGTTGCGTGCCCCGCACGTGGATGTAGGGCGCCCGCCGCGCCACTCCGCTGCGTCACGCCATCGCCCTGACCATCCGCCAGAGCAATGCGACGCCAGTACGGCCGCGATGTTGCGCCATGATTGCTGAACGGGAGGCTCTCGACGGCAGGCAGGCGCGCCTCAGCGCGGGTCCCGCTCCTCGACGAGGCGCCGCAGCACCAGCACGTCCCGCGCGATGGTCCGATACGCCTCGTCCACCGGCCGCACCGGCACCGCGAGGCGCAGACCCGCGCCGGAGGCCGCGATCAGGCAGGCGAGGATGAAGCAGGTGCGGACGGACATCGGCACGGTCATGCCCGAGGTGGGCGGGAGCCGCAAGCAGCCGCTTCGAAGCGGCATGTCCGAAAAGACGTACGACCGGGCCGGCCTTCGGTCGCTGCACCAGGCGAGGGGGCGGAGCCCGGCGCAGCGACCGCGGCCAGCCCGGCCGCACATCCAGACCCTACCCGCGGGGTGATGATTGTCAACAAACGTCACTTCACAGGCCGCCCATCGCCTGCACCCCATGTGCGGTTTCGCACGCGGCGAGCGCGTGCTAGCCATTTCGCCCTTGCCGAACCCTCCTCCAACCTGTCGACGGCCCAGGATGAACCCGATCTTCGCCGATCTGCCGACCACGGTGTTCGAGGTGATGTCCGCGCTCGCCCGCGAGACCGGCGCGGTGAATCTCGGCCAGGGCTTTCCCGACGATCCCGGACCGGAGGACGTCCGGCGCAGGGCCGCCGAGGCGGTGATCGAGGGCTGGAACCAGTACCCGCCGATGATGGGCCTGCCCGAACTCCGGGAGGCGGTCGCCGCCCATTACGCCCTCTGGCAGGACCTGTCCGTCGACCCGACCGCCGAGGTGATGATCACCTCGGGCGCCACCGAGGCGCTGGCGGGCGCCCTGATGGCCCTGGTGACGCCCGGCGACGAGGTGGTGCTGTTCGCGCCGATGTACGACGCCTACCTGCCGCTGGTGCGCCGCGCGGGCGGGGTACCGCGGATCGTCCGGCTCACGCCGCCGCATTTCCGGCTGACGGAAGCCGCGCTGGCGCAGGCCTTCTCGCCGCGCACCCGGGTGGTGCTGTTCAACAACCCGCTGAACCCGACCGCCACGGTCTTCCCCGAGCAGGATCTGGCGCTCCTCGCCGCCTATTGCCGCCGCTTCGACGCAGTCGCGGTCTGCGACGAGGTCTGGGAGCACGTGGTCTTCGACGGGCACCGGCACCGGCCGCTGATGGCGCTGCCGGGCATGCGCGAGCGGACCGTGAAGATCGGGTCGGCGGGCAAGATCTTCTCGCTCACCGGCTGGAAGGTCGGCTTCGTGCTGGCCGCGCCGCCGCTGATGCGGGTGCTCGCCAAGGCCCACCAGTTCCTCACCTTCACGACGCCCCCGAACCTGCAGGCGGCCGTGGCCTACGGCCTCTGCAAGGACGACGCGTATTTCGAGGAGATGCGGGCCGGGCTCGCCCGGTCGCGCGACCGGTTCGCCGGGGGCCTGCGCGACCTCGGCTTCCCGGTCCTGCCCGCTGCCGGCACCTACTTCCTCAACATCGATATCGCGCCGCTTGGTGAGGCGGACGACGTCGCCTTCTGCGAGCGGCTGGTGCGGCGGCACGGAGTCGCGGCGATCCCGGTGAGCGCCTTCTACGCCGAGGATCCGGTGCGCAACGTGGTGCGGTTCTGCTTCGCCAAGCGTGACGACACCCTCGACCGGGCCCTGGAGCGCCTGCGGGGCGTCGGAGGGCGGGGGGCGTGATGCGCGCCCTCCTTGTGCCCGCGCGGGACCACGACCACATGCCGGGGCATGACGCGATCCCATACGCTTCGGAGCCCCGCGATGGACTTCACGCAGACGGCCGGCCGCTTCACCGCCGGGACGATGCCGTTCCGGTCCGCCCGGCCGGTCAACCGCGATACCGAGCAGGTCCTGGCGCGCCTGGAGGTCCTGGCCAACCTCCTCGATGCGGCCTTCGTCATTCCGGGGCTCAACCGGCGGGTGGGAATCGACGCGATCATCGGTCTCGTGCCGGTGATCGGCGACGCGATCACGACCGTGATCTCGTCCTACATCATCCTGGAGGCGAAGCGCCTCGGCGTGCCCCGCTGGCTGATCGCCCGGATGACCGCGAACGTGGCCTTCCACGGCGTGGTCGGGGTGGTGCCGGTGTTCGGCGACATCGTCGACGCGGCGTTCCGGGCGAATCTCCGCAATGTACGCCTGCTGCGCCGGCACCTGGAGCGGAGCGGCGCCGTGCGGCCGAGCACCATCGAGGGCAGCGCCACGCGAGTCGACTGAGCCGCGACGGGGAGCCCGCATGAACGAGCGTCCCCGCCCGGCCGAGTACGACACCGTCCCGGTCACATCGCCGGCCGCGGCGCCGGTCGTCCTCCCCTTGCCGGAGGTCGGCGCGCGCCGGCTCTCACCGCTGAACCAGCGCCGCCTCGCCAATTTCCGCGCGAACCGGCGCGGCGCGTGGTCGCTGCTGATCTTCTGCGTCCTGTTCGTGGTCAGCCTGTTCGCCGACTTCATCGCGAACGACAGGCCGATCCTGGTCTCCTACAAGGGCGAGATCCTCGCCCCGATCTTCGTCGATTATCCCGAGGAGAAGTTCGGCGGGTTCCTGGCCCGCACGGATTACCGGGACCCGGTGATCAAGAAGGAGATCGCGGAGAACGGCTGGGCGATCTGGCCGCCGATCCGCTTCTCCTACGACACGCACAACCTCGATCTTCCTGTGCCGGCGCCCGCGCCGCCGACCTGGCTCCTCACCGACGCGCAGTGCCGCCCGATGGCCGAGAAGGCCGGCGGCAGCGGCTGCGGCGCCATCGAGTGGAACTGGCTCGGCACGGACGACCAAGGCCGCGACGTGGTGGCGCGGCTGATCTACGGCTTTCGCATCTCGGTCCTGTTCGGCCTGATCCTGTCCCTGATCTCGTCGGTGGTGGGCGTGCTGGCGGGCGCCGTGCAGGGCTATTTCGGCGGCTGGATCGACCTCGTGTTCCAGCGCGTGATCGAGATCTGGACCGCCATCCCCTCGCTCTACCTGCTGATCATCATCTCGTCGATCATCACGCCGAGCTTCTTCGTGCTGCTCGGCATCCTGCTGCTGTTCTCCTGGGTGTCGCTGGTCGGCGTGGTGCGGGCGGAGTTCCTGCGGGCGCGCAACTTCGAATACGTGAGGGCTGCCCGCGCGCTCGGCCTGTCGAACGCCCGGATCATGTTCCGCCACCTGCTGCCCAACGCCATGGTGGCGACGCTGACCTTCCTGCCCTTCGTGCTGAACGGCTCGATCACCACCCTGACCTCGTTGGACTTCCTGGGCTTCGGCCTGCCGCCCGGATCGCCCTCGCTGGGCGAGCTGCTGGCGCAGGGCAAGGCGAACCTGCAGGCGCCCTGGCTCGGGCTGACCGGCTTCGCGGTGATCGCCGTGATGCTGAGCCTGCTGATCTTCGCCGGCGAGGCGGTGCGCGACGCCTTCGATCCGCGCAAGACCTTCCGGTAGCGAGGTCCTTCCCGGGGAGCGGGCTTCGCGCGATCGAGCCGTAGTCCCGCCGGCGGCACAGGGCCTACCGCGCCGCCACCACCTGGCCGTCCTCGATCGTCACCTGCCGGTCCATGCGGGCGGCGAGGTCGAAATTGTGGGTGGCGATCAGCGCGGCGACGCCCGAGGCGCGCACCAGCGAGACCAGCACCCCGAAGACGTGTCCGGCGGTCTGCGGGTCGAGGTTGCCGGTCGGCTCGTCGGCGAGGAGCAGGCGCGGGCCATTCGCGACCGCGCGGGCGATCGCCACCCGCTGCTGTTCGCCGCCCGAGAGTTCGGCCGGACGGTGCTCCAGCCGATGCTTGAGGCCGAGGAAGGCCAGCAGCTCCGCCGCCCGCGCGCGCGCCTCGCGGGCCCCGAGGCCGCGGATGAGCTGGGGCAGCGCCACGTTCTCCAGGGCCGAGAATTCCGGCAGCAGGTGGTGGGCCTGGTAGACGAAGCCCATCTCCTCGCGGCGCATGCGGGTGCGCGCGGCGTCGTCCATGCGGGCGCTCGGCTGCCCGCCGACATAGACCTCGCCGCCGTCCGGCCGCTCCAGCAGCCCCGCCACGTGCAGCAGCGTCGACTTGCCGGTGCCGGAAGGGGCGACCAGGGCCACGATCTCGCCCGGCCAGATCGCGAGATCCGCGCCCCGGAGGATGTCGAGGCTGCCCTCGCCCTGCGCGTAGCGACGCTCGACCCGCGACAGGAACAGGGCGGGGACGGGCTGCCGGGGATTCGAGGCGTCCATGGCGGTTCAGACCCTGCGGGGCGACGCGGCTGCGGCGGGACGAACGGCGGACCGGAAGGACATGGACGCGACACCCTTGCTGCGTGCCCGGAGGGGGAGCGCGTCGCCCCTCGGCCGCACACGCGAAACGCGAACCCTCACCGGGTTCGCCTCAGCCGTAGCGCAGCGCCTGGACGGGGTCGAGCCGCGCCGCGCGCCAGGACGGATAGAGCGTGGCGAGGAGCGACAGGACCAGCGACATCACCACCACGGCCACGACCTCGCTCGGATTGATCTCGCTCGGGATCTCCGAGAGGAAGCGCACGGTGGGATCCCAGGCGTTCGGCAGCAGGGTGCGCTGGATGACCGTGATGTTGGCGGCCACCAGGATCCCGAGCAGGAAGCCCACGACGGTCCCGGAGAAGCCGATCGACGCGCCGGTGATCAGGAACACCCGCATGATCGTGCCGCGCGTCGCCCCCATCGTGCGCAGGATGGCGATGTCGCTCGACTTGTCCTTCACCAGCATGATGAGGCTCGACACGATGTTCAGGGCCGCCACCAGCACGATCAGGGTCAGGATGATGAACATCACGTTGCGCTCGACCTCGAGCGCCGAGAAGAAGGTCCGGTTGCGCTGGCGCCAGTCGGTGAGCACGATCGGCCGCTCGGCCGCGAGGTCGAGGGCGGAGCGCAGGTCGCCGACCGCGTCCGCGTTGTCGAGGAACACCTCGATCACCGTGACGTCTCCGTCGCGGTTGAAATAGGCCTGGGCCTCGGCGAGCGGCATGTACACGAAGGTCGCGTCGAACTCCGACATGCCGACCTCGAAGATGGCCGCCACGTTGTAGCCCTTGGTCCGCGGCGCGGTGCCGAAGGGCGTGGTGGCGCCCTTGGGCGTGACCAGCGTGATGGTGTCGCCGACCTGCAGCCCGAGCGATTCCGCCAGCCGCCGGCCGATCGCCACGCCGCTGCCCGTGTCGAAGCCCTCCAGCGTGCCGCCCCGGATGTTGCCGGCGATGGCCTTGATCCGGTTCAGGTCCTGGGCGCGGACGCCGCGCACCAGCACGCCCGAGCCGCCATAGGGCGATGCCGCGAAGGCCTGACCCTCGACCATCGGCAGGGCGAGCCGCACGCCCGCCACCTTCGACAAGCGCTCGGAGAGGTCCGCGTAATCCGTCAGCGGCTTGTCGATCGGCGCGACGAAGATGTGGCCGTTGATGCCGACGATCTTCGAGAGGAGCTCCTTGCGGAACCCGCTCATCACCGAGAGGACGATGATCAGCGTCGCCACCCCCAGCATGATGCCGAGGAACGAGAAAAGGGCGATCGCCGAGACGAAGCCCTCCTTGCGGCGAGTGCGCAGGTAGCGGCCCGCGATGGTCCACTCGAAGGGGGCGAAGGGCGCGGTGCCGGACCCCGAGGATCGAAGGGTGGGGAACGCGAGACGCGCACGGAGGGCCGCGATCATGGCAGGCTCCGGGAGACACGCACTCTCCCCTCCACCGCTGCAGATACGGTTATGAGGGGAAAAGAAGCGCGCCTTCCGTCTCCCGAGTGGGCTTGCAGATTCGCACTTCGGGTGGTGCGCAGACCCTCTCCCCGCGTGCGGGGAGAGGGCCGCGACGACCTTGTCGTCGGCGCGGCGAGGCGGCGCACCGATCGCGGAGCGATCGGCCCGAGGGTGAGGGGGCGCTTTCGGAGGAGCCACATGCGGAACCGCCCCCTCACCCTCGCCCTGCGGGCTCGCTGCGGACCCGACGAGGGGTCCGCAGCCCTCTCCCCGCACGCGGGGAGAGGAGAAACCCGCGCCTCCTCCGGCGTAGTGTGAGTGAATAAGCCCGAGTGGGAGAGGGGTCGGGGGATCGAAGATGCCGCTTGAGGGTGGCTCGGCCTCGGCAAGACGTCTGAACCGTTCCGCTGGCAGCTCAACGGGTCAGGCCAATCCTGAAGCCCCACCCTCACCCCTACCCCTCTCCCACGCGGGAGCGGGGATCCCGCGCCTTTTCGAGACGCGCCCGAGCGACGAGAGCGATGCGCCTTGCGAGATGTCACGGCACGTACAGCGAACGACTGGATGTCGCGGAGACGATCGTGTGCAGCCAGGGAAGCGGTCCGCGCCCGCACCATCGCCGCGCTCAACCGGACGCCCCGCGCCGCAGGCGCGCCGCGAGCGCGTCGGGCGCCACCGTCTCGCGCTCGCCCGTCGCGCGGCGCTTGAGTTCGATCTGACCCTCGGCAAGCCCCTTCGGGCCGACGATCACCTGCCAGGGCAGGCCGATCAGGTCGGCGGTGGCGAACTTCGCCCCCGGGCGCTCGTCGCGGTCGTCGTAGAGCACGGAGAGCCCCGCCGCCTCCACGTCCTCCTGGATCTTGGCGCAGGCCGCGTCGGTGGCGGCGTCGCCGGTCTTCAGGTTCAAGAGCGCCACGTCGAAGGGCGCCACCGCGTCCGGCCACACGATGCCGGCCTCGTCGTGGCCCGCCTCGATGATCGCCGCCACGAGCCGGCTCGGCCCGATCCCGTAGGAGCCCATATGCACCGGCCGCTCCTGCCCGTCGGGCCCGGTCACCCGCGCGCCCATCGGCTCGGAATACTTGGTGCCGAAGTAGAAGATGTGGCCGACCTCGATGCCGCGGGCGGCCATCCGCGCCTCCTCGGCCACCGCCGCGAAGGCGTCGGGCTCGTGCATCTCGGAGGTCGCGGCGTAGCGCGAGGTCCAGTGATCGACCGTCGCCTGCAGGCCCGCGACGTCGTCGAAATCGGTGGAGGCCGGCGGGATCGGAAAATCCAGGTAGGCGCGGTCGCAGAAGACCTCGCTCTCGCCCGTCTGGGCCAGGATGATGAATTCGTGGCTGAGGTTCCCGCCGATCGGGCCGGTCTCGGCGCGCATCGGGATCGCCTTGAGCCCGAGCCGCGCGAAAGTGCGCAGATAGGCCACGAACATCTTGTTGTAGGCGTGCCGGGCCCCGGCCTCGTCGAGATCGAAGGAATAGGCGTCCTTCATCAGGAACTCCCGCGACCGCATGGTGCCGAAGCGTGGCCGCACCTCATCCCGGAACTTCCACTGGATGTGGTAGAGGTTCTTCGGCAGGTCCTTGTAGGAGCGCACGCCCGCGCGGAAGATCGCGGTGATCATCTCCTCGTTGGTGGGCCCGAACAGCATCTCGCGCTCGTGCCGGTCGCGGATGCGCAGCATCTCCTTGCCGTAGGCGTCGTAGCGGCCGGATTCGCGCCAGAGATCCGCCGACTGGATGGTCGGCATCAGGAGCTCGATCGCCCCGCTGCGGTTCTGCTCGGCCCGGATCACCTCCGTCACCCGGTTGAGCACGCGCAGGCCGAGGGGCAGCCAGGCGTAGATGCCCGCCGCCTCCTGGCGGATCATGCCGGCGCGGAGCATCAGCCGGTGGGAGACGATCTCCGCCTCCTTCGGGGTCTCACGCAGGATGGGCAGGAAGTAGCGGCTGAGACGCATGCGGGACCTTGACGGGCACGAGGGCGCGCGAGGCGCGGGGCCACGACTCGCCCGGGCACACAACACATTGCCCTGCCAAAACACAAGCGGCGCGTCGTCCCGGCCCGCGAGGCGGTGGCGCAACCATCGGTTTACTGATTCGCCTCCGGCGGACGCCGCTGCGCGCTCCACGCGCAATGGGGAAGAGGTCTCCTGCCGGCATGCAAAAAATCGCATCATTGCGCCTCGAAAGGCGTGACAATGCGAATTCTTCTTCCTATAAGCGGCCTGCGAAGCGCGCAGGACGGCAGAAAACGCCGACACGCACGGTCCGAGTCTCGGGAGGAAGAGTCAGCTGCAACACCCACCGGGGTGAAACAGAAGAGCGAGGCTGACGAAAACATCCAGAAGCTTTTAAAGCAAGGCTTGCGAGCCTTGCTTTTTTTATGCACGGCGGAGGCACGTCTGACAGCGTCAGACTGGTCGCAACCGGGATTCTGCCGCCCCCGACCCTACGTCGGGTTGCCTCGCACAACCTTCCTCCCGCTCGGCCGCGCTAGAGGCCGGCCAGCGGGAAGGCCGCAACGGCGGCCAGGAACACCACGTCGGAGATCAGCGTCGTCCAGAGGGCCTTGCGGCGCATCTGCGGGAGCGGCGGGGCACCGGGATCCTGGCCCGGCACGTAGGGGATCGACCCGTCGTCCTTGGCGCGGAACGGCAGCACCGCGAAGAGCAGCGTCCACCAGACCACGAAGTAGAGGGCGAGCGCCCCGAACCAGCTCAGGCCGAACGGTCCGGTGGCGAGGAGCAGCGCCGGCAGCATCGCGACGATGCAGGCGAGGAGAGCCCGCGGGATCGAGGCGGTGGCGCTGGTCAGGAGGGCGCTCAGCACCGGGTCAGGCCTGTTCCAGCTCGACCAGCGTCCCGAGGAAGTCCTTGGGATGCAGGAACAGCACGGGCTTGCCGTGGGCGCCGATGCGCGGCTCGCCGGAGCCGAGGATGCGGGCACCCTGCTCCTTGAGCCGGTCGCGGGCGGCCAGGATGTCGTCCACCTCGTAGCAGACGTGGTGGATGCCGCCCCCCGGGCTCCGCTCCAGGAAGGCGGCGATCGGGGAATCGGCCCCGAGCGGCTCCAGGAGCTCGATCTTGCTGTTGGGCAATTCCACGAAGATCACCGTGACCCCGTGCTCCGGCTGCGGCAGCGGCGGCGACAGGGTGGCGCCGAGACCGTCGCGGTAGACCTTGGCGGCGGCCTCCAGGTCCTTCACCGCGATGGCGACGTGGTTCAAGCGACCGATCATGGGCGTCACGCTCCTCATCGTCTCGTCGTGCGCCCGTTCTACACGAGGCCGCGGCGGTGCCACCCGGTCTTTCGTCGGACCGGGCGGCGGCGATCGGGATCAGACCTCGACCACCTGCACGTGGCAGGCCGGCTTCTTGCCCCAGACCTCGTTGACGGCCGAGCGGACCGCGCGGTCGACGGCGTTCTCGACCGCCTCGGAATCCCGCCGCTTCTGCCGCGACAATCCCTCGAAGGTCCGCTCCACCGCCTCCTCGACCACGTCGATGATCGCCTCGCCCTTGCGGCCGAAGGTGGGGAGCCCCATCAGGTCGATGGCCGGCTCGCCCTTCATCTGGCCGTGCTGGTCCACCGCGAGGGCGACCGAGATGATGCCCGTGAAGGCGAGCTTGCGGCGCTCCGGGATGGCACGGTCGTTCTCGCCGATCAGCACCATGCCGTCCTTGTAGAGCCGGCCGCGGGTGACGTGGTCGATGATCTCCGGCTCGCCGGGTGCCAGCCGGATCAGCGTGCCGTTGCGCGCCTTGACGATCTCCGCGACCCCCTGCTTGCGGGCGAAGGTCGCGTGCTCGGCGAGGTGGAGCGCCTCACCGTGGACGGGCACCGCGATCCGCGGCTTGGTCCAGCGATACATGGCGGCGAGTTCGTCGCGGCGCGGATGGCCGGAGACGTGGACCAGTTCCGTGCGGTCGGTGATCACCTCGACGCCGGCCTCGACGAGGTCGTTGATGATCGCGCCGATCGAGCGCTCGTTCCCGGGGATCGCCCGCGAGGAGAAGATCACCCGGTCGCCCGCCGCCAGGGCGATGTCGGGGTGCTCCTCCCGGGAAACCCGGCCGAGGGCCGCGCGCGGCTCGCCCTGGGATCCGGTGAGCAGGGCGACGACCTTGTCGCGGGGCAAGTAGCCGTAGGCGTCGGCCGAGCGGAAATCCGGAAGACCGTCGAGGTAGCCGCATTCCCGCGCCACGTCGATGACCCGGTCCATGGCCCGGCCGACCGCGATCACCTCGCGGCCGCAGGCCCGCGCGGCCTCCGCCACCGCCCGGATGCGGGCGACGTTCGACGCGAAGGTCGTGACCGCGACGCGGTGGGGCGAGGTCTTGATCAGCTCCGCGAGGTGGGCCGCCACCTCGGTCTCGCTCGGCGAGCGCCCCTCGCGCGTGACGTTGGTCGAGTCGCAGATCAGCGCCAGCACGCCCTCCTCGCCGAGGCGCAGGAAAGCCTCCTCCGAGGTGACGTTGCCCGCCACCGGCCCGTCATCGAGCTTCCAGTCGCCCGTGTGGAGGACGAGACCGTGCGCGGTGCGGATCGCGAGCGCGTTCGCCTCCGGGATCGAGTGGGCCACCGGCACGTACTCGACGTCGAACGGGCCGAAGGTCTGACGCTCGTTGGGGCGGATCTCCCGAAGGTCGATCTTCGGAGCGCCGGGCTCGCCGAGGCGCCGGGTCTCGATCAGGGCCTTGGTGAACTTCGTCGCGTAGACCGGCACCTTCAGGCGCGGCCACAGCTCCGAGAGGGCGCCGATATGGTCCTCGTGACCGTGCGTGATCAGGATCGCCAGCAGGTTCTCACGCTGCTTCTCGATGAAGCTAAGGTCCGGATACATCAGGTCGACGCCCGGCATGTGCTCCTCGCTGGCGAAGCCCATGCCGCAATCGACCATGATCCACTTGCGGGCGTTCGGCGGGCCGAAGCCGTAGAGCGCCGCATTCATTCCGATCTCGCCGACGCCGCCGAGCGGCAGGAAGACGAGTTCCTCTCCCTTCGCAGTCATGGACACATGTGACCTCGTGGGCCGCCGTCGCGGCTCCTCAACAAACGGCATCCTGCCGCCACGGTCGCGGCGCCGTCACGTCCTTCGCGGTCGCCCGTGGGCGACCCGGGGCCGCCATCGGCGCCCCGTTCCTGGTCTCGCGAGGGCCGTCGTCGCCATCCCGGCGCCGCCCCGACCCCGTCCCTACGCCGCTGACGCGGCAGAACCGAAATGCACCTCGCCCGCGGCGACCGTGCGGCGCGACCCATCGGCGAGGCGTAGCACCAGCCGACCGCCGAAATCGATGGTCTCGAAGGTGCCGGCGAGCCGGTCCGGTCCGGACTGGACGCGGACCTCGCTGCCCACGCCCGCCGCGGCGGAGAGCCAGGCATCGCGGACCGCCGGAAAGCCCCGCCCCTCATCCCACAGATGGAGGGCCCGAAGCCAGGTTCCCGTGAGCGTCCGCAGCACGCCCTCCGCGTCGGCGGGCCGGCCGGCGGCGCGCAGGGACGTCGCCCGGTAGGGCAGCCCCTCGGGCGCGGCCGTCACGTTGACGCCGAACCCGATCACCAGCACCGCACCGCCCCGCGGCAGCGTCTCGAATTCGAGCAGGATGCCGGCGAGCTTGGCGCCGTCGACCAAGAGGTCGTTCGGCCATTTCAGCCGGACCGGCGCCGCGCCCTCGCGCAACGGGCCGCAGGCGGCGGCGAGCGCCCGCTCCAGGCTCACCCCTGCCACGAAGCCGAGGGTCGCGACCTGCTCGGCCGCGAGCCCCGCCGGGACCGGCCAGGACAGGCTCGCGGACAGGTTGCCCTCGGGCGCCGACCAGGCATTCCCGCGGCGTCCCCTCCCCTCGGTCTGGCGGCGCGCCACCACCCAGAGCGGGCCCGGATCGCCCTCGCGGGCACGCAGCATCGCCTGCGTGCTCGTCGAGCCGAGTGTGTCGTGGGCTTCGAGGCGGTACCCCGAGGCGGCGGCCGCGGGGTCGAGGGAGAATGCCATGCAGTCGGATCAGAACAGGGATCGGGCGGCGGTGCCGGCCGCGGCCACCAGCGGGGCCGGGACGATCCAGAACAGCACCACCACGATGCTCGACGCGGCCAGCACGATGCGCAGGCCCGGCGCCAGGGGTTCGTAGGCGGCCTGCGGCTCGTCGAAATACATCACCTTGACGACGCGCAGGTAGTAGTAGGCGCCGACCACGCTGGTGACGACGCCGATCACCGCCAGCACGTTCAGGCCCGCCTTGATGGCCGCCGCGAAGACGTAGAACTTCGCGAAGAACCCGGCGAGCGGCGGGACGCCGGCGAGCGAGAACATCATCATGGCGAGGCAGAAGGCCATCCACGGATGGGTGCGCGACAGGCCCGAGAGGTCGTCGATCGTGTCGAACATCTGCCGCCCGCGCCGCATCCCGAGGATGATCGCGAAGGCGCCGAGCGTCATGGCGAGGTAGATCGCCATGTAGATCACGACGCCGCGCACGCCCTCCTCGGTGCCGGCCGCCAGCCCGATCAGCGCGTAGCCGACATTGCCGATCGACGAATAGGCCATCAGGCGCTTGAGGTTGCGCTGCCCGATCGCGGCGAAGGAGCCGAGCGCCATCGAGGCGATGGCGATGAACACGATGATCTGCCGCCACTCGTCGACCACGCCCGGGAAGGCGCCGACGAAGACGCGCACGGTCATCGCCATGGCGGCCATCTTGGGGGCCGAGGCGAAGAAGGCGGTCACCGGGGTCGGGGCGCCCTCGTAGACGTCCGGCGTCCACATGTGGAAGGGCACGGCCGCGAGCTTGAAGGCCACGCCCGCCGCCACGAAGACGATGCCGAGCACGAGGCCGAGGCCGACATGGGTCTGGCTGAGCGCCGTGACGATGCCCGGGAAGGACACGCTGCCGGTGAAGCCGTAGACCAGGGAGGCGCCGTAGAGCAGCATGCCCGACGAGAGCGCGCCGAGCACGAAGTACTTCAGGCCGGCCTCGGTCGAGCGCACGTCGTCGCGGTGGAACGAGGCGATGACGTAGGCGGCGAGCGACTGCAGTTCGAGGCCGAGATAGAGGCCGATCAGGTCGTTGGCCGAGGCCATGACCAGCATCCCGATCGAGGAGAGCACGATCAGGATCGGGTACTCGAACCGGGCGATGCGCTGCCGGTTGAACAGGTCCTGCGCCAGCAGCAGGGCCGCGATCGAGCCGAGCAGCGTCAGGGTCTTCATCACCCGGGCGAAGGCGTCGACCACGAAGGAGCCGTTGAACGTCGTCACCTTCGCCCCGAAGGGCTGCGTCACCACGGCGAACAGGGCGACGATCAGCACGATGATCGCCCCGACCGTGACGCTCTCCGCGGAGCGCTCACCCCGGAACGCCCCGTAGAGGATCAGCGTCAGGACGCCGAGCGCGAGGATCAGCTCCGGCAGGGCGGGCCCGAGGGCGGGCATGACGAGTGGGGCGGGATGCATCGGGGATCTCTATTGCGCGACCGGGAGCGCCGCGGCGGCGGTCTGGGTCGAGGAGAGGGCGGCCCGCAGCCCCTGCATCAGGGCGTCGGTCGAGGGGGCGAAGGTGTCGAGGATCGGGCTCGGGTGCACGCCGTAATAGATCGTCAGCACCACGAGCGGGGCCAGGATCGCGATCTCCCGGCGATCGAGGTCGGTGATCGCCTGCAGGCTCGGCTTGTCGAGCTTCCCGTAGATCACCCGCGCGTAGAGCCAGAGCGCGTAGCCCGCCGACAGGATGATGCCGAAGACCGAGAAGAACGACACCATCGGGTTCGCCCGGAAGGCGCCGAGCATCGACAGGAACTCGCCGACGAAGCCCGAGGTGCCCGGCAGGCCGACATTGGCCATGGTGAAGACCATCATGGCGACCGCGTAGACCGGCATCCGGTTCACGAGGCCGCCATAGGCCGCGATCTCGCGGGTGTGCATGCGGTCGTAGACGACGCCGACGCAGAGGAACAGCGCGCCCGAGACGATGCCGTGCGAGATCATCAGGAACAGGGCGCCCTGGATGCCCTGCTCGGTCATGGTGAAGAGGCCGAGCGTCACGAAGCCCATATGAGCCACCGACGAGTAGGCGATGAGCTTCTTGATGTCGGTCTGCACCAGCGCGACGAGCGAGGTGTAGATGATCGCCACCACCGAGAGCGCGAAGACCAGCGGCGCGAACTCGTGCGAGGCGTCCGGGAACATCGGCAGCGAGAACCGGATGAAGCCGTAGCCGCCCATCTTCAGAAGGATGCCGGCCAGGATCACCGAGCCCGCGGTGGGCGCCTCGACGTGGGCGTCGGGCAGCCAGGTGTGGACCGGCCACATCGGCATCTTCACCGCGAAGGAGGCGAAGAAGGCCAGCCAGAGCCAGGTCTGCATGTTCACCGGGAAGTGGTGCTGCAGCAGGGTCGGGATGTCGGTGGTGCCGGCCTCCCAGTACATCGCCAGGATGGCGAGCAGCATCAGCACCGAGCCGAGCAGGGTGTAGAGGAAGAACTTGAACGAGGCGTAGATCCGACGCTTGCCGCCCCAGATACCGATGATCAGGAACATCGGGATCAGGCCGGCCTCGAAGAAGAGGTAGAACAGCACGAGGTCGAGCGCGCTGAACACGCCGATCATCGTGGTCTCGAGGACCAGGAAGGCGACGAAGTACTCCTTCACCCGGGTCCCGATCGAGTGCCAGGAGGCGGCGATGCAGAACGGCATCAGGAACGTGGTGAGGAGCAGGAGCGGCATCGAGAACCCGTCGACGCCGAGCTTGAAGCGGATCGAGTCCGTCAGCCAGGCGTGGGTCTCGACGAGCTGGAACGCCGCCGTCGAGGTGTCGTAGCGGCCCCAGGCCACCAGCGAGAGCAGGAAGGTGGCGATCGTGGCGATGAGCGCGGCCCAGCGGGCGTTGCGCTGCACGCCCTCCTCGTCGCCCTGCAGGGTGAGGATGAAGGCGGCGCCGACGAGGGGCAGGATGAGGAGGCCGGAGAGGATCCCGAGGCCGAACATCAGACGCGTCTCCGGTCGATTGGGGCGGGGCGGACGGGCATCAGTGGGCGCCCACGCCGTTCAGGAGGTACCAGCTCACCAGCGCCGCGACGCCGACGAGCATCACGAAGGCGTAGTGGTAGACGTAGCCGGTCTGGAGCCGGACCACCCCACGGGTCACGTCCACCACCCGGGCCGCGATGCCGTTGGGGCCGAGCCCGTCGATGATCGTGCCATCGCCGACCTTCCACAGGAACGTGCCGAAGCCCTTGGCCGGGCGCACGAAGATCCGGTCGTAGATCTCGTCGAAGTACCACTTGTTGAGCAGGAAGCGGTAGAGCAGCGGCTGGCTCGACGCGAGCTGGTTCGGCAGTTCCGGCCGGCGGATATACATCACGTAGGCGAGCAGGAAGCCGAGCACCAGCATCACGAAGGGTGATGCGGAGACCCAGGCCGGGGCCTCGTGGATCGCGTGCATGATGTGGTTGTCCGGCGAGTGCGCGATCGCGCCCTTCCAGAACTCGTCCATGCCCTCGCCGATGAAGCGGTTCTTGAACACCAGGCCCGCGAACAGCGCGCCCAGCGCCAGGATCGCGAGCGGGATCGTCATCACGCGCGGGCTCTCGTGGGGCGTGTGCGCGTGGTGGTGATCGTCGTGGTGCGCGAGGTCCGAATGCGAGACCGGCTCGACGTCGTGGCCCTTGTCGTCGTGGGCGACGCCCTCGTGGTGGCCCGGCGCGCCGTCGGCCTCGGCCGCGTGGGCCGCGACCGCGTGGTGGCCCGTGGCATGCGCGTGGTCGTCGTGGTGACCATGCGCGTGGGCATTCTGCCATCGGGCCGGCCCCTCGAAGGTGAGGAAGAACAGGCGCCAGGAGTAGAAGGAGGTGAAGAAGGCCGCGATCACGGTGGCGAGGAACGCGAGCACGTGGCCCGGCCGGTCCGACATGTAGGCCGCCTCGATGATCGCGTCCTTCGAGTAGTAGCCCGCCGTGAAGGGGAAGCCGATCAGCGCCAGGGTGCCGATCGCCATCATCAGCGTGGTGAAGGGGATGTAGCGGCGCAGCGCGCCCATGTTCCGCATGTCCTGCTCGTGGTGCATCGCGTGGATGACCGAGCCGGCCCCGAGGAACAGCAGCGCCTTGAAGAAGGCATGGGTGAAGAGGTGGAAGATGCCCGCCGCGTAGGCGCCGACGCCGAGCGCCACGAACATGTAGCCCAGCTGCGAGCAGGTCGAGTAGGCGATGACCCGCTTGATGTCGTTCTGCACGAGGCCGACCGTGGCCGCGAAGAAGGCCGTGATGCCCCCGATCACCGTGACGACGGTGAGCGCCGCCGGCGCCGCCTCGAAGAGCGGCGAGAGCCGCGCCACCATGAACACGCCCGCCGTCACCATGGTGGCGGCGTGGATGAGGGCCGAGACCGGGGTCGGGCCCTCCATGGCGTCGGGAAGCCAGGTGTGCAGCAGGAACTGCGCCGACTTGCCCATGGCACCCATGAACAGGAGCAGGCAGGCCAGCGTCAGGGCGTTCCAGTCATAGCCGAGGAAGTGGAAGCTCGCGCCCTTGAGCTCGGCCACCCGCGGGAAGATGCCGTCGAAGGCCACCGAGCCGAACAGGACGAAGACCAGGAAGATGCCGAGCGAGAAGCCGAAATCGCCGACGCGGTTGACGATGAAGGCCTTCATGGCCGCGGCGTTGGCCGAAGGCTTCTCGTACCAGAAGCCGATCAGCAGGTAGGAGGCCAGGCCGACGCCCTCCCAGCCGAAGAACATCTGCACGAGGTTGTCGGCCGTCACCAGCATCAGCATGGCGAAGGTGAACAGCGACAGGTAGGAGAAGAAGCGCGGCCGGTGCGGATCCTCCTCCATGTAGCCCATGGAGTACAGGTGCACGAGGGACGACACGCTCGTCACCACGACCAGCATGACGACGGTGAGGGTGTCGGCCCGGAAGGCCCAGTCGACCACGAGGTCGCCGGCCGAGAACCAGTGCGCCACCTGGTGCCGGGTCGCCCCGTGCCCCTCCCCTCCCGTGACCTCGAAGAAGGCCACCCAGGACAGGAGCGCGGCGAAGAACAGGATCGAGGTGGTGATGACCTCGCTCGCCTTGGCGCCGATGCGCCGGCCGAACAGGCCGGCGATGAGGGAGCCGATGAGGGGCAGGAAGACGATCGCGTGGTACATGCTCGGGGTCCGGCCTTCGGGCTGGGGCTCGGTGACGGCGAAGGGCTGGGATCTCAGCCCTTCATCATGCTGACGTCCTCAACCGCGATCGAGCCGCGGTTGCGGAAGTAGACCACCAGGATCGCGAGCCCGATCGCCGCCTCGGCGGCGGCCACCGTCAGGACGAACAGCGCGAAGACCTGGCCGACGATGTCGCCGAGATGGGTCGAGAAGGCGACGAGGTTGATGTTGACGGCGAGCAGGATCAGCTCGACGCACATCAGGATCACGATGATGTTCTTGCGGTTGATGAAGATGCCGAGCACGCCGAGCGTGAACAGGATCGCGGCGACCGTCAGGTAGTGGCTCAAACCGATCATCTGTCTGCCTCTCGGCCGCGGGGCGGCCGCCTCGTGTCAGCGTGCATTCATCGGGCGCGTGATCCCCTCTCCCGGGTGGGAGAGGGGTAGGGGCGATCGAAGATCGCGCAGGGTGGCTCGGGTTCAGGATCGTTCTGAACGGTCGAGCCGCCAGCGGCACGGTCCCGCCCTCTCGCGGAACCGTCTCCACCCTCACCCCTACCCTCTCCCACCCGGGAGAGGGGATCCCGCGCTCTCCTCGTCTGCCGTCCCGCCGTCACACTTCGACGCCCTGGCCGGTCGGGACCTTGCGCAGTTCCACCGCCATCGCCTGGGTGCGGGCGTTCTGCAGCGAGATGTCCTGCCGCTTCACGCCCGGCCGGTCGCGCAGCGTCAGCACGATCGCGCCGATCATCGCGACCAGCAGGATCAGCCCGGCGATCTGGAAGAACAGGAAGTAGTTCGTGTAGAGCACCGACCCGAGGGCCTGCGTGTTGGTGATCTGCTCGCCGCCCGGCGCGATCGCCAGCGGCGCCTGGACCAGGCCGGGGTCGATCGCCCAGGAGCCGACCACCAGCAGCAGCTCGACCAGGAACACCGCGCCGATCAGGCCACCGACCGGGAGGTAGTCCTGGAAGCCCTGGCGCAGCTCGGCGAAATCGACGTCGAGCATCATCACCACGAACAGGAACAGCACGGCGACGGCGCCGACATAGACCACGACCAGGATCATCGCCAGGAACTCGGCGCCCATCAGCACGAACAGGCCGGCCGCGTTCACGAAGGCGAGGATCAGGAACAGGACCGAGGTCACCGGGTTGCGGGCGGCGATCACCATGAAGCCCGAGGCGACCGTGATCGCGGCGAAGAGGTAGAAGAAGGCGGCGGCTGCGGTCATGCGCGAAACTCATGCCGCCTCGCGGCGGCCTCCTGCCTGGTGCCGACATCCGGCCCCGGATGCCCCGGCGGCCCGTCTATAGATCCCGCTCCCGCGACGCACAACGGGGGAAGCCGCTGCGCGAGGCGAATGCCGAATGGTGAGTGACGAATGGATTGGCGGTCGGCCGGGCGCCTTCACCCCATTTGCTATTCGCCATTCGCCATTCGCCACTCGCCATTCGCCCTACCGGTACGGTGCGTCCGCCGCGATGTTGCGAGCGATCTCGCGCTCCCAGCGGTCGCCGTTCGCGAGCAGCCGCTGCTTGTCGTAGAGGAGCTCCTCCCGGGTCTCGACGGAGAACTCGAAGTTCGGTCCTTCGACGATGGCGTCCACCGGGCAGGCCTCCTGGCACATGCCGCAGTAGATGCACTTCACCATGTCGATGTCGTAGCGCGTCGTGCGGCGCGTGCCGTCGTTGCGCCGCGGCCCCGCCTCGATGGTGATCGCCTGGGCCGGGCAGATCGCCTCGCAGAGCTTGCAGGCGATGCAACGCTCCTCGCCGTTCGGGTAGCGGCGCAGCGCGTGCTCGCCGCGGAAGCGCGGCGAGCGGTGACCCATCTCGAAGGGGTAGTTGATCGTCGCCTTGGGCTTGAAGAAGTAGCGCATGGCGAGGGTGAACCCCGACACGAACTCCTTCAGCAGCAGGCTGCGGGCGACTTGATCGAGCCTCATCGCTCAATCTCCGATTCTCAGGTTCAGGCGACCGGCGCGAGGCCGGTCAGCTTCAGGACGAGGGCGACGACGAAGACCATCACGAGCGACAGGGGCAGGAATACCTTCCAGCCCAGCCGCATGAGCTGGTCGTAGCGGTAGCGGGGCACCATCGCCTTGACCATGGCGATGAGGAAGAACAGGAAGCTCGCCTTCAGGGCGAACCAGATCAGGCCCGGCACCCAGGTGAAGGGCGCGAAGGGGATCGGCGAGAGCCAGCCGCCCAGGAACAGGATGGTTCCCAGCGCGCACATCGTGACGATCGCCACGTACTCGCCGAGCATGAACAGCAGGTACGGGGTCGAGGAGTACTCGACCATGTAGCCCGCCACGAGCTCCGATTCGGCCTCCGGCAGATCGAAGGGCGGGCGGTTCGTCTCGGCGAGCGCCGAGACGAAGAACACCACGAACATCGGGAACAGCCACAGCCAGTACCAGCCGAGGATACCGAGCGAGGTGTCCTGCGCGCGCACGATCTGCGACAGGTTCAGGGAGCCGGCGCACATCAGCACCGTGATGATCACGAAGCCGAGCGAGACCTCGTAGGACACCATCTGGGCGGCGGAGCGCAGGGCGCCCAGGAAGGCGTATTTCGAGTTCGAGGCCCAGCCGCCCATGATCACGCCGTAGACGCCGAGCGACGAGATCGCGAAGATGTAGGTCATGCCGACATTGATGTCGGCGATGGCCCAGCCGTCGGCCAGCGGGATCACCGCCCAGGCCGAGAGCGCCAGCGTCGCGAAGACGAGCGGCGCGAGCAGGAAGTACGCCTTATTGGCGCCCGCCGGGATCACCGGCTCCTTGAGCACGAACTTCAGCAGGTCGGCGAAGGACTGGAACAGGCCCCAGGGCCCGACCACGTTCGGGCCGCGCCGGAGCTGCACCGCCGCCCAGATCTTCCGGTCGGCGAGGAGCGCGTAGGCGATGAAGACGAGGAGCGCGACCAGCAGCACCACGCTCTTCAGCGCGATCAGGCCGACGGTCAGCAGGATGTCGGTGATGCTCATGGGGCGAGCGTCCTATTCGGCGGCCTGGAGCACGCGCTCGCGGGCGAGCCCGGAGCACTCCGCCAGCACCCGGGAGGCGCGGGCGATCGGGTTGGTGAGATAGAAATCGGCGATCGGCCCGCGGAAGGGCTCGCGGCCCGGCTCGCCGCCGAGTCTCTCGAGGGCCGTCAGCGCCGTCCCGAGATCCGATCCGGCGACCTGGTCGACCGCCGCGAAGTGCGGGTGGTCTGCGTAGAGCGCGCGGCGGAGCTGCGCCAGCGAATCGAAGGGCAGGCGCTGCCCGAGCGGCTCGGAGAGCGCGCGCAGGATCGCCCAATCCTCACGGGCGTCGCCCGGCGGGAAGCCGGCGCGGTTTCCGAGCTGCACGCGGCCTTCCGTGTTCACGTAGGTCGCCGACTTCTCGGTATAGGCGGCTCCCGGCAGGATCACGTCGGCGCGATGGGCACCGCGGTCGCCGTGGGTGCCCTGGTAGATCACGAAGGCGCCCGGCCCGACTTCCACCTCGTCCGCACCGAGGTTGTAGAGCACGTCGAGGGCGCCGGGCGCGATCATGCCGGCGAGGTCGAGCCCGCCCTCCCCCGGCACGAAGCCGAGGTCGAGCGCCCCGACGCGGGCGGCGGCAGTGTGCAGCACGCCGAAGCCGTTCCAGCCCTCGGCCAGCGCCCCGATGGAGCGGGCGTAGCGCGCCGCCGCCGCCAGGATCGCGCGGCCGTCCGGCCGGGCGAGCGCGCCCATACCGACGATCACCAGCGGGTGCTCGGCCTTGGTCAGCACCTCGGCGAAGCTGTGGTTGCCCGCAGCCAGGTCCGCCAGCGTCTCCGGACCGGCGCCCAGATAGGTGTGAGGATAGGTCAGGTCCGTCGGCTCGCCGATCACGCCGACCGCGAGCGGCGCCATGCGCCAGCGCTTGCGGATGCGCACGTTGAGGAGGGAGGCCTCGACGCGCGGATTCGCGCCGACGAGCAGGATCGCGTCCGCCTGCTCGATGCCGGCGATGGTTGTGCCCAGGGTGTAGGCGGCGCGGCCCCAGGCCGGGTCGATCGCGGCCGCGTCCTGCCGGCAGTCCAGGTTGGTCACGCCGAGGGCGGTCATCAGGCGCTTGAGCGCGTAGATCTCCTCGACGCCCGCGAGGTCGCCCACGATGGCGCCGACGCGCTTGGGATCCGCCCCCTTCAGCTTGGCCGCGATCGCCGCGAAGGCCTCGGCCCAGGAGGCGGGCCGCAGGCGGCCGTTCTCGCGCAGGTAGGGCCGATCGAGGCGCTGGAGCCGCAACCCGTCGACCACGTGCCGGGTCTTGTCGGAGATCCACTCCTCGTTGATGGCCTCGTTCACCCGGGGCTCGATCTGCATGACCTCGCGGCCGCGCGCGTCCACCCGGATCGCGCTGCCGACCGCGTCCATCACGTCGACCGATTCGGTCTTCGACAACTCCCAGGGGCGCACGTTGTAGGATTGCGGCTTGTGCACGAGCGCGCCGACCGGGCAGAGGTCGGCGACGTTGCCCTGCAGCTCCGATTCCATCGCCTGTTCGAGGTAGGAGGTGATCTCCATGTCCTCGCCGCGCCCGATGGCGCCGAGATCCGGCACGCCGGCCACCTCGGCCAGGAAGCGCACGCAGCGGGTGCAATGGATGCACCGGTTCATCGCCGTGCGCACCAGCGGGCCGATGTACTTGTCCTCGACCGCGCGCTTGTTCTCGCCGTAGCGGGTCGAGTCGACCCCGTAGGCCATCGCCTGGTCCTGCAGGTCGCAATGGCCGCCCTGGTCGCAGATCGGGCAGTCGAGCGGGTGGTTGATGAGGAGGAACTCCATTACCCCCTCGCGCGCCTTCTTGGTCAGCGCCGACTTGGTCAGCACCTGCGGCGGCTCGCCGTTCGGGCCGGGCCGGCAGTCGCGCACGCCCCAGGCGCAGGAGGCCACGGGCTTCGGCGCGCCCTTCAGCTCGACGAGGCACATGCGGCAATTGCCGGCGATCGACAGCCGCTCGTGGAAGCAGAAGCGCGGGATCTCCGCGCCGGCCGCCTCGCAAGCCTGCAGCAGCGTGTAGTCCGGCGGGACATCGACCTCGGTGCCGTCGACGACGATCTTGGTCACGGTGTTGTCTCCAGGCGTTCGCCGCGCGCGCTGCTCACTCCGCCGCCATCGGCACGGGGTCGCTGTGCGGATTGGCGCTGTAACGGTCGATGCGCTTCTCGATCTCGGGGCGGAAGTGGCGGATGAGGCCCTGGATCGGCCAGGCCGCCGCGTCGCCCAGCGCGCAGATCGTGTGGCCCTCGATCTGCTTGGTGACGTCGAGCAGCATGTCGATCTCGCGCTTCTGCGCCCGGCCCTCGGCCATGCGCAGCATCACGCGCCACATCCAGCCCGTCCCCTCGCGGCAGGGCGTGCACTGCCCGCAGGATTCGTGCTTGTAGAAGTACGAGATGCGGGCGATCGCGGCGACGATGTCGGTCGACTTGTCGAGGACAATCACCGCCGCAGTGCCGAGGCCCGAGCCGAGGCCGCGCAGGGTGTCGAAGTCCATCGGCGCGTCGGCGATCTGCTCGGCCGGCACCAGCGGCACCGATGAGCCGCCGGGGATCACCGCGAGCAGGTTGTCCCAGCCGCCGCGGATGCCGCCGCAGTGGCGGTCGATCAGCTCGCGGAAGGGCAGCCCCAGCGCCTCCTCGACGTTGCAGGGCCGGTTCACGTGGCCCGAGACGCAGAAGAGCTTGGTGCCGGTGTTGTTCGGCCGGCCGATCCCGGCGAACCACGCCGCGCCCCGGCGCAGGATCGCACCCGCGACCGCGATCGATTCGACGTTGTTCACCGTCGTCGGGCAGCCGTAGAGGCCCATATTGGCGGGGAAGGGCGGCTTCAGCCGCGGCATTCCCTTCTTGCCCTCCAGGCTCTCCAGCAGCGCCGTCTCCTCGCCGCAGATATAGGCGCCGGCGCCGTGGTGCACGTAGAGGTCGAAGGGGTAGCCGTGGACGTTGTCCGGGCCGATCAGCCGCGCCTCGTAGGCCTCGTCCACCGCCCGCTGCAGGGCGTGCTTCTCGGCCACGTACTCGCCGCGGATGTAAATGTACGCCGCGTTCGCCCCCATGGCGAAGGACGCGAGCAGGCAGCCCTCGATCAGGAGATGCGGGTCGTGCCGCATAATCTCCCGGTCCTTGCAGGTCCCGGGCTCGGATTCGTCGGCGTTCACCACGAGGTAGTGCGGACGGCCGTCCGACTTCTTCGGCATGAACGACCACTTCAGGCCGGTCGAGAAGCCGGCGCCGCCGCGGCCGCGCAGGCCCGACTTCTTCATCTCATCGATGATCCAGTCGCGGCCCTGTTCCAGCAGGAACTTGGTGCCGTCCCAGGCGCCGCGCTTCCTGGCGGCGTCGAGGCCGGGCGAGTGCAGCCCGTAGAGGTTGGTGAAGATCCGATCCTGGTCGGAGAGCATGGCGTCGTCCTACCGGTTCGAGGAGGGCTTGGCGCGGCCGCGCGGGCCGGGACCGGGCGGTCCCTTGTCGTTCGGGTCGACCCCGACGGGTTTGGCCTGCGATCCGTCGGTCCGCCCGGGCGAGGCGATCGGCTCGGCACCCGCGATCGGCGTCGACCCCTTGGTCTCCGCCACGGGCCGGCCCTCCTCGGGCTTCGACGGGGTCTTGGTGTAGGAGCGGCCGCTCTGGGGCGCGGGCTGCGCCTCGGGGCCGGAGGTCGGCGCGGCGACGGTGGAACGCTCCGGCGCGCCCTGCCCCTTCGCCTCGGCCGGCGCCTCGCCATCGGCGGCGCGATGGGCCGGCGTCGCGGCGGCCGGGCTCTCGACGGCGCGCCCGGATTCGGGACGGGCGGGCTTCGGAGTCGCGGCCGCATTCGCCGCCGCGTTGGCACCCTCCGCCTGCGCCCGCTCGGGATTCGCCTGCGCCGGCGCGGCCGGCTCAGTCTTGGCCGCTTCAGTCTTGGCCACTTCAGTCTTGGCCGGCTCGGCCTTGGCCGGAGCTTCGGCCCCCGCCTCGCGCAGACCCTGCTCTTCGAAGCGCTTGCGCCACGCGCCGACGCGCGAGCCGTCGAACAGCGTCTCGTCGGTCAGCGTCGTCAGGGCGCCCTTCGGCTCGGAGGAGGTCCGCCCGGCCTGCGAGCCGACCTTGACGGGACGACCGGCCGCCAGGTCATCCATCAGCGTGCCGAGCAACTCGGGCGTCAGGTCCTCGTAGTAGTCCTGGTTGATCTGCACCATCGGCGCGTTGCAGCAGGCGCCCAGGCACTCGACCTCGAGCCAGGAGAAATTTCCGTCCCGGCTCACGTGACCGGGCGGCCCGAGCCGGTCGTGCAGCATCTGCTTGAGCTCCTTCGCCCCGCAGACGTCGCAGGGCACGGTGCCGCAGACCTGGATCCAGTAGCGCCCAACCGGCTCCAGGGCGAACATCGTGTAGAAGGTCGCGACCTCGAGCACGCGGATATGCGGCATGCCGAGTTCGTCCGCGACGGCCTCGATCGCCTTCTGCGGCAGCCAGCCGCCGTTCTGCTCCTGGGCACGCCAGAGCAGCGGGATCACCGCCGAGGCCTGCCGGCCCGGCGGGTACTTGGCGATCTGCGCCTTGGCCCAGTTCGCGTTCTCCGGGGTGAACGCGAAATCGGCGGGCTGCTCTTCGGCGGGCGCCAGTCTGCGGTTTGCCATCGCTTCAGTTCCGTTGGCCGCTCGTGGGGCCGCTCGTCGCGCGTGTCACCGGTCGACCTCGCCGAACACGATGTCGAGGGTGCCGAGGATGCAGGAGACGTCCGCCAGCATGTGGCCGCGGCACATCCAATCCATCGCCTGCAGGTGGGCGAAGCCCGGCGCGCGGATCTTGCAGCGGTAGGGCTTGTTGGTGCCGTCCGCCACCAGGTAGACGCCGAACTCGCCCTTGGGCGCCTCGACCGCGGCGTAGACCTCGCCGGCCGGGACGTGGAAGCCCTCGGTGTAGAGCTTGAAGTGGTGGATCAGCGCCTCCATCGAGCGCTTCATCTCCCGCCGCGGCGGCGGCGCCACCTTGCCGTCCTGCGTGGCGATCGGCCCCTGGCCGTCGGGCGCCCGCAGCTTGGCGATGCACTGCTTCATGATGCGCACGGACTCGCGCATCTCCTCCATGCGGATGACCTGGCGATCGTAGGTGTCGCCGTTCTTCCCCACGGGGACGTCGAACTCCATCTCCGCGTAGGCCTCGTAGGGCTGCGCCTTGCGCAGGTCCCACGGGATGCCCGAGCCGCGCAGCATCACGCCCGAGAAGCCCCAGGCCATGGCCTCGTCCACCGACACGATGCCGATATCGACGTTGCGCTGCTTGAAGATGCGGTTGCCCATCACCAGGGCGTCGAGGTCGTCGACCACCTTCAGGAACGGGTCGCAGAAGGCTTCGATGTCGTCGAGGAGGCCCGCCGGCAGGTCCTGATGGACGCCGCCCGGCCGGAAGTAATTGGCGTGGAGCC
Organism: Methylobacterium sp. JK268; assembly: GCF_054052225.1. NCBI lineage: Bacteria > Pseudomonadati > Pseudomonadota > Alphaproteobacteria > Hyphomicrobiales > Methylobacteriaceae > Methylobacterium > Methylobacterium sp. JK268. The sequence continues at coordinate 146,382 of NZ_JBSVZN010000002.1, read as the reverse complement.
GCGCCCCGCTGGCGCGCTCGTAGAAGATCATCAGCTTCTCGCGCTCCTCGAAGCCCCAGAGCGGGGGCGTCAGGGCGCCGACATCCATCGCCTGCGTGGTGACGTTCAGGAGATGCGAGAGCAGCCGGCCGATCTCGCAGAACAGGGTGCGGATGAGCTTCGCCCGCCGCGGCACCTCGATCCCGAGCAGCTTCTCCACCGCGAGGCAGAAGGCGTGCTCCTGGTTCATCGGCGCGACGTAGTCGAGCCGGTCGAAATAGGGCGTGACCTGCAGGTAGGTCTTGACCTCGATCAGCTTCTCGGTGCCGCGGTGCAACAGCCCGATATGCGGGTCGACGCGCTCGACGATCTCGCCGTCGAGTTCGAGCACGAGACGGAGCACGCCGTGCGCCGCCGGATGCTGCGGACCGAAGTTGATCGAGAAGTTGCGAATGCTGTGCTCGGTCATCGGGAGCGTCCAGCGCGATCGAACGCGCAGTGCGGGAGCGAATAGCGAATAGCGAATGGCGAATAGAGAGTGCCTGCCATCAGACATTCCCCTTTTCTGCGGAAGCGCGCCGCTGCAGTGACCGGATGAGAGACCGAAGCTGCCGACCGAGACCGTCGCACTTCGCCATGAGTGAGCCGGCGGGTGCGCCCGCCATCAAACCGACCCTCTGTGACAGCAGCACATGCGTCTCGAGTTCCTTGAGCGATCCCTGGGCGATTCGCAGCGCATTGACGAACGAAGGCGTGCTTTCGCGGCCATGCCCTTCGGCGATGTTCGCCGCGATCGAGGCCGACGCGCGGCGGATCTGCGACGTCATGCCGAACAGCTCCTCCCGAGGGAAGGCGGCCGTTACGCGATAGCACTCCTCGGCAAGGGTCATAGCACCCTGCCAAACATCGAGGTCACGATACGATGTGATCGGCCTCTCGCTTTCCATTCGCCATTCGCCATTCGCCATTCGCCCCCTACTGCTTCGCCTTCTCGTCGCCGGGCAGCACGTAATCCGTGCCTTCCCAGGGCGACAGGAAGTCGAACTGGCGGAACTCTTGGGTAAGCTTCACCGGTTCGTAGACCACGCGGCCCTCGTCCTGGTCGTAGCGAACCTCGACGAAGCCGGTGAGCGGAAAGTCCTTGCGCAGCGGGTGGCCCTCGAAGCCGTAATCGGTCAGGAGCCGGCGCAGGTCGGGATGGCCCGAGAACAGGATCCCGTAGAGGTCGTAGGTCTCGCGCTCGTACCAGTTCGCCGCCGGGAAGACGGAGATCACCGAGGGAACCGGGGTCGCCTCGTCGGTCTGCACCTTCACGCGGATGCGCCGGTTATGGCGCAGCGAGAGCAGGTGGTAGACCACGTCGAAGCGCCTGGCGCGGCCCGGATAATCCGCCCCGCAGATGTCGATGAAGGACCGGAAGCCGCAGGCCGGATCGTCGCGCAGGTGGGTGAGCACGCGCACGATCTCCGCGGCCTCGACGACGAGCGTCAGTTCCTCGAAGGCGATGGCCCGATGGGTGATCGCCCCGCCGAGCGTCTCGGCGAGGCGGTCGCTCAGCGCCTGCAGCGGCCCGGTCCCGGCCTCGACCGCGGTGTGGGGCAGGATGGTGATGCCGTTCGTCATCGCGGCCCCTCAGCGCTCGATCGTGCCGGTGCGGCGGATCTTCTTCTGCAGCAGCAGCACCCCGTAGAGCAGCGCCTCGGCGCTCGGCGGGCAGCCCGGCACGTAGATGTCCACCGGCACCACCCGGTCGCAGCCCCGCACGACCGAATAGGAGTAGTGGTAGTAGCCGCCACCGTTGGCGCAGGAGCCCATCGAGATGACGTAGCGCGGCTCCGGCATCTGGTCGTAGACCTTGCGCAGCGCGGGAGCCATCTTGTTGGTCAGGGTGCCGGCGACGATCATCACGTCGGATTGGCGCGGGCTCGCGCGGGGCGCGAAGCCGAAGCGCTCGGCGTCGTACCGCGGCATCGACATCTGCATCATCTCGACCGCGCAGCAGGCGAGGCCGAAGGTCATCCACATCAGCGAGCCGGTGCGGGCCCAGGTGATGAGGTCGTCCGCGGTGGTGAGCAGGAAGCCGCGATCCGCCAGCTCGTCGTTGATCGACAGGAAGGTCGGGTCGGTGGCCCCGATCGGCAGGCCGGTCGACGGATCGATCAGGCCCTTGGGCTGCGGAGCGATCGCCGGAGCGCGGGAGAGGGGAGCGTCGAGGTCCATGGGGCGGGATCTCTCAGAGGGCGGCGGGGCTCGGTCGGCTCAGTCCCATTCGAGGGCGCCCTTGCGCCACTCGTAGACGAACCCGACCGTGAGCACGCCGAGGAAGATCATCATCGACCAGAAGCCGAACCAGCCGAGGTCCCCGAACGTGATCGCCCAGGGAAACAGGAACGCGACCTCGAGGTCGAAGATGATGAACAGGATGGCGACGAGGTAGAACCGCACGTCGAACTTCATGCGGGCGTCGTCGAAGGCGTTGAACCCGCACTCGTAGGCCGAGAGCTTCTCCGGGTCCGGGCTGTTGTAGGCGACGAGGAAGGGCGCGACGAGGAGCGCGACCGCGATCACCAGCGACACGCCGATGAAGATCACGAGCGGCAGGTAGTCGGTGAGGAGGCCGTTCATCGTGAACCCTCGTGGCTCGTGGTGGGCGACGCGGGCGCGCGCGGCCCGGCCTTCGGCCCGTCGTTCGGAACGGTTCCAAGGCCCGGAATTGCCGCGAGGCTTAAACGAGCGGGTATGCCGAAACAAGGGGCGTTCGCAGCGCACAAACCGCGAACGCCTGGTGCATAGATAAAACCAACCGGGCCGGCCACAACACCCGCGAAGGGCGATCGGGCTGGCCAGTATCGTCGCAGGGCCCGCGCTTTCCCGGTCGTTTCCGGGCCAAGTCAAGCTTTGCCGCGGCGCGGCGGTTGGGCTCTCAGGTATCGGAGAGGATCAGCGCCCAGTACCGCTTGTAGCGGGTTCCGGGCGCGTCGACCCGGGCGATTCCGACGCGCCGGACCTGCGGCATGAGCATGTTGCGATTGTGCTCGGGCGAGGCCTGCCAGCGCTTCAACACCTCGTCGAACGTGGCCGAACCGGCGCTCAGGTTCTCGGCCGCGTAGCGCCCGCCGAACCCGGCGCGCTTCAGGCGGCTGTCGAAGGTCCCGCCGACCTCGTGCGAGAGATAGCCCGCCCGGGCATTCGCTTCCGCCTGGTAGGAGGCGGCGCGGATCAGCGACGAATCGATCACCACCGGTCCGAGCCCGTGACTCGCCCGGTAGCGGGAGATGGCGGCGGCGGCGGCGCCCTCGTCGAGGATCACCGGGCTGGTGGCGATGTCGGGCTGCGGCAGGAGGGGGACGCCGCTGCAGCCGGCGAGACTCAGGCAGGCCACGAGGAAGGCGAGGCGCAGGGGCGTGATCAACGTCGAATCTCCCGTCCCGCTCAGGCGGGGCGGCGGCGCATTACACGGTCAATTGTGAAGATTTTCGGGATCGTGGCGCGGGCGACGGGGCTCGAACCCGCGACCTCCGGCGTGACAGGCCGGCACTCTAACCAACTGAGCTACGCCCGCGGACTGGCCACAGCGCGAACACGAACATCCGTGAGGAGATGGCGCGGACGACGGGGCTCGAACCCGCGACCTCCGGCGTGACAGGCCGGCACTCTAACCAACTGAGCTACGTCCGCGCGGCGCATCGCTGTGCTGCGATGGCGGCGGTGTATGGGCCGGGCCGGGACGTGTCAAGCCGGGCCGGGCGGGTTTTCAGCGGGCCGGCACCGGGTCTTGCGCTGCCGGGGGGCTGCCCTTAACCATGCGCGCCGGGGCGGTTAGCTCAGTCGGTAGAGCATCTCGTTTACACCGAGAGGGTCGGCGGTTCGAGCCCGTCACCGCCCACCATCCCGCGCCCGCAACCGGGATGCGCGTTTGCCAGGCTTGTCATCTGGGCCGGCTTGGCGCCAAGCAGGGTTCCGTGATCTCCGACGCCGCCCCGACCTCCCGACCGACCGGCCGGGCCCTCCTGTCGAACCCCGACTTCCGCCTGTTCGGCCTTGCCCGGTTCCTCACCGGCGTCGCCTATCAGATGCAGGCGGTGGCGGTCGGCTGGTTCGTCTACGACCTCACCCACAGCGCGCTCGCCCTCGGCCTCGTCGGGCTCGCGAGCTTCGCGCCCGCCATCCTCGGCGCCCTCGTCACCGGGCACGTCGCCGACACCTACGACCGGCGCCGGATCGCGGCGGTCGCCTACGGCCTCATCGCCGCCGCGGCGCTGGGCCTCACCGGCCTCGCCCTCGTGGCACAGGCGCCCGTCTGGCCGATCTACGCGCTGATGATCCTCACCGGCGGCGCGCGCGCCTTCGCCAACCCGGCGACCCAGGCGCTGATGCCGACGCTGGTCCCGCGCGAGCAGTTCGGCACCGCGATCGCCTGGAACTCCTCGATCTGGCAGAGCGCGGCGATCTCGGGCCCGGCCCTCGGCGGCCTGCTCTACGCCCTCGGCCCCGCCGTCGTCTTCGCGCTCGCCGCCGCCTGCTTCGCGGTGGCGGCGCTGAGCGTCGGGAGCATCCGCCCACGGGAGGCCGCTGCGGGCCACCGCGGGCCCGTCACGCTCACGACGCTGCTCGCCGGCCTCACCTATATTCGCTCGCAGCCGGTGGTGCTCGGCGCAATCACCCTCGATCTCGTGGCGGTGCTTCTCGGCGGCGCCACCGCCCTGCTGCCGATCTTCGCCCAGGAGGTCCTTCACGTCGGTCCCCTCGGCCTGGGGCTGCTGCGCAGCATGCCGGCGGCGGGCGGCGTCGGCATGGCGGTCGTCCTCGCCCACCGCCCCCTGACCCGTCACGCCGGCGCGCGCCTCCTGGCGGCCGTCGCGGTGTTCGGCCTCGCGACGATCGGGTTCGGCCTCTCCTCCTCGCTGCCCCTGTCGATGGCCTGCCTGCTCGTGACCGGCGCCGCCGACATGGTGAGCGTCTACGTGCGCCAGAGCCTTGTGCAGGGCGAGACGCCCGACGCCATGCGGGGCCGCGTGGCGGCGGTGAACACCGTCTTCATCGGCGCCTCGAACGAACTCGGCGAGTTCGAATCCGGCACCCTCGCGGCCCTGGTCGGGGCGGTGCCCGCCGTCGTGATCGGCGGCATCGGCACCCTGCTGGTCGCCGCCCTGTGGAGCCGCCTCTTCCCGGCCCTGCGGCAACGGGACCGGCTGATCGCCTGAACCGGGCCGGAGGCCGGCGCGATCCTTGAAGCGCGGCCGGGAGAGCCGCGGCGCGGTGCCATCGCGGGACGGTGCCCGAGATCAAGAGCAGGCCGCAGGAGCAGGTCCCATGTCCGCTTCCGAGACGGCCGCGTCCGATCCGCCCGCTTCCGGGACGCCCCCCGCCGTGGCCCCTCGGGCCGCGCCGCCCGCGGAACCGCCGCTCCCCTCCCCTTTTCCTGTCTTTCTGGTCGGCCAGGATCCGGAGGGGCGGTGGCTGGCCCTGCGGGTCGGGGGTCGCGCGGGTGGGCTGTTCCGCAGCCGCGCGGACGCGCTGCGCTACGCGCGGTCGGAGACGGGCCGGCGGCCCGGCGCGGTGCGGCTCTCCGCGGAGCCGCTGACGCTCCTCTCCTCGGCTCAGGGCTCCCGGCCGGAGACCCCGGCCTGCGCGAAGGTCGCCATGTCCCGGTGACAGGCGAGCGCGGCCTTCAGGAGGCCGAGCGCCAGCGCCGCGCCCGAGCCCTCGCCGAGGCGCATGCCGAGGGAGAGGAGAGGGTCGAGGCCGAGCCGCTCCAGCACCGCGCCGTGCGCACCCTCGGCCGAGAGATGGCCCGCCACGCAATGATCGAGGGCGGAGGGGTCGAGGGCGTGCAGCACCGCGGCGGCCGCGCAGGCGACGTAGCCGTCGAGCACCACCGGCACCCGCTGCATCCGCGCCGCCAGGATCGCGCCGGCCACCGCCGCGACCTCGCGGCCGCCGAGCCGGGCCAGCACCTCCAGGGGATCGTCGAGATGGCCGGCGTGGCGGGCGAGCGCCGCCTCGACGGCCGCGACCTTGCGGGCGTGGCCCGCCGCGTCGAGGCCGGTGCCGTACCCGACCCAGGAGGCGGGGTCGCCGCCGTAGAGCGCCGCGTAGATCGCGGCCGCCACCGTGGTGTTTCCGATGCCCATCTCGCCGAGCGCGAGCCCGTCGGTCCCAGCCGCTACCGCCTCCATGCCGAAGGCCATGGTGGCCACGCAGGCCTTCTCGGTCATCGCCTCGGTCTCGGTGATGTCGCCCGTCGGCAGGTCGAGGGCGAGGTCGAACACCTTGAAGCCGAGCCCGTAGCTGGCGCAGATCTGGTTGATCGCCGCCCCGCCCGCCGCGAAGTTGTCGAGCATCTGGCGGTTCACCGCGGAGGGGAAGGCCGAGACGCCCTTCTGCGTGACCCCGTGGCTGCCCGCGAAGACGCAGACCAGGGGCCGGTCGAGGCTCGGCATCGCCTTGCCCTGCCAGGCCGCGAGCCACGCGACGAGGGTCTCGAGCCGCCCGAGGCTGCCGGCCGGCTTCGTCAGCTCCGCTTGCCGCGCCGCGACCGCCCGCGCGGCCGCCGCGTCCGGGCCGGGCATGCCGGCAACGAGCTGGCGGATATCCGCGAAGGGGCTGGCATCGGGTGAGGCGGTCATGGCAGGGCTCCGGCGAGACGGGATCCGCGCCTCTAACCCGAAGCCGGGCGCGATGGCGAGCGGACGGGAGCGCGCACGGGCGGAACGCCGGAGACGGCGCGCACCTCCCTGCTGTATAAGCGGGCGGAACGGGCGGAACGGGCGGGACGTGGGCGCGATGGCCGAGGGTGCGGGACTGAACGCGAAGCCGGCCGCCGCCGACGAGGCGGATGACGAGTTCGAGCCGCCGCCCGAGACCGGTCCGTGGCCGCCCCTCCTCGACCTCGCCGCGTGCCTGCGCTTCTACTCCCGCCTGCCGGTGCCGGCGCTGCCGGGCGAGACCGGGAGCCACGCCGCGCCCGACTTCCGGACCGTGCCGCGGATGCTGCCGGTGGCGGGGCTCATCATCGGGCTGCCCGGCGCCATCGCCCTCCTGGGCGCGCTGGGACTTGGGCTCGGCCCCTACCTCGCCGCGACGCTGGCGGCGGCGGCGCTGACGCTCGTGACCGGCGCCCTGCACGAGGACGGCCTGGCGGATGTGGCGGACGGGTTCGGGGGCGGCGCCACGCGGGAGCGCCGCCTCGACATCATGCGCGACAGCCGCATCGGCGCCTACGGCGCGGCGGCGCTGATCCTCTCCTACGCCCTGCGCATCGGGGCGCTCGCCACCCTCGCCGACCGCATCGGCTGGCGCGTCGCCGTGATGCTGCCCGCGGCCGCCGCCCTGTCGCGCACGGCGGCCCTCTGGCCGATGCGGGCGCTCGCCCCGGCGCGGCCGGACGGCGCCGCGCAGGCGGTGGGGCGGCCGAGCGGCGCCACCCATGCCACGGCCTGGGCGCTCTGCCTCGCGATCCTGCTCGCGGTCTGGCTGCTCGGCCTGCCGTGGATCGGCCTCGTCCTCGCCGGCCTCTTCGCGGCCCTGGCGGCCTGGACGATGAGCCGCATGGCCGAGCGCCTGATCGGCGGCCAGACCGGCGACGTGATCGGGGCGACCCAGCAGATCGCCGAGATCGCGGTGCTGCTGGCGATCCTGATCGCCGTCCCGCGCTGACCCTTCGGCCCTCATGCCCCCTCCCTCGACGCCCTGCACCCGCATCTGCGTGCTCGATCCGCGAAGCGGCCTCTGCGAGGGCTGCGGCCGCACCCGCGACGAGATCGCGGCCTGGGGCGCCCTGTCCGAGCCCGAGCGCCGGCGCATCATGGCGCTCCTGCCCGCGCGCCTCGCGGCCGCCTTCCCGGCCCGGGACCGCGCCACCGCCCCGGCCTGAGATGCCGGGCGCCCTCGGAGTCGCGCTGCTCCTCGTCGCCGCGGCGATCGCGGCGGCGACGCTCGCCGAGGGACCGCTCGCCGGCTTCGCGCCCCGGGAGATCGCCGCGGGCTTGGCCGTTGGGGCGGCCCTCCTCGTGCTCCTCGGCGGCCTCGTGCGGCAGTTCCGGGCGGGCTTCGGCGAGGGCGTCGCCGCGCTCCTGGTCTGGGTGGCCCTGGGGGCGGGCGGCGCCTCGCTCTACCGGTGGCGGGACGAGGCGCGCGAATGGGCCTTCCGGCTGTTCGGCGAGCTCGCCGCGGGGGAGCCGGTGGTGATCCCGGGCGGCGAGGTCGTGGTGGCGCGCCGGGCCGATGGCGGCTTCAGCGTCCGCGCGAAGGTCAACGGGCGCGATCAGCTCTTCGCCTTCGACACGGGGGCGAGCGCCGTCGTGCTCACCGCCGAGAGCGCCGCCGCGATCGGCCTGCATCCGCGGCCCGACGCCTTCGTGGTCACGGTGCAGACCGCGAACGGGGCCGCGGCCGCGGCGCCGGTCGTCCTCGACAGCATCGCGGTCGGTCCCATCCGCGAGCAGCGCGTGCCGGCCCTGGTCACGCGGCCGGGAAGCCTCAGCGTCAACCTCCTCGGCATGACCTTCCTGGAGCGGCTCGCCTCCTACGAGGTGCGCGGAAGCCGGCTGATCCTGCGCGGGGCGCGGCCCGGCTGAGGAACGGCCGGGACCTCGGGGCCACGCCCTCAGGCGGCGCGCGCTGCCTCCCGGACCACGAGGGCCACGGCCTCGCGCAGGACCGCGATCCCGGCCTGCGCGCGCATGCCCTCGGTGGAGAGGTGGCGGCGGAAGGCACGGGCGCCGGGACGGCCGTTGAAGAGGCCGAGCATGTGCCGGGTCATCGCGTGCAGCCGCACCCCCTCGGCGAGACGGGCCGCGACGTAGGGCAGGTACGCCTCCACGGCCTCGAACGGATCGGCGACCGGAGCCGGGACACCGAACAGGGCCGGATCGACGTCGAGCAGGAGCGCGGGTTCCGCGTAGGCGGCGCGGCCCAGCATCGCCCCGTCCACGTGGGCGAGCTGCCTCTTCGCCTCGGCGAGGTCGCGCAGGCCGCCGTTGATGGCGATCGGGAGGTCCGGATGGGCCGCCTTGAGGCGGTGGACGCGCCCGTAATCGAGGGGCGGGACGTCGCGGTTCTCCTTCGGGGAGAGACCCTGGAGCCAGGCCTTGCGGGCGTGGACGATGACGCCGTCGACTCCCGCCGCGCGGACGGACGCGACCAGGGCGTCGAGCGCCGCCTCGGGATCCTGGTCGTCCACGCCGATCCGGCACTTCACCGTGACCGGCACCGCCACCGCCGCCCGCATCGCGGCGACGCAGTCGCCCACCAGCGCCGGCTCGCGCATCAGGCAGGCGCCGAAGCGCCCGTCCTGAACCCGATCCGACGGACAGCCGACATTGAGGTTGACCTCGGCATAGCCGAAATCCTGCGCGATGCGGGCGGCCGCCGCGAGGTCGGCCGGGTCCGAGCCGCCGAGCTGGATCGCCACCGGATGCTCGGCCGGATCGAACCCGATCAGGCGCTCGCGCGGGCCGTGCAGCACGGCGCCGGTCGTGACCATCTCGGTGTAGAGGCGCGCCCGGCGCGAGAGGGTGCGGTGGAAGGCCCGGCAGTGCCGGTCCGTCCAGTCCATCATCGGGGCCACGCTGAAGCGCCAGGACGGCATCAGGCTCCGCGCGGCCGGGGCCTCAATGCCCGTGGTCGTGAGGGTGCCCGTGGTGGTGGTCGTGTCCGTGGTCATGCCCGTGATCGTGGTGATGGTCGTGCCCGTGGTGACCGTGGTCGTGGTGATGGTGGTCATCATGGGCGTGATGATGATCGTGGTGGTGGTCGTGCCCGCACTGGCTGTGGTCATGCGCCACGACCTCGCGCTCGGGCTTGAACGGCCGCTCGACCGGGTTCCCGGCGCAGCCCTGGCCGCGGACCAGTTCCGCCACCACGGCATCGGCCTTCACGTAGAGCGCCTCGGCGGTCACTTCGAGCGGCACGTGATTGCTGCCGAGCTGCCAGGCGAGGCGGGTGAGGCGCAGCGGGTTCTCGGACCGGACCTCCAGCAGCGGCTCGGCCGCGGCGGCGATCCGCACGAGGCGGCCGTCCTCGAGGCGCACGGCGTCGCCGTCCTCCAGGACGGAGGCGCGGTCGAGGTCGAGGCGGAAGGCGAGCCCGCCCGCGGCGGTGAGGTCACCCGTCTGCCGGGCGCGATCGGCATGGGCGAGGGTGATCGTGTCGGCGACCGCGTCCGGACGGACGGCGGCCCGGCGGACGAGGGTGGTGGCGCGCAGCATGCGGGATCCTCGCGGCGAACGTGTCGCCCCTCCTCTACGCATCGCCGGGGCGGGTGTCACGGTTTCGCGCGGCCGAACCACTGCCGGACCGTGACCCGGATGCCGCGCCGCGCCGATTTCGCCCCCGGTTCGGCGCGGTTCCCCCTGCGCTCATCTGGCATTCAGGGTCCGCCTAGCTAGGCTGTGGGAAGCGGCGATCGGCGCTTGATCCGGCGCAAGACCGCGAAGTGCACAAGGGAATCACGTCATGAAGAAGCTCATTGCCGCGACCCTCGCGGGCGCGCTGGCCCTGTCCGTCGGTGCCTGCAACACCCCGGGCGACCGGGCGGCGGGCGGCGCCGCCCTCGGCGGCCTCACCGGCGCGGCGGTCGGCGCGGCGGCGACCGGCCGGGCGAGCGGCGCGGTGGCCGGCGGCCTCATCGGCGCGGCCGGCGGCGCCATCGTGGGCGCCGCCACCGCCCCGCAATGCCCCTACGGCACCTACCGGGACGCCTACGGCAACGTGTATTGCCGCTGATGCGTGCGGCGCGGGGCCGTTTGGTCCCGCGCCATCCCGGTCGCGGCGTCCCGCCGGGTTCCGCGGCGTCGCGATCGGTCTTAGAACGGCCGCATGACGACTCACCCGCTCCCGCAAGAAGCCGCCCTCCGATGAGTCAGGGGCTGTGGGGAAAGATCGGCGGCGCCGGACTTGGCCTTGCCATCGGCGGGCCGCTCGGCGCGCTCGCCGGCGCGGTGGCGGGGCACTTCCTGGTTGACCGCGAGGGCTCGCTGCTCGGGCCGACCCCGCGCGACGTCCTCTTCACGACCGGGCTCGTGGCGCTCGCCGCGAAGATGGCGAAGTCGGACGGGGTGGTGACCCCGGCCGAGGTCGCGGCCTTCGCCGAGGTGGTCCGGGTGCCGGAGGCCGACCGGCCGGGCGTGACCCGGCTCTTCGACCTCGCCAAGGGGACCACGAACGGCTTCGAGGCCTATGCGCAGCAGGTCGCGGAGGCGTTCCGCGACGAGCCGGGCCTCCTGGAGGACGTGCTCGACGGGCTCTTCCACATCGCCAAGGCGGACGGGGCGATCCACGAGAACGAGGCGCTCTACCTGCGCGCGGTGGCGGAGATCTTCGGCTTCGACGAGACCGCCTTCGCCCGTATCAGCGCGCGCCACGTCCGCCTCGCCGACGATCCCTACGAGGCGCTGGGTGTGACGCGCGACCTGCCGGACGCGGAGCTGAAGGCCCGCTACCGTGCCCTCGTCGCCGAGACCCATCCCGACCGGGCCGTCGCCCGCGGCCTGCCGCCGGCGGCCGTCGCGATCGCCACCCGCCGTCTCGCGGCCATTAACGCCGCCTGGGACCGGGTCGCCGCCGAGCGCGGCCTGTGAACGGACGCCCCGCATGAAACCCAAGCCCGAGAGCCCGGTCGCCACGCAGGTCGTGCCCTCGCCCAATCACGGCGAGCGGCAGGGCGGGATCGACATGCTGATCCTGCATTACACGGGCATGGACTCCGCGACGGACGCGCTGCTGCGCCTGGCCAATCCCCTCTCCGAGGTCTCCTGCCACTACTTCGTCTTCGAGGACGGGCGCGTGGTGCAGATGGTCCCGGAGGGACGCCGCGCTTGGCATGCCGGCCTCTCGGCCTGGGAGGGCGAGCGCGACATCAACTCCCGCTCGATCGGCGTCGAGATCGCGCATCCGGGTCACGCGGGCGGGCTGCCGCCCTATCCCGAGGCCCAGATCGCCGCGGTCACGGCGCTGGCGCGCGACCTCCTCGCCCGCTGGCCGATCCGCCCGGACCGGGTGCTCGGCCATTCCGACGTGGCGCCGGGCCGCAAGCAGGATCCCGGCGAGATCTTTCCGTGGGAGCGCCTGCACCGCGAGGGGATCGGCCACTGGGTGCCGCCAGCGCCGATCCGCGACGGGCGCTTCTTCGCGCAGGGCGAATCGGGCCAGCCGATCGAGGCGCTCCAGGCGATGTTCGCGCTCTACGGATACGGGCAGCCGGTGACGGGTTCCTTCGATGCCGGGATGCGGGACGTGGTCGAGGCGTTCCAGCGCCACTTCCGCCCGGCGCGGGTGGACGGCGTCGCGGATTCCTCGACCATCACCACCCTGCGGGACCTGATCGCGGCGCGGCCGGCGCCCTGACCCGCGGACGGCCGCCAGGGCGCGAGGCGTTACCCCCTCACCGCCCGATGCGCGGGATGCTCCTCGACCTCCGCATGCACCGCGTCCCGGGTCCGCCACAGGCTGTAGAGCACACCCGACGCGAGCAGCGCGACGGTGACCACGAGCGACACCCAGGGCGGCACATCGACCAGGTCGAACGTATCCGCGACGACGATCTTCCCGCCGATGAAGACGAGGATCAGGGCGAGCGACGTCTTCAGATAGGCGAACCGGTCGACCATGGCCGCGAGGGCGAAATAGAGGGCGCGCAATCCGAGAATCGCGAAGATGTTCGACGTGTAGACGACGTAGGTGTCGGTGGTGATCGCGAAGATGGCCGGGACGCTGTCGACCGCGAAGATCACGTCCGCGCCGTTGACGAGCACCAGCGCGAGGGCGAGGGGCGTGAACCAGCGCACGACCTTCCCGGTCTTCGGATCGGGCTGCCGGACCGTGTAGCGCTGGCCGTGAAGCGTCTCCGTCACCCGGAACCGACGTCGCATGAAGGCGGCGAACCGGCCCGCGGTCTGGCTCTCCTCGTCCCCGTCGTTGCCGGAGAGCAGCATCCGGATGCCGGCGTAGATCAGGAAGGCCGCGAAGAAGACCAGCACCCACTCGGCCTGATGAACGAGGGCCGCGCCGAGCCCGATCATCAGCCCGCGCAGGACGACGGCCGCGAGGATACCCCAGAGCAACACCCGGTGCTGGGCGGCCCGCGGAATGCCGAGGAAGCCGAAGATCACCGCGATGACGAACACGTTGTCCATCGACAGCGATTTCTCGACCACAAGTCCAGCCAGGTACTCCTGTCCGGATTGCGCCCCGAGGTACCACCAGACCCAGCCTCCGAACAGGAGGCCGAGGCTCAGGTAGAAGGCAGTGAGGCCGAGCGACTCCTTCACCCTGATCTCGCGGCTGCTGTCGCGGTGCAGGAGGCCGAGATCGAAGGCGAGCAGGACGATGATCAGCCCGTGAAACACGAGCCACATCCAGATCGGCTTTCCGAGCCAAGGGGCGGAGAGGAGTTCAACCATGGGCGGACCATCGATGCTTACGAAAGAAAGCATCGGCTCCGACATCACGAGGCGCGCGAGGAGCGCGGCTCGCCAGAGGGGCCCGCAGCCGATGGACCGGACTTAAGTCTCGGATGACGGCGGATCAAGGGCAGCCGGTTGACACTGCGCGCCGGGCCGGGGCTTTGGTCCCGCATGGCTGAGATGCGTGCGGCGGGCCGGCGAGCGGCGGTGATCGGGGCGGGACCGGCGGGCCTGTTCGCAGCGGAGACCCTGGCTCGGGCGGGACTCGCCGTCACACTCGTCGAGCAGATGCCCTCGCCCGCCCGCAAGCTGCTGATCGCCGGGCGCGGCGGCCTCAACCTGACCCACAGCGAGCCCCTGGACCGGTTCGTCGCCCGCTACCACCCGCAGGGAGGCGCCGTGGCGGCGGCCGTGCGCGCCTTCCCGCCGGACGCTCTGCGCGCGTGGTGCGAGGATCTCGGCCAGCCGACCTTCGTGGGATCGAGCGGGCGCGTCTTCCCGACCGCCTTCAAGGCCTCGCCGCTGCTGCGCGCCTGGCTGGCGCGCCTCGACGCCCTCGGGATCCGCCTGCGCACCCGGATGCGCTGGACCGGTTTCGCCGACGACGGTGCCCTCCACCTCGCCGGGCCGGAGGGTGCGGAGCGGCTGGAGACCGACGTGACCATCTTGGCGCTCGGCGGGGCGAGCTGGCCGCGCCTCGGCTCCGACGGGGCCTGGGTGCCGGCCTTCCGGCAGGCCGGCATCCCGGTCGCCCCGCTCCGACCGGCCAATGGCGGCTTCACGGTCGCGTGGTCCGAGACCTTCGCGCGCCGGTTCGCCGGCGCCCCCCTGAAGCGCGTGGCGCTCGCGGTGGGGCCGCACCGGGCGCGGGGTGAGGCGCTCGTCACCGCGACCGGCATCGAGGGCGGCGCGGTCTACGCCCTGTCGCGGGTGCTCCGGGAGGCGATCCTGGCGGAGGGCGCGGCGACGCTGTGCCTGGATCTCAGGCCAGACCTCGACGCGGCGGTGCTGGCGGGGCGGCTCGCGGCGGCGCGGCCCGGACAATCCCGGGCCACCACCCTGCGCAAAGCGGCGGGCCTCAGCCCGGTCGCGGCCGGCCTCCTGCGCGAGGCGGGCGAGTTGCCGAACGACCCCGCACGCCTCGCCGGGCTCATCAAGGACGCGCCCATCCGGCTGACGGGCCTTCAGCCGATCGCGCGCGCCATCTCGTCGGCGGGCGGCGTCGCGCTCTCCGCCCTCGACGCCCGCTTCATGCTGATCGATCGCCCGGGCACGTTCCTGGCCGGCGAGATGCTCGACTGGGAGGCCCCGACCGGCGGCTACCTGCTCCAGGCGAGCTTCGCCACCGGGCGCGCCGCCGCCGAGGGTGCGCTGGCCTGGCTTGGCGCGCGCGTCGGCTGAAGCGAACGCGGGCGTAAAGCATTGTCATTGCTGCGCGATCTGATGCGTCCCGGTCCTAAGGTCAGGGCGCGGGGGAACCCCTCTCCCGAGTGGGAGAGGGGCAGGGGTGAGGGTGGCCCGGGTTCAGGACAAAACGCTGACAGTCGAGCTGGCAGCGGCACGGCCGCGTCATCTCGCTGAAGCGTCCGTCCCTCACCCCTACCCCTCTCCCACTCGGGAGAGGGGATCCCGCGCCAGTCTTGATCTGCAATCGTCAGAGATGGAGTGTCTCTGCCGCAAACCAGATCACTCGTTCGTCCACGGAAGACGGCGAGGCCAGCGTGCAGCTGGTCACAACCGGCCGCAGATCGCCACGAGGCCGGCGCTCTCGCCCGGGCAGGAGGCCGCCGCCTCCCCGGCGTCGCGGCGGGTAAAGGTCGGGGTGCCGGCGCGCAGACAATAGGCCGAGACCAGGGTCTCCCCCGCCGCGCAGGCGGCGTCGCAGGCGCCCTGCGCACAATCGCCGGTGCGCAGCAGGCGCATGGGAAGCGTCGTCGCCGTCACGGGCGCGGGCGCGGGCGCCCCCTGCGCCCCCCGCTCGCCCTGCGGGCCGCGCGGCCCGGCTTCCCCGCGGGCGCCCGGCGCACCCGGAGCGCCCGGCAAACCCGCCTCACCCTTGGCACCAGGGTCTCCCTTGGCACCAGGGTCTCCCTTGGCACCAGGGTCTCCCTTTGCGCCCATCTCGCCCTTGGGACCGGGCTCCCCTCTCGGGCCCGTCTCCCCCTTCGGCCCGGGCTCGCCTCTGGGCCCCACCGGGCCGGCGACACCCTGCGGCCCCATGGGACCGGCCTGGCCGGCCGGTCCGGTCTCGCCCCGGGGCCCGCAATTGGTGATCGCGATCTCCCGTGCCTCCTCGCCGACGGTCAGGGTCGCGACGCAGGTCAGCGGGACATACGGCACCTTGATGGTGAAGCGGCCCCGGCGGTCGGTCTGGACCGCCACCTCGTCGTCGAGCGAGACGGTGATGCCCGCCTTCCCGGCATTGCCCGAGACCTGCAGGGCGCCACCCTCGATGCGGGCATCCCAGACCTGGATCGCCGAGGACGCGGCCCGGGCGGACGGCGCGCGTTGCGGCACCTGGACGGCCGGTGGAGCGCCCTCCCCTTGAGCGAGAACCGGACCCGCCCCGAACAGGACGCAGGCGGCGAGGACCAGCACGGCACGGCTTGGACGCATCGAAAGACTCGGGAGGCGCGACGGGCCGGAGGGTCGGCCCCGCAGGCGGCGACCACCTTGGGACGCGGTTAAGGGAGGGTCAACCGCCACGCTTGCGCCGCGACGCCCTCTCTCCAGAACCGTGTCCGCGCCGTCACGCGTCGTAGTCGATCACGTCTTCGAGTGCGTAATGCTTGACGGTTTTCCGGTTGGCGATCAGGTCGTCGATGGTCGGTTCGCCGCGGAGGGCGCGCCCGATGGCGAGCTTCGTCGCTTCGTAATTGGTCCGGTACAGATCCTTACGGTCGAGATTCGGATCCTCGGCGCAGCGCGGGTCGAGCCAGATCATGATGATCATGCACAATTCGTCGAGGCCGTCCTTCGGCAGCACACCCTCGATCACGCAATCGACGATCGCGTCTCCGGTCGCCGCCTGGACCACGCCGCCGAGCAACTCGACGTAGTCCGCGGTGTGGATCGTCGCCTTGGTGGTCATCATCGTGGCGGGACGCACGAGCTGGTTGAGGTCGCGCACCACGAACATGCGGGTGTGCCCCTGGACCTGCCCCATCATCGAGGCGAAGGCGGTCCCGACCGGGCCGCGCACGGACCCGATCAGCACCTCGGGCATGGCATCGGTATACTGCCCCTCAGCCGCCAGCACCGTGGCCTCGCCGGTGCGGAAGACAATCTCACTCATCGCTGGATCCTGCGGTGCGGGGCCTCCGGCGCCCCATCGGTGCCGGGCACCCACCACGTACCGCCCCTGTGGGTCAACGGCCGCTGCGTGGTCGCCCCGAGTCGCGGCCGCCGGAAAATGGTCTATAGGCTGATTCGGGCGGGACGGTCCCGCTGAGGAAGGCCTCGGCATGAGCGAACGGGACTGGACCCTGCGGGTGTCGCCGACGGAACAGGGCGTCCAGGTCGAGCTCGGGCTGTCCGAGGGCAATGGCGGGCCGCTGACGGCGGTGATCTCCCTGGACCGCGCCGAGGCGCGGACCCTTGCGCGCGCCCTCCTGGCGGCGGCGGGCGACGCCGCGGAGCGGACCTTCCCGCGTCCGAAGCCGTCCGGCCGGGGCTGAGGCACGAGGCGGCCTCGAGCGGACGAGGGACGGAAGCACGAAGAGGAGCGGCCAGGGCGGGATAATTCCGACATCCCTCACCTCTCGGCGCCCTTCTTCTGGTCGCGCCAGCGCAGCGCCTCGATGAGGGCACGAAGGGCCGGCGTGACCTGCCGCCCGAGAGAGTAGAGGTGGTAGCCGGGGAACGGCACGCACCACGCGTCCAGAACCTGAACGAGGGCTCCCGTGGCCACCTCGTCCGCCACATCCTCCTCCAGCATGTAGCCGAGCCCCGCGCCCGCCCTAACGGCAGCGCCCGCGAGCGCCGCGTCGTTGACGACGAGTTGCCCGGTCGCGCGGATGCGGATCTCGCGACCGTCCTGCGCGAACTCCCACGGCAGGAGACCGCCGCCTCCGGCGAGGCGGTAGTTGACGCAGTTGTGCGCCTCGAGATCGGCCGGCGTCTCGGGGCGCGGGTGGCGCTCGAAGTAAGAAGGCGTCCCCACCACCACCGTGCGCAGATCCGGCCCGACCCGCACGGCCAGCATGTCGCGGTCCACCGCCTCGCCGAAGCGAATGCCGGCGTCGAACCCTTCCGCGACGATGTCGGCCAGACGGTCGTCGACGGTGACCTCGACCGAGACGGCAGGGTGATCGAGGAGGAAGCGCGGCAGCGCCGGGTCGAGCACGCTGCGCGCCGCGGACGAGAAGGTCGTCAGCCGGAGCCTGCCGGAGGGCGCACCGCGCCAGTCGGAGAGGGCAGCGAGCCCGCGCGCCACCTCCGCCAGAGCCGGATCGAGCGAGCGGAGCAGCCTCTCGCCGGCCAATGTCGGCGCGACGCTGCGCGTGGTGCGCGCGAGCAGACGGACCCCGACTTCGGCCTCCAACCCGCGCATGGCGTGGCTCAGCGCCGAGGGCGACACACCGAGCTCCGCCGCCGCGCGCGTGAAACTGCGGCTGCGCGCCACGGCCGCGAAGGCCGCCAGGTCGCCGAGCATGCTGCGCCGCATTCCTGAGTCCTGCTCACAAACCCTTGCTGCCGATCCCGTCTAATCCCCCGGCGGGCGCTGCGCTATCGCCGTGTCGGCATCGAGGATATGCAGCAATGGATCTCACGCATTACCGGTCACTCGGTCGCTCGGGTCTGGCCGTCAGCCCTCTGGCCCTCGGCACGATGACGTTCGGCACGGCCCGCTGGGGGATGAACGAGACCGGCAGCCGCGCCGTGTTCGACGCTTACGTGGGCCGGGGCGGCAACTTCATCGATACGGCGGACGTCTATGCGGGCGGCGAGAGCGAGGCGATGGTCGGCCGCTTCGTCGCCGAGCGCGCCTGCCGTGATCGGATGGTGCTCGCGACCAAGTCGGGCTTCGCCGCCGGCAAGGGGCCCCACAGAGGCGGCAACGGCGCCAAGCACGTCCGCGCGGCCCTCGACGGATCGCTGCGCCGTCTGCGGACAGACTTCGTCGACCTCTACTGGGTGCATGTCTGGGACGGCGTCACGCCGGCCGAGGAACTGCTGGAGACGATGGCCGGCCTCGTTCGTGCCGGCAAGATCCGCTACTGGGGCCTGTCGAACACGCCGGCCTGGTACGCGGCCAAGCTCGCGACGCTCGCCGCGATCCGGGGCCTGCCGGGGCCGATCGGGCTTCAGTACTTCTACTCGCTCGTCAGCCGGGAGGTGGAGGACGAGCACATCCCGCTCGCGGCCGAGTTCGGCCTCGGAATGGTGCCGTGGTCGCCGCTCGCCTACGGATTGCTGACCGGCAAGTACGACCGCGCCGCGGTCGAAGCAGGGCCGGCGCGCGGGCCCGGGGGTCTGCCGGCGGACGCAGCGGCCGCGGGCGAGGTCCGGCCGCCTGACGACAGACGGCTCGACGGCGCCAACCCATTCGGGGACACGCTGTTCTCGCCGCGGAACTGGGACATCGTCGATGCGGTGCGCCGCACCGCGCACGCGATCGGCCAGTCGCCCGCGCGCGTCGCGCTCGCCTGGGTCGTCGGCCGGCCGGGCGTGGCTTCGACGCTCATGGGCGTGAGCAGGCCGGAGCAGGTGGAGGACAACGTCGCCGCGCTCGATCTGGTCCTGTCAGCAGAGCACCGCTCCGACCTCGATGCCGCCAGTTCACCGGCCGAGCCGCGCCTGATCTACGGCCTCGGGCGTCGACCGTTTCGCGATCAGGTCGTTTTCGGCGGCGACGTCGTCTTGGGTTCGGATGAACTCGCCGTCCGGGCGGGTCGGTAAGACCCGATGCGAGGCCTAGCCGTTCGCACCTTCGGCCTGGCGCAGGCTCCGATCGGCTCATGCCTCGGTCCAGCCGGACAGCGCCCGCGCAGGCCTCGGTCGGGTTGAAACCTCGGGGCTGCTCCAGGTCCTTGTTTCTGCAGCCTCGCCTCCGCTGAACCGGGGACCACTTCAGCGGGAGATGCTCTAGCTGCGGCCCGGCAGGCGCAGCACCTTCGTCCCCGGCTTCTCGACCGGCTCGGCGCAGGTATAGGTGTACTCGGCCTTCTGCTCGTCGAAGGTGGCCTGGCCGGTGATGCGGCAGGTCTCGCGGCCGGTCTCGTCGAGATAGGTGCGGGCCGCCTCGTCGAAGCGGCGGCGGCGGGTCAGATCGGGGTCGGCGCCGTCGAGGCCGCAGCCCGCGTACTCGCGCAGACCGTTCGAGACGATCAGCATCTTGCGCACCTGGCGCTGGTCGTAGACCTCGTAGGGATCCTTGCAGCCGATCGTGACCACTTCCGGCTTCAGGCTCGCATAGGTGCGCGAGATGTAGCCGAACTCCACGCATCCCGCCGAGGCGAGGACCGCGAGGCTCGCGACGACCCACAGACCTGTCCGCATCGCGACCCTTCCCGGCTCACCGGCCTCGCCCGCAGCATTGAGCCGGGGCGGGGCCGGCGGTCAAGCTCTCCGGCGCCTCACTCCGCCGCCGCGAGGTGCCGCGCCGGATCGTAGTTGAGGATCGGGCCGAGCCAGCGCTCCACCTCGGCCACATCCATGCCCTTTCGGGAAGCGTAATCCTCGACCTGGTCGCGCTCGACCTTGGCGACGCCGAAATAGTGCGCGTCCGGATGCGCCAGGTAGAGCCCCGACACCGAGGAACCCGGCCACATGGCGTAGGATTCGGTGAGCTTCACCCCGATCCGCGGCTCGACCTGGAGCAGGTCGAACAGGGTGGCCTTCTCGGTGTGGTCGGGCTGGGCGGGGTAGCCCGGCGCCGGGCGGATGCCCTGGTACTCCTCCGAGACGAGGTCGGCGGGCGTGGTGCGCTCGTCGGCCGCGTAGGCCCAGAACTCCTTGCGCACCCGCTCGTGCATCCGCTCGGCGAAGGCCTCGGCGATGCGGTCGGCCAGGGCCTTGACCAGAATCGAGCGGTAATCGTCGTTCTGGCGCTCGAAGCGCTCGGCGATCCGAACCTCCTCCAGCCCGGCCGTGACCACGAAGCCGCCGACATAGTCGGGGATTCCGGACTCCGCCGGAGCCACGAAGTCGGACAGGCAGGTGTTCGGCCGTCCGTCCCGCTTCGAGAGCTGCTGGCGCAGGCCGTAGAAGGTCGCCAGCGCGTCGGTGCGGCTCTCGCCGGTGAACAGCCGGATGTCGTCGCCCACGGCGTTGGCCGGCCAGAAGCCGATCACCGCCTTCGGGTTGAACCAGCGCTCCTCGACGATGCGGGCGAGCATCGCCTGCGCGTCGTCGAACAGGGCGCGGGCCGCCGGCCCCTGCACCGGGTCATCCAGGAGGGCCGGGTAGCGGCCCTTGAACTCGTAGGTCTGCAGGAAGGGCGTCCAGTCGATGTAGGGGACGAGTTCCGCCACGTCGTAGGACCGGAACACGCGGGTCCCCGTGAAGGTCGGCTTCACCGGCCGGTAGGCGGTGAAATCGGCCTTGAACGGGTTGGCGCGGGCCTTGGCCAGCGGCAGGCGCTGCTTGTCGGCCTCGGCGCGGGCATGGGCGTCGGCAACGCGCTTGTACTCCGCCCGCACGCCCTCGATCGTGGTCACGCGGGTCTCGGGCGAGAGCAGGCTCGACACCACGCCGACCGCGCGGCTGGCATCCGTCACGTAGACCGCCTGCCCGCGCTCATAGGCCGGGTGGATCTTCACGGCCGTGTGGACCCGGCTCGTCGTGGCGCCGCCGATCAGGAGCGGAACGTCGAAGCCCTCGCGCTCCATCTCGGAGGCGACGTGCACCATCTCGTCGAGGGAGGGCGTGATCAGGCCCGACAGGCCGACGATGTCCACGTTCTCCTTGCGGGCGGTGTCGAGGATCTTGGCCGCCGGCACCATCACGCCGAGATCGATGATCTCGTAGTTGTTGCAGGCGAGCACGACGCCGACGATGTTCTTGCCGATGTCGTGGACATCGCCCTTGACGGTGGCCATCAGCACCTTGCCGGCGGCCTGCCGGCCGGTGCCGCCGGTCCGCCGCTTCTCCTCCTCCATGAAGGGCATCAGGTAGGCGACGGCCTGCTTCATCACGCGGGCGGACTTGACCACCTGGGGCAGGAACATCTTGCCCGACCCGAACAGGTCGCCGACGACGTTCATGCCAGCCATCAGCGGTCCCTCGATCACGTCGAGGGGCCGGGTGGCGGAGAGGCGCGCCTCCTCGGTATCGGCCTCGATGTACTCGGTGATGCCGTTGACCAGCGCGTGCTCCAGCCGCTTGCCGACCGGCGCCTCGCGCCACGCGAGGTCGGCCGCGCGCACCTGGGCGCCGCCGCCCTTGAACTTCGCCGCCTGGTCGAGGAGGCGCTCGGTGGCGTCGGGGCGCCGGTTGAGGACCACGTCCTCGCAGAGTTCGCGCAGCTCCGCGTCGAGCTCGTCGTAGACCGCGAGCTGGCCCGCATTGACGATGCCCATGTCCATGCCGGCCCGGATGGCGTGGTACAGGAACACCGCGTGCATCGCCTCGCGCACCGGCTCGTTGCCGCGGAAGGCGAAGGACAGGTTCGACACGCCGCCCGAGATGTGGGCGTGCGGCAGGGTCTCGCGGATCTGCCGCGTCGCCTCGATGAAGGCGACGCCGTAGCCGTCATGCTCCTCGATGCCGGTGGCGACCGCGAAGATGTTCGGGTCGAAGACGATGTCCTCGGGCGGGAAGCCGACCTGCTCGGTGAGGATCCGGTAGGCGCGGGTGCAGATCGCGACCTTGCGCTCCAGCGTGTCGGCCTGGCCCTGCTCGTCGAAGGCCATCACCACCACGGCGGCACCGTAGGAGCGGCAGATGCGGGCCTCGTGCAGGAACTTCTCCTCGCCCTCCTTGAGCGAGATCGAGTTCACGATCGGCTTGCCCTGGATGCATTTCAGGCCGGCCTCGATCACCGAGAACTTCGAGGAATCGACCATCACCGGCACGCGCGCGATGTCGGGCTCGGCCGCCACGAGGTTCAGGAACTCGACCATGGCGGCGCCGGAATCGAGCAGGCCCTCGTCCATGTTCACGTCGATGATCTGGGCGCCCGCAGCGACCTGGTCGCGGGCAACGTCGAGGGCGGCCGCGTAGTCGCCGTTGGTGACGAGCTTGCGGAACTTGGCCGAGCCGGTGACGTTCGTGCGCTCGCCGACGTTCACGAAGGGAATCTCCTTCGCGAGCGTGAAGGGTTCGAGGCCCGAGAGCCGCATCAGGCGGGGCACCTCCGGCACGCGGCGCGGCGCCTTGCCGGCCACGGCCTCGGCGATGGCGCGGATGTGGTCCGGCGTCGTGCCGCAGCAGCCGCCGACCATGTTGACGAGGCCGCTCCCGGCGAACTCGCCGACGAGCGCCCCCATCGCCTCCGGGCTCTCGTCGTAGAGGCCGAACTCGTTCGGCAGGCCGGCATTCGGATAGGCGCAGACCAGCGTGTCGCAGACGCGGGACAGCTCGCTGATGTGCGCGCGCATCTCGCGGGCGCCGAGCGCGCAGTTGAGGCCGAAGGTCAGCGGCTCGGCGTGGCGGAGCGAGTGCCAGAACGCGGTCGGGGTCTGGCCAGAGAGCGTGCGGCCCGACAGGTCGGTGATGGTGCCCGAGATCATGATGGGCAGCCGCACGCCCATCTCGCCGAAGACCTGCCACGTCGCCGCGACGGCCGCCTTGGCGTTGAGCGTGTCGAAGACCGTCTCGATCAGGACGAGGTCGGAGCCGCCCTCGATCAGGCCCCGCACCTGCTCGGCATAGGCCTCGCGGACCTGGTCGAAGGTCACGGCCCGGAAGCCCGGATTGTTCACGTCCGGCGAGATCGAGAGGGTGCGGTTCGTCGGCCCGACCGCGCCCGCCACGAAGCGGCGCAGCCCGTCGCGGCTTTCGGCCTCCACCGCCGCCTCGCGGGCGAGCCGGGCACCCTCACGGTTCAGTTCGCGGACGATGGCCTCCATGCCGTAATCGGCCTGGGCGATCGCGGTGCCCGAGAAGGTGTTGGTCTCGACCACGTCCGCCCCGGCCAGGAAGTAGTCGAGGTGGATCTGCCGCACCGCCTCGGGCTGGGTCAGGATCAGGAGGTCGTTGTTGCCCTTCTGGTCGTGGGCGTGGTCCATGAACCGCTTGCCGCGGAAATCCGCCTCGCCGAGCTTCAGGCGCTGGATCATGGTCCCCATCGCCCCGTCGAGGACGAGGATCTTCTCCGCCGCGCGCTTGCGGAGCGTGGCGAGGATGTCGGCGCCGTCGGCGGGGCGGAGGTCGGTCATCGGGTGCCTGTCTGGGTCGCGGCCAGGGACTGGGCCATGTTGGGAGGGTTGGAGGTCACGCACGCGTCTCGAGGGCGGCGAGCCGGGTCTCGATGGCTGTCAGCCGCTTCTCGACCTGCGCGATGGCGTACCGGCCGAGCACGGCCTCACCGGCGAGGAAGGCCTGCACGTCGCCGATCGAGCCGATCGCGTCCCGTCGGCGGTCGGCGAGGCGGGCCTCGAACGACCGCCGCATCGCCGCGACCTCGCGCAGGATCGCCGCCGGGTCGACCGTCTCGTGGGTCACGCCGCCACCTTCTCCGCGACCGACGTGCCGGGAATGGCGCGCAGGCCGAGCAGGTGGCAGATCGCGTAGACGAGGTCCGCGCGGTTCATCGTGTAGAAGTGGAAGTCGGTGATGCCGCGGTCAACGAGGTCCAGCACCTGCTCGGCCGCCACCGCCGCCGCCACCAGCTTGCGGGTGCCGACGTCGTCCTCCAGACCCTCGAAACGGGCCGCCAGCCAGTCCGGCACCGAGGCGCCGGTGCGCTTGGCGAAGCTCGCCGCCTGCTTGAAGTTCTGCACGGGCAGGATGCCCGGGATGATCGGGATGTCGATGCCGCGGGACTGCACCCGGTCGAGGTAGCGGAAGAACAGGTCGTTATCGAAGAAGAACTGGGTGATGGCGCGGTCGGCGCCGTTGTCGACCTTGGCCTTCAGGGCGTCGATGTCGGCGTCGAGGGACGGCGCCTCCGGGTGGCGCTCCGGATAGGCCGAGACCGAGACCTGGAAGTCGCCGATCCGCTTGATGCCGGCCACGAGGTCGCAGGAGCGGGCGTAGCCGCCGGGATGCGGGCGATAGGCGGTGCCGACGCCCTCGGCCGGGTCGCCGCGCAGGGCCACGATGTGGCGCACGCCCGCGTCCCAGTAGGCGCGCACGACGTCGTCGACCTCGGCCTTCGTGGCATCCACGCAGGTGAGGTGGGCCGCGGGCTTGAGGCTCGTCTCGCGCACGAGGCGCGCGACGGTGTTGTGGGTGCGCTCACGGGTCGAGCCGCCGGCCCCGTAGGTCACGGAGACGAAGTTCGGCTGCAGCGGCGCGAGGCGCTCGATCGAGGACCAGAGCGTCTGCTCCATCTCGGCCGTCTTCGGCGGGAAGAACTCGAAGGAGACCCGGATCGGACGGCGGCTCTCGCGGCTGGGGCGGAAGGCGGTGGAAGCCATCGGGGACCTCGGTTCTTGTCTCAGGCTGACGGGAGGACGCACACCGTGTCGCGCACGGGCGGCGGGGGCTTGGGGCATCCGGCGCGCATCAGGCCACCTCGCGGGCGAGCGCCCGGTTGTGGGCGAGCCAGAGCGTCACGGTGAGGCGGTGACCCGCCTCGCTGCTCGGGGGCAGTTCGCGGACCTCGACGTCGTCGAGGTTCGATTCCATCAGCCAGCCCGCGACCTGCTCGGGTGCGAAGCCGAGGCGGCGGTGGGCCTGCGACTCGCGCAGGAATTCCAGGTCGTGCGGCGCGAAGTCCACCACCAGCAGCCGCCCGCCCGGCGCCACGAGGCGGCCCGCCTCGCGCAGCGCCCGGGCCGGATCGTCGAGGTAGTGCAGCACCTGGTGGATCAGCACGAGGTCGAAGCTCGCGCGGCCGAAGGGCGGCGCGTGGATGTCGCCCTGGCGGAGATCCACCCGGGACAGGCCCTGGCGCTCGAGATTGGCGCGTGCCACCGACAGCATGGCGTGGTTGGCGTCGAGCCCGGTGGCGCGCGCCGCCCGCGGCGCCAGCAGCCCGAGCATCCGCCCGGTGCCGGTGCCGAGATCGACGAGGCTCCCGATCGGCCCGGGGCCGAGCGCGTCGAGCACCGCCGCCTCCACGGTGGCCTCCGGCACGTGGAGCGAGCGCACCCTGTCCCATTGCGGCGCGAGCCGCGCGAAGAAGCTCTGCGCGGCCTCCGCGCGCTGCGCCCGCACGGCGTCGAGCCGCGCCCGATCCTCCGACAGGGGCGGCGCGGTCCTGTCGAGGGCCGCCGCCAGCGGCTCGACCAGGGCCGAGACGCCCTCGACCAGCCGGAAGAACGCCCAGGCCCCCTCGCGGTGACGCTCGACCAGCCCCGCCTCGACCATCAGCTTCAGGTGGCGGGAGATGCGCGGCTGGGATTGGCCGAGGATGTCCGTGAGGTCGGAGACCGACAATTCCCCCTCGCGCAGCAGCACGATGATGCGCAGCCGCGTCTCCTCGGCCGCCGCGCGCAGCACGCTCAGGGCCTCGGCGAAGGGGACCGGGTGTCTCATCAGGGGGCGGCGCTCCGCTCGGTTTCAAACATAAAGATATCTTTATGTCCGCCGAGACCCGGAGGCAAGCGGAGATTCCGATGCGTGGCCCCGAAACGCGAGACCCCTCGCCCGCGGTGACGGGCGAGGGGTCCGGATCAGTCTTGGAGGATGGTGGGAGCGCCGGTCGTCAGATCGGGCGCGGCAGCTTGCAGCTGTCGAGGGCGCTGAGCGCCTTGGACCGGGCGCTGTCGTTGAAGTAGCCGGTGGTCCGGTAGGCCTCGATCTCGGAGGCGTCGAGGGACCGCAGGGTGGTTCGGGCGTAGCAGCCGCAGGGCCGCTCGAGGGCCGTCTCGGCCGCGTTCTGGAGCCGGGCCTGGACCACCGCGCAGGCATTGCGCACGCGGCTCTCGAGCTCGGTCTTGGGCGCGGTGCGCAGGGCCGGGTCGGGCTGGTAGGCTTCGAGGGGAGCGGAGGAGCCGCCCGCCAGGGCGGTCGAGGCGCCGAGGGCCAGGAGGCCGGCGGCGAGGGCGATGCGAAGGCGCATGGGTCGTGATCCGGTGAACAAGCTCGACCGTTGGACTCCGAATCAACGCTGCGTCGCAAGAGCGGGCGGGCCACACCCGCCGTGAAAAGATCCCGCTCAGCGGGGCGTCCGCCGCCCGCGCCGGAGGGCCGCCCCCGCCGCGATCAAGAGGGGCGCCAGGGCCAGCAGCGCGGCGAGGGCCTGCAGGAGCGGTCCGGCCGTGCCGGGCGCGACGCCCGGTCCCTGCGAGGCCAGGGCCGGCGGCACGGGGAGAAGCAGGGCAACGAGGCCGAACCAGCGCATCGGTCACCCTCCGGTCGGGGAGCGAGGGGATCCCTTCAAGGTGGTCGTCACCCCGATGCGCGGGCAGGCGTCATGGAGCCACAGGGGCGACCGGGTTGGTCGGGGCGACCGGGTCGACCGCGGCGATCGGGTCGATCGCCACGCGGATGTCGTGGAAGGCGGCGCCGCCGAACGGGGCCGGCGCATCGGCGCCGGTGAGCGTGTTGATGCCGCGCCCATCCGGGAAGGCGTCGTTGGGCCAGATCGATTCCGCGATGAGCACGCCGCGCCTCACGCCCGGAAACAGCGTCGCCCGCAGCGTCACCGCCCCGAGCGCGTTCGAGAGCCGCACCCAGGTCGCCTCCCCGATCCCGCGCGGGGCCGCGTCGTCGGGGTGGATCATCACGGTCGGGTGCCGCTCCTTCGCCCGCGAGGTCGGCGTCTCGTTGAAGGTCGAGTTGAGGAAGTTGCGGGCCGGGCTGGTGGCGAGCCGGAACGGATGCCGCTCCGTCGCGCTCAAGAGCGGCGCCTCCCAATGGTCGGGAAGGGCTGGCAGACGATCGGCGGGGCCGCGCGGCCCGTCATTCGCCAGCGGCACGGCGGCCCAGTCGGGCCGGAAGTGGAACTTGCCGTCCGGGTGGCCGAACCCGTCGATGTAATGCGCGCGGGCGAAGGGCGGCTGCACGTCGAGGATGCCGCCAGCCGCCTCCAGCGCCGCGAGCGTGCCGCGGCCCGAGGCGCGCAGGGTCGCGTCGATGATCTCGCGCGGGCTCATGGCGAAGCCCGGATGCGCGGCGCCGAGCCGTTCGGCGAGTCCCGTCAGCACGTCGTGGTTCGAGCGGCAGCCCGCGGGGGCGTCGATCAGCTTCGGCCCGAGCTGGAGGTGCTGGTGGCCGCCGCTCGTGTAGAGGTCGTCGTGCTCCAGGAACATGGTCGCGGGCAGCACGATGTCCGCCATCCGCGCGGTCTCGGTCATGAACTGCTCGTGCACGCAGACGAAGAGGTCGTCGCGGGAGAAGCCGCGCTTGACCGCCTCCTGCTCGGGGGCGACCGAGACCGGATTGGTGTTCTGGATCAGCATCGCGGTCACGGGCGGGCCGGAGCGGAGGGCCTCCGCGTCGCCGCACAGGACCCGCCCGATTTGCGACTGGTCGAGCATGCGCACCTTCCGGTCGCGCGCGTCGAGCCCCTCGATCAGGCGCTTGTCGAGGCCGTAGATGCCGCTGTTCGAGTGGAAGGCGCCGCCGCCCGGATGTTGCCACGCCCCCGTCACCGCCGGGATGCACAAAGCCGCGTGCATGTTCGCGGCGCCGTTGCGGCTGCGCGCGAAGCCGTAGCCGAGGCGGAAGAAGCTGCGCTTGGTGGTGCCCACGAGCCGGGCGAAGGCCTCGATCTCGGCCACCGAGAGACCGGTGATCGCCGCCGCCCAATCCGGGTCGCGGGAGCGCAGGTGCGCCTCCAGCTCGTCCGGGCAATCCGTGTAGCGGGCGAGGTAGTCGCGGTCCGCGAGGCCGTCGCGAAACAGCACGTGCATGACCGCGCAGGCCAGCGCCCCGTCAGTGCCGGGGCGCAGCAGGAGCGGCATGTCCGCCTGCCGCATCGTCGCATTGTCGTAGATGTCGACCGCCACGACCTTCGCGCCGCGGGCCTTCCGGGCCGCCTGGACGTGGGTCATGACATTGACCTGCGTGTGCACCGGGTTGGTGCCCCAGATCACCACGCAGTCGCTCTCCGCCATCTCGCGCGGATCGCTCCCGGCGAGGCGGCCGGTGCCGGCGACGTAGCCGGCCCAGGCCAGCGTCGTGCAGATGGTCGAGTACTGGCCCGAATAGCCCATGGCGTGCCGGAGCCGGTTGATGCCGTCGCGCATCACCAGCCCCATCGTGCCCGCGTAATAATAGGGCCAGACCGCCTCCGCCCCATGGGCGGCCTCGGCCTTGAGAAAGGCCTCGGCTGTGCGGTCGAGGGCCTCGTCCCAGGAGATCGGCGCGAATTGCCCCGATCCTTTCGGCCCGGTCCGCACCAGCGGTTGCGTCAGCCGGTCCGGGTGGTGGATCCGCTCGGCGTAGCGGGCGACCTTCGCGCAGACGACGCCCGCCGTGTAGCTCTGCCGGGTGGATCCCCGCACACGGCCGATCGCCGAACCGTCGATCACCTCGACGTCGAGGGCGCAGACCGAAGGGCAATCGTGCGGACAGGTCGAGGTCCGCCGTTCGATCCGAGCCTGCGCCGTCACCGGTTATCCTCCGTCCCCCGAGTCGGGGTGGAGATTACCCGACGATGTCCTTCTCGTCGAAGAACTGCGCGATCTCGATCTTCGCGTTCTCGGCGCTGTCGGAGCCGTGCACCGAGTTCTCGCCGACCGAGAGGGCGAACTTCTTGCGGATGGTGCCCTCGGCCGCCTGGGCCGGGTTCGTAGCACCCATCACCTCGCGGTACTTGGCGACGGCGTTCTCGCCCTCCAGGACCTGCACGACCACGGGGCCGGAGGTCATGAAGGAGACGAGCTCGCCGTAGAACGGCCGCTCCGCGTGGACCTCGTAGAACGTCTTGGCCTGGGCCTCCGTCATGCGGATGCGGCGCTGGGCAACGATGCGCAGGCCCGCCTCCTCGATGACCGCGTTGATCGCGCCGGTGAGGTTCCGGGCGGTGGCGTCCGGCTTCAGGATGGAGAAGGTGCGCTCGCTGGCCATGGGGGATCCGTCGGAGAAAAGCTTTGCGCGACGGCCGGATGCCGCCCGCGGCGCCGGGCTTATAGCGGCGGGCCGACTCGCCCTCAAGCCGCGGGCCGTCCGCGTTGCTGCGCCTCGGCCGCAACGCGGCCGAAAAATCGCCAGAAACGCAGCGTTTTTAGAGGGCACCGCGGCCTTTCGGCCACGCTTGGCGCGCCGCAGCGCCAAGTCTCGTCACGACGATCCGCCGCGCCGGGCGCAGTCCCGCGGCGGAGCCAAGGGAGATTCGCACATGCGTATCGGTCGAACCCCCGCACTGACCGCGTTCCTCGTCCTCGCAGGCAGCGCCGCGCAGGCCGCTGCCGATCCGGCCGGCACCTGGCTCACCGGCGACGGGCGGGCGAAGATCAGGATCGAGCATTGCGGCCCGAACGGTGCCCATGCCTGCGGCACGGTCGTGTGGCTGAAGATGCCGCTCAACGACCAGGGTCAGCCGCGCACCGACATCAAGAATCCCGATCCGAAGAAGCGCAGCCGGCCGGTGATCGGTCTGCAGCTCATGGACGGCCTCAAGCCCGGCGAGGACGGCTATTCGGGCCAGATCTACAACGCCGAGGAGGGCAAGTTCTACGAGGTGACGCTCAACCGCGAGAGCGCGAGCGAACTGTCGGTCTCCGGGTGCCTGCTCAAGGTGCTGTGCGGGTCCCAGACCTGGACCAGGGCCCCCGACGAGGTCGCCCAGGTGGCCCCGGCGGCCCGTCCGACCAAGCCCGCCCCGGTGCGGAATGTGACGCCCTGAGGCGCGAGCGGCCCGTCAGGCGAGCGCGGCGGCGGGCTCCGGCTCGACCCGGAGCTTGAAGCCGCGCAGCACCGCGGGGCGGGCCTTCATCGCGTCGAGCCAGCGGCCGACATGCGGGAAATCCGCGATGTCCTGGCCCTGGCGCTCCCACAGCTTGGCCCAGGTCACGATGGCGATGTCGGCGATGGTGAACTCCTCCCCGGCCACGTAAGGGGTCCGGGCGAGCTGCGCGTCGAGGACGCCGTAGAGCCGCGTCGCCTCCCCGGTGTAGCGCTCGATCGCGTAGGGGATCTTCTCCGGCGCGTAGATGCGGAAATGGTGGGTCTGGCCGAGGGCCGGGCCGAAATTCGACGCCTGCCAGAACAGCCAGATGTCCACCGCGATCCGCGCCCGCTCGTCGGTCGGGTAGAAGCATCCGGTCTTGCGGCCGAGATACTGCAGGATCGCGTTCGACTCGTAGACCGTGATCGGGGCGCCGCCCGGCCCGTCCGGATCGACGATCACCGGGATCTTGCCGTTCGGCGCCACGGCGAGGAACTCGGGGGCGCGCTGCGCGCCCTTGCCGATGTTCACCGGGATCATGCGGTACGGCAGCCCGCATTCCTCGAGCATGATCGAGGCCTTCCAGCCGTTCGGCGTCGTCCAGTAGTAGAGGTCGATCGGCGGAGTCGTGACGGCCGGCATGAAGACGGTCCCCTCCCACGGGCGTGGATCGGATCTCTCGCGGGCGAGCTTAAGCAGAGAGGCCCGGCGCCTGTGAAGCGAAAACGTCGCACGGCCGGTTCGGGCTGCGGCGAAAATGTGACGCAAAGGTCTTTTTCGTCGGCCCGGGGGAGCGGGGATCGGGTCGGCGCTTGCGGGCGTGGCCGGCTGTGGCAGTGATCATGGCCACGCCTGCCCCAGCGTCATCGGGGCGAACGGAGGTTCCCCCGATGGTCTCCCGCCTCGTCGCCGCCTCGCTCTCGGTCCTCCTCCTCGCGACCGCGCTCCCCGCCGCCGCGCAGGACAAGCCGGCGTCCCCGCCCAAGGAGAAGAAGGAGCCGACCGCGAGCGGCCTCGCGGCCCGCGAGCGCCAGAAGAAGTGCGGCACCGAGTGGCGCGCCCTCTCCGCCGCCGAGAAGACGGCGCAGGGGCCGAAATGGCCGCAATATTTCAGCAAGTGCGTGAAGCGCCTGAAGGAGCAGCGGGCCTGAGCGGCCTCACAGCGCCTTGCGGAATCCCTCGTGGCTACGGGCGTAGCCGAGCCGCTCGTAGAATCGGTGGGCGTCCGTCCGGCGCTTGCTCGACGTGAGGGCGAGGGAGGCCGCGCCCGCGCGGCGGGCGAGGCGCTCCGCCTCCTCCACCATCCGGGCGCCGATCCCGAGGGAGCGCTGGTCGGATCGCACCTGCACGCTCTCCAGCACCGCCGACCGGGCGCCCCGGGAGGTGATCCCCTGCCGGATGCTGAGTTGGAACGTGCCGATCACCGCCCCGTCCCGGACCGCCACGTAGAGGTCCGTCGCGGGATCGGCGGCGATCGCCGCGAAGGCCGCCGCGTAGCCCGCGATCGTCTCCGGCGTCCAGGCATCGCCGTGTCCGCCGAGCGCGTCCGCCTCGTGCAGGCGCACGATCGCCTCGAGATCCTCGGGTGCCGCGGTGCGGATCGTGAGCGTGTCCATGGCGTTCCTCCGCGGGGTCCGGCCGGCGTCATCGCATGGCCGCGTGAAACCGCGAAGGTCGTCGTGGATTGTGCGGTCTGAACGGACCGGCGGAGACGACGTATGGATCGGGAACGGCGCCTGTTGCAGCGCGTGGTGGCGCTCGCCGCCCTGGTTCCAGTGGCGGGCGGCCTCTACGGGGTGCTGTTCGGCGCCGCCGGGATCGGCGGTGCCGCGGTGGCGGTCTCGGTCGACAGCCACTTCCGTTACCTATCGGGGCTGCTCCTCGGCATCGGCCTGCTGTTCTGGTGGACGGTGCCGGGGATCGAGACGAAGGGGCAGCTCTTCCGCTTTCTCACGCTCGTCGTCGTGTTGGGCGGGCTCGGCCGCCTGCTCGGCCTGTGGCTGACCGGTGTGCCCTCCGCCGTGATGCTGGCGGCGCTGGGCATGGAACTCGTGGTGACGCCGCTGCTCTGCCTGTGGCAGCTGCGGGTCGCGAACCTCGCCCGCGACCGCCGCGCGACGCTGCCGGAGGTCTGAGGTCAGTTCACCCGCGACCAGATCTGGCGCTTGCAGAACAGGCCGCCGAGCACGCAGCCCGAGAGTTCGAGGGAATCGCGGCCCTTCATGGCGAGCTTGCCCGTATAGGTCTTCCCGTCCCGGAAATTGTAGAGGGAGCCCTCCCAGCCCTCCTGGGTCGGGTGCATGTCGCTGGTGAGCGCCACCCCGACGATGCTGCGCTCGCGCAGCGCCGGATCGGGGTTGTGCACGTCCTTGGCCTCGCCCTTGAGCACCTTCGCCACCGTGCCGCAATAGCCCTGGCCGCAGCGGGCGAAGCGGATCTGGGCGTCGCCGCCCGCCGTCAGCCACGTGCCGGCCGGATCGGCCTTCGTCTGGGCGAGGACGGGCATCGTCAGCGCCAGCAGCGCGATGGTTGCGCGAAACACCACTCTCGTCTCCTCCTCCATCCCGCGGGCCGCCCCTTCTCGGGGCGACCCGGCCGCATGATGCTGGCATTGCTGCCGATACATCAGGCCACGAGTTCGGGGAACGGGATGATGGTGGACTTCACCGTCCTCATCGCCATCGCGTCCGCGACGGCCGAGGCGACGCCCTCCTGCGTGAACGGGTAGAGGGTCTGCATCTCGAGCCAGGGATACTTGTCCCGGGCCCGGTAGAGCATGTCGACGCCGAGCGGCAGGTCGTTGCCGGTGAAGGCCCAGGAGCCCAGCACGTTCAGGTCCTTGGCGCAGATCCGGTGCCAGGAGGTCTGGATGGAGCCCGCATCCGTGAACTGACCCATCTCCACGTAGGTGCCGCCGTCGCGCAGGAACTCGATGCCCTCCGGTCCGGCCGTCGGATGGCCGGAGCAATCCATCACGAGGTCGGCCCCGAAGCCGCCCACGATCTCGCGCACCCGGGCGATGCGGGCCTCGGGCGTGGTGACCTCGGTGATGTCGACCGTGGCCTCGGCGCCGAAGCGGCGGGCGAGCGCGAGGCGCGGCTCCTCGGGCGCGCCGACGCAGATCACCCGCCCGGCCCCCATTTCCTGCGCGGCCGCGACCGCCAGGATGCCGATCGGTCCCGAGCCCTGGATCACCACGGTGTCGCCCCAGCGGAACCCGCCCGCCCGGGTGGCGCGGTTGAAGGCCCGGATGCAGGAGGTCAGCGGCTCGGACAGCGCCCCCAGCCGCAGGTTCATGTCGTCGGGGAGCTTGTAGACCTTGGTGCCGGGCAGCATGTCGAGGTCGACGTAGACGTACTCGGCCCAGCCGCCCCACAGGTGCGGCGCCTTGTCGAAGCCGAGATAGCGCCCGTAATAGACCGGCGTCAGGCACTTGTTGGCCTGCTCCGGATAATGAACGCAGTAGTAGCAATGGCCGCAGGGCATCAGCGGCGGGATCATCACCTTGGAGCCGACCTGAAGCGGCTTCTCCATGAAGTCGGCGGTGAACTCCTCGCCCTTCTCGACGATGACGCCGCCGATCTCGTGGCCCAGCGTGAAGGGCCAGGGCAGGGGTTTGGGCCAGTGGCCCTTCAGGATGTGCTGGTCGGTGCCGCAGACGCCGCAGGCGCCGATCTTGATCAGCGCGGCCTTGCGCGGCACGGCGGGCCACGGAACCGTGCGGATCTCCGGGCTCGCGCCCGGCCCCGCGAAAGTCGCGACCCGGATCTCGGGCTTGTTCATCGGCGTCTCCTCCAGTCGACGCGGACGGGTCGAGCCGTCCGTCGGCGGAGTGTAGCAGCCGATCGGCGGCCGAATCTCCCTTGACCTTCCGGGGTGACGAGATCACGCTCGCGTTGCTTCGGGCCGTTCTGAGCGGTCAGATCCCGCCGGGCGGCAGGCCGATCCGAGGACGCGGAGGGAGGCATGACGCCACCCACGAGGCGAGCCGCGACGATCGCGCCGGATGGTGTCCGGTCCGGCGCGTAGCGACCACACGCGGATGACGGGTGGAAGCGGCGCCCCGGGCCCGAGCCCACGGCTTCGCGCGCGCGGCTCACGACAGGGATGCCCATCTTCGCCGCTTCCGCTTTGAATGTAGCGCCTGCGCCCGCCGATGACGGCGCGGGATCCCCTCTCCCGTGCGGGAGAGGGGTAGGGGTGAGGGTCCCGGACCTTTCCGCAATCTGTCTGAAGCGGCAGTGCTTACGGCGGGAAGGTCCAGTCTTCTTGCTGAACCACCTGGACCCTCACCCCTGCCCCTCTCCCGCACGGGAGAGGGGTTCCGGCGCTAAAACCGCCGAAGTCCCGGACGTTCTTAACGTTTTCAAATATCCAGCTCCGCCTCGTCCGCGAAGGCCGCGCGCTCGGAGATGAAGGCGAAGCGGGCCTCGGGCTTGTTGCCCATCAGCCGCTCCACCGCGTCGCCCGTCGCCTCGCGCGCCTCGTCCAGGACCGCGACGCGCAGCAGCGTGCGCTTGGTCGGGTCCATCGTCGTCTCCTTGAGCTGGCCCGGCATCATCTCGCCCAGGCCCTTGAAGCGCCCGATCTCGACCTTGCCGTTCTTGAACACGCTCTTGATCAGCTGCTCCTTGTGGCGGTCGTCGCGGGCGTAAGCGATCTTGGCGCCCTGGCTCAGCCGATAGAGCGGCGGCACTGCCAGGTAGAGGTGCCCGCGCTCGATCAGCCGCGGCATTTGCCGGTAGAAGAAGGTGATCAGCAGCGAGGCGATGTGGGCGCCGTCCACGTCGGCATCCGTCATGATGATGACCTTCTCGTAGCGAAGGTCGTCCTCGCGGTAATGGGCGCCCGTGCCCGCGCCGAGGGCCTGCGTCAGATCGGACAGGAGCTGGTTCGCCCCGAGCTTGTCGCGGCTCGCCGAGGCGACGTTCAGGATCTTGCCGCGCAGGGGCAGCACCGCCTGCGTGGCGCGGTCGCGCGCCTGCTTGGCCGATCCGCCCGCCGAATCGCCCTCGACGATGAAGATCTCGGAGCCCGCCGCCCCCGCCTTCGAGCAATCGGCGAGCTTGCCGGGCAGCCGCAGCTTGCGGGTCGCGGTCTTGCGGGCGACCTCCTTCTCCTGGCGGCGGCGCAGGCGCTCCTCGGCCCGGTCGATGACCCAGTCGAGGAGTTTGTTCGCCTGGCTCGGCGAGGCCGCGAGCCAGTGGTCGAAGGCGTCGCGCACCGCCGCCTCGACGATGCGGGAGGCTTCGAGCGTGGCGAGCTTGTCCTTGGTCTGGCCCTGGAATTCCGGCTCGCGGATGAAGACCGACAGCATCGCCGCGCAGGTCGCCATCACGTCGTCGGTCGTCACCGCCTGCATGCGCTTGACCTGGCCGACGCGCTCGGCGTGGTCGCGCAGGCCCCGCAGCAGCGCCACGCGCAGCCCGCTCTCATGCGTGCCGCCCTCGGGCGTCGGCACCGTGTTGCAGTAGGAGGAGGAGAAGCCGTCGTCGTTGGCGAGCCACGCCACCGCCCATTCCAGCGAGCCGTGGCTGCCGGGCTTGGTGATCTTGCCCGTGAACAGCGCGTCGGTGACGAGCTCCTTGCCGTCGATCTCCCGCGCCAGGTAGTCCTTGAGGCCCGCCGGGAAGCGGTGCACCGCCTCGGCCGGGACGTTCTCGACGCCCTCGAGCAGCGCGGGCGCGCAGCGCCAACGGATCTCGACGCCGCCGAACAGGTAGGCCTTCGAGCGTGCCATCTTGAACAGGCGCCGCGGATCGAAGGCGAGCGCCCCGAAGATCTGCGGGTCGGGATGGAAGCGCACCCGCGTGCCGCGCCGGTTCTGCACCCGCCCGACCTGCTCGACGCCGCCCTGCGGCGCGCCCCGCGAGAAGGTCTGGCGGTACAGGGTCTGGTTGCGGGCGACCTCGACCTCCAGCAGGTCGGACAGCGCGTTCACCACCGAGACGCCCACGCCGTGCAGGCCGCCCGAGGTCTCGTAGACCTTCGAGTCGAACTTGCCGCCCGCGTGCAGGGTGGTCATGATCACTTCGAGGGCCGACTTGCCCGGGAATTTCGGATGCGGGTCGACCGGGATGCCGCGGCCGTTATCGGTCACGGTGAGGATCCCGCCCTCCTCCAGTTCCACCTCGATGAAGCTGGCGTGGCCCGCCACCGCCTCGTCCATGGAATTGTCGATCACCTCCGCGAAGAGGTGGTGCAGGGCCTTCTCGTCGGTGCCGCCGATATACATGCCGGGCCGGCGCCGCACCGGCTCCAGACCCTCCAGCACCTCGATGGTGGAGGCGTCGTAGCCGGCCTCCGCCGCCTGCGCAGCGGATTGCGGCACGGCCACGGGCTTCGGGCGACGCGCCGCGGCATCGGACTCGGCGGGCGCCGGCTTGGCGCCCGGGCCGAACAGGTCGCGCGCGGGGTCGCTCACGCGACGGCTCCGCGACGGGGGGACGGCTCTGGCAGCATTGGCACTCATCCTCTCCCTATACCGGAACAAACCGGAAACAGAAAGGGTCCAAACACGGGTTGGCGGCGAGGCGGGGGCGCGCGGCACGTCCCCACCCCGGGGCGGCTTGGTAAACGGTTACCCTTAAGATTGCTTCAACCCTGTTCTCCCGGCGGGAACAAAGAGAGTTTCAACGCGTTACGGCCACGCTGACCCCATCCGACCCGAGGAGGTCCCCCCGATGACGGCCGCCACCCGCCACGCGCGTCACACCGCCCTCGCGCGCGCCGAGCGCGCCGCCGGCCATGCCTTCGGTTGCCTCGACGAGGCCGCCATGGCGACCCACGCCTCCGTCTCCCGCGTCGCCGCGACGGCGACGGGGGCCGCCGTGGCGGTGGTCTTCGCCGCCACCCTGGCCTGGGCGTTCTGAGCCGCTACTCGGCCGCCGCGGCTTTCTTGCGCGCGGGCGCCTTCTTGGTCGCGGCCTTCTTCGCCGCCGGCTTGGCCGCCGCCTCGGTCTTCCGCACGGTGCGCGCGCGCCCGGCCGGCTTCTTCTTGCTCCCCCCGCCCGCCTCGCGCCGCGCCGCGATCAGACGCAGGCCCTCCTCCAGCGTCAGCGCGTCCTTGTCCGCGCCTTTCGGAAGCGTGGCGTTGACCTCGCCGTCCGTCACGTAGGGGCCGTATCGCCCCGCCTTCACGGTCACGGCCCGGCCCTCGGGATCGTTGCCGATGACGCGGCCCGGATCGGCCGCCGGCCGGCCCCCGCCCTGCTCCTTGGCGACGATGAGGTCGATCGCGCGGTTGGCGCCGATCTCCAGGAGGTCATCGTCCTTGCCGAGATTGGCGTAGGTCTTCCCGTGCTGCACGTAGGGCCCGAAGCGGCCGAGATTGGCGAGGATCGGCTCGCCGGTCTCGGGGTGGCGGGCGACCTCGCGGGGAAGCGCCAGGAGCTTCAGCGCGATCTCCAGCGTCACGTCCGAGGGGCTGAGCCCCTTCGGCAGCGAGGAGCGCTTGGGCTTCTCGGCGTCCTTCTCGGCCGAGGCCTCGCCGCGCTGCACGAAGGGGCCGAAGCGTCCGTCGCGCAGGGTCACGGGCAGGCCCGTCGCCGGATCCTCGCCCAGCACCCGCACCCCCGGCTGGCCGCCCTCGCCGGAACTCCCCTCCCCGTCCCCGTCGATGCTCGAAGCGGCGAGCTGGCGCGTGTACTTGCACTCGGGGTAGTTCGAGCAGCCCACGAAGGCGCCGAACTTGCCGAGCTTTAGCGACAGCGTCCCGCTCCCGCAGGTCGGGCAGGCCCGCGGATTCGCCCCGCCCGGGCGAGGCGGGAAGATGTGCGGCCCGAGGAGCTGGTTCAGCGCCTCCAGCACCTCGGCGGTGCGCAGCTCCTTGGTCCCGGCGATCGCCGCCGAGAAGTCGCGCCAGAAATCGCGCAGCACCTCGCGCCAGTCGATCTCGGCGTTGGAGATCCGGTCGAGCTGCTCCTCGAGGTCGGCCGTGAAGTCGTACTCGACGTAGCGGCGGAAGAAGCTCTCCAGGAAGCCGGTGACCAGCCGGCCCTTGTCCTCCGGCACCAGCCGCTTCTTGTCGATCTTGACGTATTCGCGATCGCGCAGCACCTGCAGCACAGCGGCGTAGGTAGAGGGCCGGCCGATGCCGAGTTCCTCCATCCGCTTGACGAGGCTCGCCTCGGAGTAGCGCGGCGGCGGCTCGGTGAAGTGCTGGGTCGCCGCGATGCGCTCGCGCCGCAGGGGATCGCCCGCCGCCATCGGGGGCAGGCGCCGGCTCTCCTCGTCCTCCTCGTCGTCCTTCCCCTCTTGGTAGAGGGTGAGGAAACCGTCGAACTTCACCACCTGCCCGGTCGCCCGGAGGTCGATCCGGCGGGGGCCGACCTGGGCGGCGATGTCGACGGTGGTGCGCTCCAGCTCCGCCGATTCCATCTGGCTCGCGATGGTGCGGGTCCAGATCAGCTCGTAGAGCTTGGCCTGCTCGGGCTCCAGGAAGCGGACGACGTCCTTCGGCAGCCGGCCGAGATCGGTCGGGCGCACGGCCTCGTGGGCCTCCTGGGCGTTCTTGGCCTTCACGCTGTAGCGGCGCGGCGCGCCGGGCAGGTAGGCATCCCCGAACTCGGCGCCGATGACCCGGCGGGCGTCGGCGATGGCCTCGGGCGCCATGTCGACGCCGTCGGTCCGCATGTAGGTGATGAGGCCGACCGTCTCGCCGCCGATCTCGACGCCCTCGTAGAGCCGCTGCGCGATGCGCATGGTCTGGGCCGGGGCGAGGCCGAGCTTGCGCGAGGCCTCCTGCTGCAGGGTCGAGGTGGTGAAGGGCGGCTGCGGGTGGCGCTTGGCGGGCTTGGCCTCGACGGAAGCGACCGCGAAGGTGGCGAGTTCGAGGTCGCGCCGGAAGGCCTCCGCCTCCTCGGCGGTGCCGACGTCGAGCCGCTGGATGCGCTTGCCGTCCGCGCCCACGAGCCGCGCCTCGAAGACCGCGCCCTTGGCGGTGGCGAGGGTCGCGACCAGGGACCAGTACTCGCGGGGCCGGAACGCCTCGATCTCCGCCTCGCGGTCGCAGACGAGCCGGAGCGCCACCGACTGCACCCGGCCCGCCGAGCGGGCGCCCGGGAGCTTGCGCCACAGCACCGGCGACAGGTTGAAGCCCACGAGGTAGTCGAGCGCCCGCCGCGCCAGGTAGGCATCGACCAGCGCCTGGTCGATCTGGCGCGGATTCGCCATCGCGGTCTGGACGGCGTCCTTGGTGATGGCGTTGAAGGTGACGCGCTCGACCGCCACGTCCTTGAGCACGCGCTTGGCCTGCAGCGCCTCCAGCACGTGCCAGGAGATCGCCTCTCCCTCGCGATCCGGGTCGGTGGCGAGGATGAGCCGCTCGGCGCCCTTCACGGCGCGGGCGATGTCGGCGACGCGCTTCGCCCCGCGATCCTCCAGCTCCCAGAGCATCTTGAAGTCCTGCTCGGGATCGACGGATCCGTCCTTGGCGGGCAGGTCGCGCACGTGCCCGAACGACGCCAGAACCTCGTAGTCGCGTCCGAGATACTTGTTGATCGTCTTGGCCTTGGCCGGCGACTCGACGACGACGACTTTCATGAACGGCTTGCCTCTTCCCAAGCAGACCGCTGCGGTCTTTCTCGATGTGGCGGACGCGCGGCGCTTGCGGGAGGCGCCTCGGGCCCGAGAAGTGGGTGAACGGGGGCCGCTTGTCAAATGGCGGGACGGCGGCGCCGGCTCGGCTTGCGGCCCCCCCGGCCTCCTCCTATAGCCTCTGGCCCAGCATGAGCACGCAGCCGACCCGCCCGGGCTTCCCGCACCGTCACCTGCTCGGCATCGAGGGCCTCAGCCCCCTCGACATCGTCGCGCTCCTCGACCGCGCCGACGAGGCGGTGGAGATCAGCCGGCAGGTCGAGAAGAAGCGCACCACTCTGCGCGGCCGCACCCAGATCAACCTGTTCTTCGAGCCATCGACGCGCACCCAATCCTCCTTCGAGCTCGCCGGCAAGCGGCTGGGCGCCGACGTGATGAACATGTCGGTCGCCTCCTCGTCCGTGAAGAAGGGCGAGACGCTGATCGACACCGCCGCGACTCTCAATGCCATGCGGCCGGACATCATCGTGGTGCGCCACCACCAGGCCGGGGCGGTGCACCTCCTCGCGCGCAAGGTCGATTGCGCGGTGGTGAACGCGGGCGACGGCGCCCACGAGCACCCGACCCAGGCGCTTCTCGACGCGCTGACCATCCGCCGCAACAAGGGGCGGATCGAGGGGCTGACGGTGGCGATCTGCGGCGACGTCCTGCATTCGCGGGTGGCGCGCTCGAACATCATCCTGCTGCAGGCGCTCGGCGCCCGGGTGCGGGTGATCGGCCCCTCGACGCTGCTGCCGCCGGGGATCGGGCGGATGGGCGTGGAGGTGTTCACGGACATGCGCCGGGGGCTCGCGGGCGCCGACATCGTCATGATGCTGCGCCTGCAGCGCGAGCGCATGAACGGCTCCTTCGTCCCGTCGGTGAAGGAGTATTTCCGGTACTTCGGCCTCGACGGCGACAAGCTCTCCGTCGCCGAGCCCGACGCGCTGGTGATGCATCCCGGGCCGATGAACCGCGGCGTCGAGATCTCCTCCGAGGTGGCGGACGGGGCGCAGTCGCTGATCAAGGAGCAGGTAGAGATGGGCGTGGCGGTGCGCATGGCGGTGCTGGAGGCGCTGGCGACGCACCTGCCGAACGCTTGACATGCCGCCGCGGGATTTCGAGCTTGATCTCCAGACGATCCGACGGCGGCTGGAGCGAGAGGGTTGGCAGATCGCCAAGGCTGCGGGGCGGCACGACGTCTACAAGCATCCCGTGAAGCCGGGCCACATTCCGGTCTCGCGTGGACGCGGCGAGATCCCCGTCGGAACGGCCCGCAGCATCGCCCGAGCCGCCGGGTGGATCAGGTGAGGAGCCAGGTGATGGTCCGCTATATCGGCATTCTGGAGAAGGAGCCCGGCACGCTGTGGGGTCTCTGGTTCCCCGATCTCGTGGGCTGCACCACGGCGGCCGACACCGCCGAAGCGGCCTTGGAACAGGCGCCGGAAGCCCTCCGGTTGTGGCTCGAGGGTCTGGTCGAGGATGACCGGGATCCCCCCGCCGCCCGGAGCCTCGATGTGTTGCGGGACGATCCGGAGGTGGCCGAAGCTCTGTCCGCGGGCCACGCGGCCGTCGTGGTCTCGGTCGCGGAAGAGTCTCTCCTGGACGAAGCCGCCCTCACGGCGATCGACAGCGCGGCCGCCCGGCGCGGGCTGTCGCGCCAGCGCTTCATCCGCGAAGCGCTCCTGGAAAAGGCGACAACCTGACCCCTCTCCGCTGCGCTCGATCCCGGATGATACCGGTCCACAGGACTTCATGACCGCACGCCTTCTCACCAACGCCCGCCTCCTCGACCCCGCCAGCGGCCGCGAAGGGCTCGGCGCCGTCCTGATCCGCGACGGCCTCGTCGCCGACGTCCATTGGGGCGCCGCCCCGCCCGCGCCGGAGGGTGCCGAGGTGATCGATGGCGGCGGCCACGTCCTGGCGCCGGGCCTCACGGACCTGCGCGCCTTCGTGGGCGAGCCGGGCGCGGAACACCGCGAGACGCTCGCCACCGCCAGCGCAGCGGCGGCGGCGGGCGGCGTCACCACCCTCGTCTGCATGCCGGACACCAACCCGGTGATCGACGAGCCGGCCATCGTGGACTTCGTCCTGCGCCGGGCGCGCGACACCGCGAGCGTCAACGTCCTGCCGGCGGCCGCGATCACCAAGCACCTCGCGGGCCGCGAGATGACCGAGTTCGGTCTCCTCACCGAGGCCGGCGCGGTCGCCTTCACGGACGGGCTGCGGGCGGTCACCAACGCCCAGGTGATGCGCCGCGCCCTCACCTACGCCCGCGATTTCGGCGCGCTGCTGATGCAGCATGTCGAGGAGCCCGACCTCGTCGGCGACGGGGTGATGAACGAGGGCGAGATGGCCTCCCGCCTCGGCCTGCACGGCATCCCGCGCGAGGCGGAAACCATCCTGCTGGAGCGGGATCTCCGCCTCGTGCGCCTGACCAAGGCCCGCTACCACGCGGCCATGATCTCCTGCGCCGATTCGGTCGAGATCGTGCGGCGGGCCAAGGAGGCCGGGCTGCCGGTCACCTGCGGGGTGTCGATCAACAACCTCGTCCTCAACGAGAACGACATCGGCCACTACCGCACCTTCTGCAAGCTCTCGCCGCCGCTCCGGACCGAGGAGGACAGGCTCGCGATGGTGGCGGCCCTCGCGGAGGGGATCGTCGACGTGGTGGTCTCCGACCACAACCCGCAGGACGTGGAGACGAAGCGCCTGCCTTTCGCGGAGGCGGCCGACGGGGCGCTCGGGATCGAGACCCTGCTCGCCGCGGCGCTGCGCCTCGTCCACGCGGGCGAGGTGCCGCTCGCCCGCCTGATCGACGCCCTCTCGGGCGCCCCGGCGCGGCTCCTCGGCCGCGCGGGCGGCCGCCTGGAGAAGGGGGCGCCGGCCGACCTCGTCCTGTTCGATCCCGACGAGCCCTACGTGCTCGACAAGCGCCTGCTGAAGTCGCGCTCGAAGAACTCGCCCTTCGACGAGGCGCGGCTGCAGGGCCGGGCCCTGCTCACGCTCGTGGGCGGCCGGACCGCCTTCCGGCACGAGGCCGGCCGTTGATGACGACGCCCCTCTGGCCGCTCCTCGCCGCCCTCACCCTCGGCTACCTCCTCGGCGCGATCCCCTTCGGGCTGATCCTCACCCGATTCGCCGGGCTCGGCGACGTGCGGGCGATCGGCTCGGGCAATATCGGCGCCACCAACGTCCTGCGCACCGGCCGCAAGGGTCTGGCCGCCGCGACGCTCCTCGGCGACGCGCTCAAGGGCACGGCCGCGGTGCTCATCGCCGCCCGCCTGCTCGGGCCGGAGGCGGCCCTCGCCGCCGGGCTCGGGGCCTTCCTGGGCCACCTGTTCCCGGTCTGGCTCGGCTTCAAGGGCGGCAAGGGTGTGGCGACCTTCATCGGCGTGCTGCTGGCCCTGGCCCCTCTCACGGTGCTGGCCTTCGCATTCGTCTGGCTCGGGCTCGCGTTCCTGCTGCGCTACTCCTCCGCCGCGGCGCTCGCGGCGAGCGCGGCGACCCCCCTCGTCCTCTGGGCGCAGGGCGAGAGCCGCCCCGCCCTGCTGTTCGTGGTGCTGACGCTCCTGCTATGGTGGAAGCACATGCCCAATATCCGGCGCCTGATGGCGGGGACCGAGGGGCGCATCGGACAGAAGGGCTGAGAGCGATCTCCCGGCCTTCCGCAGGGGGACCCGCGCGTGAACCTCACCGACGCTCAGCGTCTCGACTGGCTGCGGCTGATCCGGTCCGAGGGAATCGGGCCGCGGACGTTCCGAGGACTCGTGAACCGCTTCGGCGGGGCGGGGCCGGCCTTGGAGGCGCTGCCCGACCTCGCCCGCCGCCGCGGCAAGCCGATGCGGATCATCAGCCGGGCGGAGGCGGAGCGCGAGATCGCCGACGCGGCGCGGCTCGGAGTGCGCTTCGTGGCGCTCGGCGAGGAGGCCTATCCGGCTCCGCTGCGCGCCACCGACGACGCCCCGCCGCTCCTCGCGGTGCGGGGCGAGGCCGCGATCCTCGCCCGTCCCTGCGTCGCCCTGGTCGGGTCCCGCAACGCCTCGGCGGTGGGCATGGCCTTCGCCGAGCGCCTCGCCCACGCCTTCGGGGCCGAGGGGATCGTGGTCGTGTCCGGCCTCGCCCGCGGCATCGACGCGCGCGCCCACGTCGCCGCCCTCTTCTCCGGGACGATCGCGGTTCTGGCGGGCGGCCACGACCGCATCTACCCGGCCGAGCACGAGGACCTGGCCAAGCGCATCCTCGACCAGGGCGGCGCGCTCGTCGCCGAGATGCCGCTCGGCTGGGAGCCGCGCGGGCGCGACTTCCCCCGCCGCAACCGCATCATCTCGGGGCTCTGCCTGGGGACGGTGGTGGTGGAGGCGGCGCGCCGCTCGGGCTCGCTGATCACGGCCCGCTTCGCCCTGGAGCAGGGCCGCGAGGTCTTCGCGGTGCCGGGCTCGCCGCTGGATCCGCGGGCGGAGGGCACCAACGACCTCATCCGCCAGGGCGCGACGCTCTGCGGCGACCCGGATCACGTGCTCTCGGTGCTGGCGCCCCTCGTCTCCGGCGGCAAGGCGCCCGGGGGCGCCGAGGACGGCGAGCGCCCGCCGGAACCGGCCCTCTACTGGGACGAGACCGACTTCTTCGAGCCCCTCCTCGAAGCCGCCGAGCCGGCGACCACCTACGAGGCGCCGGAGAGCGGCCCGGAGCCGGCCGGGCGGGCGCCCGACGAGCGCGACCGACTCCTCGATCTGCTGGGGCCGGCCCCGATCGGCATCGACAGTCTGGCCCGTCAGGCCGGATTGCCGGCGCGCATCATCCAGAGCCTGATGCTGGAACTCGAGCTCGACGGACGGGTGCTGCGGCATCCGGGCGGGACGGTGTCGCGGCGCTAGCCGGGGTCCGGGCCGGCGCAGTGCGAGCGCGGGGCTCCCAGTGCGATCCGCCCGGCTTCGCCTCGCCGGTGAACAACACGGGCCCGACCGGCGCTCGGCACCCCGAGGCGGCGCCGCTCACGATGAGGAAGGATCCTCATCCTCCTCCTCCAGCCCCGCCAGCACGTCCAGGCATCCTTGCAGGATGTAGGCGGCCGCGAGCTTGTCCACGAGTTCGCTCCGGCGCGCCCGAGAGGCGTCGGCCTCCAGCA
The DNA here is from genome assembly GCF_054052225.1 of Methylobacterium sp. JK268. NCBI lineage: Bacteria > Pseudomonadati > Pseudomonadota > Alphaproteobacteria > Hyphomicrobiales > Methylobacteriaceae > Methylobacterium > Methylobacterium sp. JK268. Next base: position 101,405 of record NZ_JBSVZN010000002.1, on the reverse strand, counting down.
GCGTACGGGTGACAGCGGCGGTGGAGAGGCGCTCGTCGAAGAGCAGCACCGGCAGGGGCAGGATCGGCGCGAGGTTGCGCACGAAGGCGCGGGTCGATTGCACCCGGGGACCCTCGCTGCCGTCCATGTTGAGCGGCAGGCCGATCACGAGCCCGCCGACCCGGTGCGCGGCGGCGAGCGCCGCGAGGCGCTGCGCGTCGGGCGTGAACTTGACCCGCCGGATCGTCTCCAGCGGCGAGGCGATGCGCCGGCCCACATCCGAGAGCGCGATCCCGATCGTCTTGGTGCCGAGGTCGAGGCCGAGCAGGCGCGCGCCGCCCGCCCGCGAGGATTCGGCGAATTCCGCGAAACGCTCCCGGTTCACGGGCGCCGCCGGGGCTTTAAGTACGGGGCGTCCATCCGGGAGACCTCCTCATGCGCATCACCTGGTTCGGCCACTCGGCCTTCCGCCTCGATTTCGGCGACAGCCACGTCCTGATCGATCCGTTCTTCACCGGCAACCCGGCCTTCGAGGGCGGGGACGACGCCCGCGCCAAGGCAACCGAGGGCGCCACCCACATCCTGATCACCCACGGCCACGGCGATCATGTCGGCGACACCCTCGCCATCGCCGGCGAGACCGGCGCCAAGGTGGTGACGAACTACGACCTCTGCATGTGGCTCGCCTCGAAGGGGCTCACGCAGTTCGATCCCATGAACACGGGCGGCACCACCGACCAGGGCGCGTTCCGGGTGACGCTGGTCCGCGCCGACCACTCGGCCGGAATGAGCGAGGCCGGCGTCACCGTTCCGCTCGGCCTGCCCAACGGCGTGATCGTGCGGGCGCCCGGCGAGCCGACCGTCTACCACATGGGCGACACCGACATCTTCGGCGACATGGCTCTGATCCAGGAGATCTACCGCCCGGACATCCTGATCGTGCCGATCGGCGATCGCTTCACCATGGGCGCGGAGACCGCCTCGCTCGCCGTGCGGAAGTTCTTCGCCCCGCGGGCGGTGATCCCCTGCCACTACGGCTCCTTCCCGATCATCGCGCCGACCGCCGACGCCTTCGTGGCGGCCCTCGACGGCAGCGGCGTGCAGGTGGTGGTCCCCCACAAGGGCGTGCCGGTGACGATTGGCTAGGGGCGCATCCGGCGGCGGGGATCCCGCCTGGTCTCTGAACCGGCGGAAACGTCAGGGGCCCGGCGCGGGGCGGTACCCGACGCCGGGTCCCGGTGCCGCGCTCCTGTCGCCAGGCGTCAGCGGCGACCCCGCGGGCCAGTCGTGCACAACCGCCGCCCCTCTTAAGGTTAACGGAAGGTTGACGTGGCCAGGACGAATGCGGAGCGTTAACTCGGTGTTTACCCTGACAGGACCGAGGCCGCCCCGTGCTCCCCTTCTCCCTGGCAACGTCGCTGTCCGTCCCGCCGGAGACATCCGGGCGTAACCCCGCGGCGTGGCAGAGTCTGGACATCGACGGGACACTCGCCCCGCTGCGCGGGCGGCTCCCGCGGGCGATCGGCCGCTTCGCGAAAGCGCCCGGCGCCGCCCGCGGACGCACCCGCGTTCCCCACGGCGCGATCGTCTCCCTGGCGCCCACCCCCATTCCGCCGCGCCCGGCGAACCGGGTGTCTTCCCCCGCGCCGCGCCGTCTGCGCATCCCCTTCATCGCGTTGATCGGCATCGCGACCGGCGGCGCGCAGCGCGATGCCGTCCGGCCGCCGCATCCGCCACGACAGGCGCCACCGAAGCCCGCGCGGCGCGGCATGCCGCGGCGCCACAAGTTGATGCTCGCGCTCGCCGCCGAGGTGCTGCTCGCCGGATCCGCCCGGGCCCGCCAGACCTTTCGCGAGCCCGCCGTCCTGATCGAGGATCCCGGCCGGCCCGACCGGAAGATCGCCGTGCGCGCGGCCCCGATACCGACTCTGCCGGCTCGGTGCTGACCCTTCGCGGCGGAGCGTTCCCGATCGCCGCGGCCTGCTGCCTCCTCGGCGCGGGGGGGGCCGATGCCGCATACCTGGGCTACGAGCATCCGGTCGCGGTCGAGGGCCGTCTCGTCTGGCGGACATGTCCGGGCCGGCCGAATGACGAGAGCGTCGCGGCGGGGGACGAACCCGAGCGCGTCCCGATCCTGATCCTCTCGCGGCCGGTCTGCACGACCGGGGGCGATCCTGCCGATCCCGGCGCGGCGCCGCTCGACGCTCTCCGCCGCGTGCAGGTTCCGGCGCTGCCCCCTGCCATCCCCCGCCCGGCCGGACAGCGGGTGCGGCTGAGCGGCACGCTCGTCGCCGCCCATACGGGCCACCACCACGCCCCGCTGCTTCTGGAGCCCGGCGCGCGGTTGCGCCCCGCGCCCTGATCCCCTGCCGTTGCGACGGCGCGAAAGCCGGTGCTATAGCGCCCGGCGAGCGGCCGGACGGGCCGGTTCCTCCACGCGCAGCGGGGTTTCATGTCGGTCGACGCGCAGACGGTTCGGCGCATCGCGCATCTGGCGCGCATCGCGGTGAGCGACGCGGAGGTGCCGCCGCTCCAGGACGAGCTCAACGCCATCCTGGCCTTCGTGGAGCAACTCGGCAGCGTCGACGTCTCGGGCGTCGAGCCGATGACCTCGGTCACCCCGATGGCGATGAAGAGCCGCGAGGACGTGGTCACCGACGGCGGTTACGCCCGCGAGATCGTCTTCAACGCGCCCCTGACCGAGGACAACTACTTCCTGGTCCCGAAGGTCGTCGAGTAGCGGCCGGCAGCGCCCGCGGGCGGCGAGGATTTTCGACGTGAGCACGATTCCGGCAGACCTGACCGACCTCACCCTGGCGGAGGCCCGCGACGGGCTGCGCCAGAAGCGCTTCTCCGCCCGCGAGATCGCGCAGGCGCATCTCGACGCGGTCGAGAAGGCGCGCGCGCTCAACGCCTACCTGATCGAGACGCCCGACCGGGCGCTCGCCATGGCGGAGGTGGCGGACCGCAAGATCGCCGCCGGCGAGGCGCGCCCGCTCGAAGGGCTGCCGCTCGGCATCAAGGACCTGTTCTGCACCCACGACGTGCCGACGACCGCGGGCTCGAAAATACTCGAAGGCTTCCGGCCGCACTACGAGTCGACGGTCAGCCACAACCTCTGGCGCGACGGCGCCGTGATGCTGGGCAAGCTGAACCTCGACGAGTTCGCCATGGGGTCGTCCAACGAGACCAGCGCCTACGGCCCGGTCGTCTCACCCTGGCGGCGGCGCGGCTCGGACGCCAAGCTGGTGCCGGGCGGCTCCTCGGGCGGCTCGGCGGCGGCGGTCGCGGCGCGGCTCTGCCTCGGGGCCACCGCCACCGATACCGGCGGCTCGATCCGCCAGCCCGCGGCCTTCACCGGCACGGTCGGCATCAAGCCGACCTACGGGCGCTGCTCGCGCTGGGGCATCGTCGCCTTCGCCTCCTCCCTCGATCAGGCCGGGCCGATCGCCCGCACGGTGCGCGACAGCGCGATCCTGCTCGCCTCGATGGCGGGCCACGATCCCAAGGACACGACGAGCGTGGACCGGCCCGTGCCGGATTACGAGGCGGCGGTCTCGCGCGGGGTGAAGGGCCTGACGATCGGCATCCCCAAGGAGTACCGCGTCGACGGGATGCCGGCCGAGATCGAGCGGCTCTGGCAGCAGGGGGCCGAGTGGCTGCGCGCGGCCGGCGCCCGGATCGTCGAGGTCTCGCTGCCGCACACGCGATACGCCCTGCCGGCCTACTACATCGTGGCCCCGGCCGAGGCCTCCTCGAACCTCGCCCGCTACGACGGCGTCCGCTACGGGCTGCGCGTCGAGGCGAAGGACATCGTCGGGATGTACGAGCAGACCCGCGCGGCGGGCTTCGGCCGCGAGGTCAAGCGCCGCATCATGATCGGCACCTACGTGCTCTCGGCGGGCTACTACGACGCCTACTACGTGCGCGCCCAGAAGATCCGCACCCTGATCAAGCGGGACTTCGAGACCGTCTACGCGGACGGGGTCGACGCGATCCTGACCCCCGCCACCCCGTCGGCGGCCTTCGGCATCGGCGAGAAGCAGAATGCCGACCCGGTCGAGATGTACCTCAACGACGTCTTCACCGTGACGGTGAACATGGCCGGGCTCCCGGGCATCGCGGTGCCGGCGGGGCTCGACGGGCAGGGCCTGCCCCTCGGCCTCCAGCTGATCGGCCGGCCGTTCGACGAGGAGACCCTGTTCGCGGCCGGCCAGGTGCTGGAGGAGGCCGCGGGCCGGGTCCAGCTGCCGCCGCGCTGGTGGGCGTAAGCGGGTGACGGTCCCCTACTACCCGCCTGCGGTCTGGCTGATGGCCGGGCTCGACCCGGTCCTGATCGGGCTCGCGCTCTATCTCGGCTGGAAGGCGGACCAGTTCGGCAAGCTGTTCATCGTCGCCATCGTGGCGCTGGCGGTGTCGGTTCTGGTGTCCTGGGCGATCACCGGGATCGGGATCCCGTGGCCGGCGCCGATCGGACACGACCTGCCGACCTTCTTCCCCGTGCGCACAGCGGCGGCCTTCCTGTGGGCGCTCCTCGCCTACGCGGCGCGGCGGGTCGCGGCGCGTCGGACCTGACGCGCTTGACCGGGCAGACCACCCCTCCTTACTAGGCGCGGGATCCCCTCTCCCGTGCGGGAGAGGGGTAGGGGTGAGGGTCCAGGTGGTTCAGCAAGATGTCTGAACCGTCCCGCTGCCAGCACGACGCGGAGAGCCCCATCCGGAAGGGTCCGGGACCCTCACCCCTGCCCCTCTCCCGTACGGGAGAGGGGGAGCCGCGCGAGACTCGGAGATTCTTCGTCATGAACGCTCCCGTGAACCCCAAGAAGCTGATCAAGGGCGCCTTGGGCGACTGGGAGGTGATCGTCGGCATGGAGATCCACGCCCAGGTGACGAGCCGGGCGAAGCTGTTCTCCGGGGCCTCGACCACCTTCGGATCGGAGCCGAACGACAACGTCTCGCTCGTCGACGCCGCGATGCCCGGCATGCTGCCGGTCATCAACCGCGAATGCGTGGCGCAGGCGGTGCGCACCGGGCTCGGGCTCAAGGCCGAGATCCACCACCGCTCGGTATTCGACCGCAAGAACTACTTCTACCCGGACCTGCCCCAGGGCTACCAGATCAGCCAGTACAAGAGCCCGATCGTCGGCGAGGGCGAGGTGCTGGTCGACCTGCCCGACGGCGAGACGATCCGGGTCGGGATCGAGCGCCTGCACCTGGAGCAGGATGCGGGCAAGTCCCTGCACGACCAGCACCCGAGCCTCAGCTTCGTCGACCTCAACCGGTCGGGCGTGGCGCTGATGGAGATCGTGTCGAAGCCCGACCTGCGCTCGTCCGAGGAGGCCAAGGCCTACGTGACGAAGCTGCGCACGATCCTGCGCTACCTCGGCACCTGCGACGGCGACATGGAGAAGGGGAACCTGCGCGCCGACGTGAACGTGTCGGTGCGCCGGCCCGGCGAGCCCCTCGGCACCCGCTGTGAGATCAAGAACGTCAACTCGATCCGCTTCATCGGCCAGGCGGTCGAGGTCGAGGCCCGCCGCCAGATCGCCATCCTGGAGGATGGCGGCCGGATCGACCAGGAGACCAGGCTCTACGATCCCAACCGGAATGAGACGCGCTCGATGCGCTCCAAGGAGGAGGCGCACGATTACCGCTACTTCCCGGATCCGGATCTGCTGCCGCTGGAGATCGACCAGGCCTTCATCGACGGGCTCGCGGCCGGGCTGCCGGAACTACCCGACGCGAAGAAGGCGCGCTTCGTCGCCGATTACGGGCTCTCGGCCTACGACGCCACGGTGCTGGTGGCCGAGCGCGCGGCCGCCGACTACTTCGAGGCGGTGGCCAAGGGCCGCGACGGCAAGGCCGCGGCGAACTGGGTGATCAACGAGCTGTTCGGCCGCCTCAACAAGGAGGGGCACGGCATCGAGGACTCGCCGGTCTCGGCCGCGCAGCTCGGCGCGATCATCGACCTGATCGGCGACGGCACCATCTCGGGCAAGATCGCCAAGGACCTGTTCGAGATCGTCTGGAGCGAGGGCGGCGATCCGCGCCAGATCGTCGAGAGCCGCGGCCTCAAGCAGGTGACCGATACGGGCGCGATCGAGGCGGCGGTCGACCAGATCATCGCGGCCAACCCCGACAAGGTCGAGCAGGCCAAGGCCAAGCCGACCCTGCTGGGCTGGTTCGTCGGCCAGACCATGAAGGCGACGGGCGGCAAGGCCAACCCCGCCGCCGTCAACGCGCTGCTGAAGGCCAAGCTCGGCATCGAGTAGGGGGCGGGCACCCTCCCCTCCCGGCGCGGCGACGCGACGCTGCAACGAAAGAGCCCGGCCTGTCGGCCGGGCTCTTCGTCCTGATCGGGGAGTGTTCGGCCGAAGCCTAGTAGGTGCCGAACTTATAGTTCAGGCCGGCGCGCACCACCGCGAACTCGGTGTTGCGGCGCTGCAGGCCGTTGACCACGACCACGCCCGGGCTGGCCGTGGTGATGAGCGTACCGGCATTGTTGACCGCGAAGGCCCCGTTGAGGCCGTTGCCGCGATCGAGGTTCACGTAGAGGCCTTCGACCTTCAGCGTCACCGCGTTCGACTTGAAGAAGTTCAGGAACGAGTCGGTGGGCAGGGCGTACTCGACGCCGCCGCCGGCGGTCCAGCCGGTCTGGAAGTCGTCGCGGTTGGCCAGGCCGAAGTTCGACCCGCCGCCGCCGCCGTAGGCGAAGCCGCCGGTGGCGTACACGAGGGTGCGGTCGAAGGCGTAGCCGAGACGGCCGCGCACCGTGCCGAAGTAGTCGAGACCCGACAGGCCGTTCGGGTTGAACACCTGCTGGGCGGCCAGGCCGGTGCCGACCAGAACGGTGTTCGGAGCGGCGCTGTTCACAACCGTGAAGCGGTTCCGGTCACGGCCGAAATCGGCGTACTGGGCGTCCGCCTCAATGCCGACCACGACGCCCGAGCCCGGCGTGAACTGGTAGTTGTAGCCGACCTGGCCGCCGCCGACGAAGCCGTCGGTGCTGCGGCTGTTGTTCGAGAAGCCGACCACCGCCGTGGTGCCGTTCGGCACGAGGCCGGTGCGGGGATCGACGCCGAGCACGGTCGCATTCTTGTTGCTGCCCGTGCCGAAGCCGTAGCCGGCGTTGAACCCGGCGTAGAAGCCGGTCCAGGTGAAGACCGGCACCGGGGTGAAGACCGGCGGCGGGGCCGCGCGGCGCGGCAGATCGGCCGCCGAGGCGGCGGCGGTCAGGCCCGCGAGGGCCACGGTGGAGAGGAGGATCTTCTTCATACGCATGGTCCTATTGGCGAGTGCCGGCGCGGTGTCCGTTACCGGCCTCACGTCCGGTCCGTCGCTGTTCCGCAACGTGTGTCGGGAATAGCCCTCGACCCCTCAACAAAAGGTGAAGCACCGGTTGGGCGATCAGCGCGAAACGCGATGACCTCGATTACTCTGAATTAACCTTAAGCCTTGATGATCGTGATGTCTTCGAGCGAATGCCGAGCCCATGGCGACCGAACCCGTTCAGACCCGCCCCGACGCGCATCTCCCCGTGACCGCCGGATCCTTCTCGACCGAACCCGCGCGGACAGCCGGCGGCGCGCCGCGCCACGCCTTGCTGATGCAGACCGGCAGGGCCGCGCTGGTGATCACGATCCTCTCGGTGACCGCCGCCCACTTCATGGCCGCCCGCACCCGCCCCGGCGCGGGCCGGGTGGCCACGGCCGCCCTGCCGGCGGATCCGGAGACAACCGGGTCCTTCGGGCTCAAGGCCGATCTCCGGCTCGATCCCTGCGCGGTGGCGGGCGGGCGCTGAGCCCGCACGGGGATTGTGGCAACTCGGCCCCTTGACAAAGCCGGTTCCATCGGGCGTGTCCGACCGGCCGGCGCGATCACCCGCGCCGCAGCAATGGCAGGCTCGCCCGCACTCGTCTCGGGCGTGGAGCGGGCGCGAAACTTCCTTTCGTCCGGGCCGTTGCCGCGACGGACATTCCCCGCGCCGGTAGCCCGGCCCGCGCGCAACGGTTCTCACTCCTGATGTCATTTGCCGAACTCGGTCTGAGCGAAAAAGTCCTGCAGGCGGTGTCCGCGGCCGGCTACACCACGCCGACGCCGATCCAGGCCCAGGCGATCCCGCACGTGCTCGCCCGCCGCGACGTTCTCGGCGTCGCCCAGACCGGCACCGGGAAGACGGCCGCCTTCACGCTGCCGATGCTGACGCTCCTGGAGCAGGGGCGCGCCCGCGCGCGCATGCCGCGCACGCTGATCCTCGAACCGACGCGCGAACTCGCCGCGCAGGTCGTGGAGAATTTCGAGCGCTACGGCACCAACCACAAGCTCAACGTCGCCCTGCTGATCGGCGGCGTCTCCTTCGCGGACCAGGACGCCAAGATCACCCGCGGCGTCGACGTGCTGATCGCCACGCCCGGCCGCCTGCTCGACCATTTCGAGCGCGGCAAGCTGCTGCTGACCGGGGTCGAGCTTCTCGTCATCGACGAGGCCGACCGGATGCTCGACATGGGCTTCATCCCCGACATCGAGCGGATCGTGAAGCTGGTGCCGTTCACGCGGCAGACCCTGTTCTTCTCCGCCACGATGCCGCCCGAGATCCAGCGGCTGGCGGACGACTTCCTGCACAACCCGGTGCGGATCGAGGTGGCGCGCCCGGCCTCCACGGCCTCGACCATCGAGCAGCGGCTGGTGGCGACGGGCGGCGAGGGCCACCAGAAGCGCAAGACCCTGCGCGGGCTGATCCACACCGCGCAGGAACTGCGCAACGGCATCATCTTCTGCAACCGCAAGCGCGACGTCGCCCAATTGCAGCGCTCGCTCGCCAGCCACGGCTTCAACGTCGCCGCCCTGCACGGCGACATGGATCAGCGCGCCCGCATGGCGGCCCTGGACGCCTTCCGGTCGGGCGAGGTGCCGCTGCTGGTGGCGAGCGACGTGGCGGCCCGCGGCCTCGATATCCCGGCGGTGAGCCACGTCTTCAACTTCGACGTGCCGCACCACGCCGAGGATTACGTGCACCGGATCGGCCGGACCGGCCGCGCCGGCCGCAGCGGCAACGCCTTCACGCTGGTCGCCCGCGGCGACGAGAAATCCCTGGCGGCGATCGAGAACCTGATCGGCCAGCCGATCCCCTGGGCGGACGGTGATCTCGCCGCCCTTCCCGCGGAGGAGGAGGGCGAGCCCCGCGAGCGTCGCGTCCGGGAGCGCGACGGCCGCTCGAAGCGCGGCGAGCGGGGACGGCGCGGCCCCACCGAGCGGACCGAGCGCAGCCCGCGGCCGCCCCGCACGGAGGAGCGGGTCGCGGAAGCGCCCAAGGCGCCGCGCCGCGAGGAAAGGTCCCGGACCGCGGCGTCGCGCCGACGCGACGATGACGCGATGCCGGAGGCCGAGATCGGTCTCGGCTCGCATGTTCCGGCCTTTCTTCTACGCCCGGTTGTCCTGAAGAAATCGAAGGATCGCGAGTAGCCCGAAAGTCGAGACGGATTTCCCGGCTGCGCCGCCCTGCTTTAACGCCTTCTCCACTCGAATCCGGTAGACCCGGGACAGCGATCGGACTTCGGGGTCCGGTGGTGCACGGAGAAGGCGGATGCACGACGTGTCCCGAGCCGACACGGACCGGAGTTTCGCGGTCGGCCAGAGGGCGATCGAGCTCATGAAGGCCTACGGGTCTTCGGCCTGCCCGCGCAGCTACGCCGTCTGGTACACCTACGTGTCGGGGCACCAGCCCCTCCTGAACGAGGCGGTGAAGCGCCTGACGACCGAGCACGGGGCGCTCCACGACGACGCCATCGACGTGCTCTACGACACCTACATCGATTCCCGCCGCCACACGGTGGAGACGGAGCGCGCCGGCACGGGGCTGCTCGGCGAGATGGAGCAGGTTCTGGAGATCCTGGACGTGGCGCTCGGGTCCACGGCCCGCTACGGCGCCTCGCTGCAGGCCTTCAGCAAGGACATCGTGGAGCCCACGGTCACGCGCGGCCGCCTGAGGGAGCTGGTGTCGTCCCTGGTGGCGGCCACGCGGGACGTGACCGCCAACAACCGGACCCTCGAGGCGCGGATGCGCGAGAGCCGGCAGGAGATCCAGTCCCTGCACGAGACGCTGGAGGCGGTCCGCGTCGAGTCGCTGACCGATCCTCTCACCGGCATCGGCAACCGCAAGCTGTTCGAGCAGGCCCTGCGCGACGCCGTCACGGGCGCCGCGACCGGGGAGCCGACCTCCCTGATCATCCTCGACATCGACCATTTCAAGCGCTTCAACGACATGTACGGCCACCTGACGGGCGACCGCGTCCTGCGCCTCGTGGCGCTGACGATGCGCGAGATGGTGGATTCCGGCGTCACGATCGCCCGGTTCGGCGGCGAGGAATTCGGCGTGATCGTCCCGCGGGGCGGCACCGCCGTGGCGGTGGATCTCGCGGAGCGCATCCGGTCGAGCGTGATGGGGCGGGAACTCGTGAAACGGTCGACCGGCGAGTCGCTCGGCCGCGTCACCGTCTCGGTCGGGGTGGCGGCGCTCCGCCCGGACGACACGGCGGTCTCGCTCCTCGAACGGGCCGATCAATGCATGTTCGCGGCCAAGCGCGCCGGTCGCAACCGCGTCGTCACCGACGACGGGATGCCGGATCTCACGCAGGTCGCCTGAGCACGGTCACCGGTTCAGTGCGTTCGGACATCTCGACTGCGGGGCGCGGGGCGCGTTCGGTCCAAGGCACATTTTCTCTTGGATAAGCCTTCTGGGCTGCTTCGAGGCCGCTGCGCGGCACCTCAGCATGAGGATTGTCGCGCACTCCAGCCGTGGTCGTTCGATGAACTGGATAGCACACGGCAGCCCGAGTGAGAGAGGGACCGAAGCGATCGAAGATGGCTCAGGGTGGCTCGGTCTCAGGATTGAACTCTGAGAGCCTGTTTTACCTGCCCACCTGCTGAACGGATTTGGAAGACGCAGCACTCCTCATGCTGAGGTGCTCCGAAGGAGCCTCGAAGCACCCCAGAACAGCGCATCCCAGGCGCCTTGACATGGATCTCGGTTCCGGGATGCTTCGAGGCCGCTGCGCGACAGCTCAGCATCAGGAGCGTTGCGCGCTCCAAGCGTATCGATCCGCTTACGAAGCGTATCGCAGCCGGCAGCCCACGCGGGAGAGAGCGGTTTCCCGCGCCGCGATCCGCAAAACCGGGCGCTTGATCTCACCGCAAAGGCCATGCCCCGCGGGCGGGTTCGCTTCAGACGCCGGCCTGCTGCAGCGCCTCCGGCTTCACCGGCGTGATCGCGACCGATTCGCCGCAGCCGCAGGCCGAGGTCTGGTTCGGATTGTTGAACACGAATTGCGAGGCGAGCTTCGTGGTCTGGAAATCCATCTGGGTCCCGAGCAGGAACAGCACCGCCTTCGGGTCCACGAAGACCGCGACGCCGCGATCCTCGACCACGTCCTCGCCGGGGCGGCGCTCCTCGGCGTATTCCATCGTGTAGCTCATCCCGGCGCAGCCGCCGTTCTTCACGCCGACGCGAACGCCGGCGATCGGCCGCTCCGCGGTCGCGATGATCCGCTTGATGCGATCGGCGGCCGCCTCGGTCAGCGACATCACCTTGAAACTCGTGGGCATCCGTTCTCTCCAGCAACCGGGTTCAAGGCCCGGGCGGTTGAGGGTTGGTTCGTGGCCTGCGGAAGATAAGCACGCGCCGCGTCCCGGTCCACCGTGGCGGTGGCGTCAGACGGCGACGAGCCGCGCCCGCGCCTCACCGCCGGCATCGCCGAACTGCAGCGCCGCGAGCTGCGCGTAGAGGCCGCCGCGGGCGAGCAGGCCCTCGTGCGTCCCCTCCTCCACCACGCGGCCCTCGTCGAGGACCAGGATCCGGTCCGCGGCCCGGATCGTGGCGAGGCGGTGGGCGATCACCAGGGTGGTGCGCCCGCGCATCAGGTCGTCGAGGGCGGCCTGGACGGCGCGCTCGCTCTCCGCGTCGAGAGCGGAGGTGGCCTCGTCGAGCAGCAGGATCGGCGCATCCTTCAGGATCGCCCGGGCGATCGCGATGCGCTGCCGCTGCCCGCCCGAGAGCGTCACGCCGCGTTCGCCCACCAGGGTCGCGTAGCCCTGCGGCAGCGCCCGGATGAAGCCGTCCGCGTGGGCCTGGACGGCCGCCCGCCGCACCGCCTCCTCGTCCGCCCCCGGCCGCCCGTAGCGGATGTTGTCGAGGACGCTGCCGCTGAACACCGTGGGGTCCTGCGGCACCAGGGACAGGCGGGCCCGCAGGGCCTCCGGATCGACGGCCGAGACCGGAACGCCGTCGACCCGGACCTCCCCGGCCTCAGGGTCGTAGAAGCGCAGCAGGAGCTGCAGGACCGTGCTCTTGCCCGCGCCCGAGGGCCCGACCAGGGCGACGCGCTCGCCCGGCGCGACGCGGAAGCTGAGATCGTGCAGCGCCACGCGCTCCGGCCGGGTCGGGTAGGCGAAGCGCACGTGATCGAAGGCGACCTCGCCGCGGGGCGGCTCCGGGAGGAGCGCGGGCGAGGCGGGCGCCGCGATGGAGGGGGCGGTGCCCAGGATCTCCCCGAGCCGCTCCGCGGCGCCCGCCGCCAGGGTCAATTCGCCGTAGACCTCGGAGAGCTGGCCGAGCGCGCTCGCGCCGAAGACCGCGTAGAGGACGAATTGCGAGAGCTGGCCGGCCGACATCGTCCCCCGCGTCACGCCCTGCGCGCCGTACCAGAGCACGCCCACGACGCTCGCCGAGACGAGGAAGATCGCGACGCCGGTGAGCAGCGCGCGGGCGCGCGCCGAGGCGCGGGCGGCCAGGAAGGCGTCCTCGGAGGCGGCGGCGAAGCGCGCGGCGGTCGCCGGCCCCATGCCGAAGGCCTGCATGATGCGCACCGCCGACACCGCCTCGGTAGCGTAGGCCGAGGCGTCGGCGAGGCGGTCCTGCGCGGCGCGGGACCGGCGCCGCACGCCCCGGCCCGACAGGATCAGCGGGAAGACGATGACCGGGATGGCGGCGAGCACGAGGACCGAGAGCCGCGGGCTCGTCCAGACCATCATGCCGACCGCGCCGAGGAACAGGACCGCGTTGCGCAGCAGGATCGACAGCGAGACGCCGAAGACCGACTTCACCTGCGCGGCGTCCGCGGTGAGGCGCGAGACGAGTTCGCCGCTGCGCGCCGCATCGAAGAAGGCGGGATCGAGGCGCGTGAGCTGCGCGAAGACGGCGGCGCGCAGGTCAGCGATGACCCGCTCGCCCAGCGTCACGACGAAGTAGTAGCGGGCCGCGCTCGCCAGCGCCAGGACGCCCACCACCCCGATCAGCGCCCCGAAATAGGCGTCGATGAGGGCGGCGCCCTCCTGCGAGAAGCCGAGATCGATCACCCGCCGGATGGCGATGGGCACCACGAGCGTCGCGCCCGCCGCCGCCACCAGGGCCACGAGGGCCGCGGCGACGCGGCCGCGGTAGCGCATCGCGAAGGGGACGAGCGGTCTCAGCGCGCCCAGAGGCGCCCGGGAGCGGGCTTGTGCATCAGAAGCCATGAGTTGCGTGTGAATCCGTTAGCTGCGCTTGTTTGGCGCCGTCGGGTGAGGTATAGGCCGCCGCTCATCCGATTACGCGCGATCAATGGCCGCGGCCCACAGCGGAGCGTTTGGGGGCGGGCCGCATCGAGGATTACGTCATGGCGAAGACCGCTGCCAAGAAGGGCACCGAGCATCCCGACTACCACTTCATCAAGGTGGTGATGACCGACGGGACGGAGTACACGACCCGGTCGACCTGGGGGAAGGAGGGCGACACCCTCAACCTCGACATCGACCCCACGACCCACCCGGCCTGGACCGGCGGCGAGCAGAAGCTGATGGACCGCGGCGGCCGCGTCTCGCGCTTCAACTCGCGCTTCGGCAACCTCAGCTTCGGCAAGAAGTAAGGGCTGCGGGCGCCGGCGCGGCGCCCTCTCCGAACGCGACATCCCGCAACGCAAGAACCCCGGTCGCGAGGCCGGGGTTCTTGCGTTACGGAGTGCGATGCGCCCCTTCCCCGAATGGGCAACCGTGTGCACACATCTTACGTAGAGCCATAAAAGCGTTCTACTGCAGTCGATTACAGGTGATCGCAAGGTGTATCGCGGGATTCCCTCTCCCGTGCTGGTTTGCGGGTTCACATGACGGGTCGTGCGCATGGCCTCTCCCCGCGTGCGGGGAGAGGGTCGAGCCCCCCTTGCAGGGGGCGAGACGAGGCGGCAGCCGATGGTGAGGGGGCGGCGCAGGATGAAGCTCCTCCGGAACCTCACCCTCGCCCTGCGGGCTCGCTGCGGACCCGACGAGGGGTCCGCAGCCCTCTCCCCGCACGCGGGGAGAGGAGAGACCCGCGCCTGATCCGGCGAAAGGTGAATGAGTAAGCCGGTCCGGGGGAGGGGTTCCCCACGCCGCACTCACCGCGTCATGCGCTCGAATAAGCGATTGCCTTATAACAGCTGTTCGATCGCGGTGTGCACACGGTAGCCCGCATCGGGGCGAAGGCCGCTGTGCCGGCTTCAGTGCGCCGCCCGGAAAGCCGCGCGGAGCATGTCCTGCTGGGCGAAGACCGGGCTCTCGCGGGGGGCCGGCGTGGGGCGGTCGTCGGAGATCAGGCTGTCGAGGTGGCGGATGCGGGCGTGCAGGCGCTTCGCGTGGTCGATCAGCGCCTGCAGGGAGAGCGGCAGCTCCGCCACCGCCGCGGGCGACATCTCGGGGGACGTCTCGCCCGCACTCAGCCGCACCCGGGTCTTCTCCTGCTGCGCCTCGCTGAGGGTGAGTTCCCCTTCCGAGACGGCGCGCTGGACCAGCAGCCAGGACGCGATCTGCATCAGCCGCGTCGTCAGGCGCATGCTCTCGCTCGCGTAGGTGAGCGCCGCGTGACGGGACAGGAGGCGCGATTCGTCGCGGCCCGGACCGTCGAGATAGGCCGCCGTCTCCTCCACGAGCGTCATGCCCTCGCGGAACAGGCTGCGGAACGCCTCGGAGGCCACGAAGGTCTCGCCGAAATTCACGGTGTCGCGCGCATCCCGAAACATCACGTCCATCTCGACCATGGCCCCTTCTCCGTCCTCGGACTGGAACGACCGTCCCGCTTCGGAACAGCGTCCCCTGCTTCGGTCCCGACGTCGCAACTCTAGCGCCGTCGGCGCGGCCGCGCCCGGGTAACGATGCATTAACCCTAACGACAACGCGCGGCGGGGCGGCTTGCTCCCGTGCCCGGGGGGTGCCCGGACGCGCAAAAAGAAAGCCGCCCCGAGGGGCGGCTGATGAGTCGTACAGGGAGGCATCAAACAGAGTGGACAGAGACCACTCGACATCCAGAAAGCTGGACGGCTCCGGTTATCGCTCGGAAAGCTTAAAAAATGGTTAACGGCATGTTTCGCCGCAGGCGTTTCGGCAACCTTGACCGCGGCTTGACCTTGGGACCAGCCCGGAGAGAGGTGCCGACGAAAAATCCCCTCCCGACGGGCGGGAGGGGATCGCGGCCGTCGCAGCCCCGGGGGCGGCGGGCTAGCCGGCCCGCACCTCCGTGGGCCGGGCGGGCACGAGGAGCGGCTGAGCGCCCTTGCCCGGGGCATCGTTGTAGGGCGCGTTGTAGCAGCGGCGGACCGAGGCCCAGTAGGCGTCCCGCTCCGCCTGCGGCAGGCGGCTGAGCGCCGCGTTCAGCGCGGCCTCGCCCGCGGCGAGGTCCGTCTGGTCCGGAATGGCGTGATCGATGGAAGGCATGCCCGTTAGCGTCCGAGCGTTGAACCCGGCGCCCCTTCTGCCACAACCGCGGCCGTCCCGCACCGGTTTCGCAGGTGCAGCATGCCGCACCTCATCAATCGGGGGATTTCGGGGGACGCCGCCGGCCCGCGGCGCCGAGCATCCGGTCCGTCGCCGCGAGCACCTTCTGGACCCGGGCGCCCAGGCGCAGGAGCTGGACCAGACGGTCCGTCTCCAGGCGCCGCACATCGGCGTACCAGTCGGCGAACAATTCGAAGAGGTCGTGCATCTCGGCGAGGCGCGCCTGGGCGTGCCGCTCCTCCTCCGAGCGGGGCTCCTGCATCAGGATCTCGCGCAGCATCGTGAGCGTCGGGTCGACCTCGCGCTTCTTGCGCTCCTCGACCAGCGTGCGGACGATCTGCCAGAGATCCTCGGGCGTCGAGAAGTAGTCGCGGCGGTCGCCGGGCACGTGCTGCAGGCGCACGAGGCTCCAGGCCTGCAGTTCCTTGAGGCCCATGCTGACGTTGGAGCGCGACAGCCCGAGCCGCTCGACGATCTCGTCGGCGTTGAGGGCGCGCTCCGCGACGAAGAGCAGGGCGTAGATCTGGCCGACCGTGCGGTTGATGCCCCAGCGCGAGCCCATCTCGCCGAAATGGAGCACGAAGGTCTGGACCAGGGGCGGCAATTGCATGGAACGGGCTTCGCCTCAGACGGCCTTGAGCCAGGTGCGCAGGACGAGGGCCACGAAGCCGAGCCCGACGACGCTCGCTCCGTAGAGCGCGGCGAACCAGAGCAGCCGGCGCCAGAGCGGGGCCATCAATGGTAGCCCGCCGAATCGACCTTCCCGCGGAACACCCAGTAGGAATAGGCGGTGTAGGCCAGGATGATCGGGATCAGGACCGAGGCCCCGACCAGCATGAAGATCTGGCTCGACGCCGGCGCGGCGGCATCCCAGATCGTGACGCGGCCGGGCACAACGTAGGGGAAGATGCTGATCCCGAGGCCGATGAAGGACAGCAGGAAGAGGCCGAGTGCGATCAGGAACGGCGCCCGCTCCGCGCCCCGGTGCAGGGCGCGGAAGTAGACGAGACTCGCGATCAGGACGAGGAGCGGCACCTGCGCGGTGACGAGCACGTTCGGCATCGCGAACCAGCGCTGCCAGTAGCGGCCCTCCAGGAGGGGCGTGGCGGCGCTGACGAGGAAGATCGCCAGGATCGTGGCGACGCCGAGCCCCACGGAGAGGCGGCGCGCGCGATCCTGCAGCGCCCCCTCGGTGCGCATCACCAGCCAGGTGGCACCCAGCAGCGCGTAGCCGCAGGCGAGGCCGAGGCCGACGAGGAGGCTGAAGGGCGACAGCCAGTCCCACCAGCCCCCCGCATAGGCCCGCCCTTCGACCGCGATGCCCTGGAGCATGGCGCCGAGGGCGATGCCCTGGGCGAGGGCCGCGACGGTCGACCCGGCCGTGAAGGCGAGGTCCCAGAAGGCGCGGTGGCCCGGGTCGCGCCAGCGGAACTCGAAGGCCACGCCCCGGAAGATCAGCCCGAGCAGCATCGCGATGATCGGGGCGTAGAGGGCCGGCAGCAGGATCGCGTAGGCGAGCGGGAAGGCCGCGAACAATCCCCCTCCCCCGAGGACCAGCCAGGTCTCGTTCCCGTCCCAGACCGGGGCGACGGAGTTCATCGCGGTGTCGCGCTCCTCGCCCGGGCGGAAGGCCGGGAACAGGATGCCGATGCCGAGGTCGAACCCGTCCATGACGATGTAGGCGAACACCGCGAAGGCGATCACGAAGGCCCAGACGACGGTGAGATCGATGCTCTCTGCCACGCCCCCCTCCTCATTCGGCCGGCTGCAGGGTGCGGTCGGGATGGACCGCGGGGGCCGGCGTGATGCCGGCGGTGCGGATCGGAACGCCCGGCTCGATCCCGGGCTCGCCGTGATGGGGCGGCTTGCTCATCAGGCGCAGGATGTAGAGCACGCCCATGGAGAACACCGCGAAGTAGATGAGCACGAAGGCCACGAGCGAGCCGGCCACGGCCGGGGCCGAGAGCGGCGAAGCCGATTGCGCGGTGCGCAGCAGGCCGTAGACCGTGAAGGGCTGGCGGCCGACCTCGGTGGTGATCCAGCCCGCCACCACGGCGACGAAGCCCGCCGGTCCCATCGCGAGGGCGAAGCGGTGCAGGAGCGGCCACTCGTAGAGCCGGCCGCGCAGCCGCGCGAACAGGCTGAGGAGCCCCAGCGCCAGGATCAGGAAGCCGAGCCCGACCATCACCCGGAAGGACCAGAACACCACTGGCACCGGCGGCCAGTTCTCCCGCGGCACCGTGTCGAGCCCCTTCAGGGGTGCGTCCGGATCGTGCTTGAGGATCAGCGAGGACAGCTTCGGGATCTCGAGCGCGTAGTCGACCCGGCCCGCCTCCTGGTTCGGCAGCCCGAACAGGATCAGCGGCGCGCCGGCCGGATGGCTCTCGAAATGGCCCTCCATGGCCATGACCTTGGCGGGCTGGTGCTCCAGGGTGTTGAGGCCATGGGCGTCGCCGGCCGCGATCTGGACCGGCGCCACCAGCGCGGCCATCCACATCGCCATCGAGAACATGGTGCGGGCGCCCTCGTTGGGGCCGGAGACCGCGGCCAGCCGATCGCGCAGCAGGTGCCAGGCCCCGACCGCACCGACCACGAGCGCGGTCGTCAGGTAGGCGGCGAGCACCATGTGGACGAGGCGGTACGGGAAGGAGGGATTGAAGACGATCGCCCACCAATCCTGCGGCACGAACTGCCCGGCCGCGTTGGTCGCGTAGCCCTGCGGCGTCTGCATCCAGGAATTCACCGACAGGATCCAGAAGGCTGAGAAGAAGGTCCCGACCGCCACGGCGAGGGTAGCGAGGAAGTGGAGGCGCGGCCCGACCTTGCTCATGCCGAACAGCATCACCCCGAGGAAGCCCGCTTCCAGGAAGAAGGCCGAGAGCACCTCGTAGGCCATCATCGGCCCCAGCACGGGTCCGGCCTTGTCGGAGAAGACCGACCAGTTCGTGCCGAACTGGTACGACATCACCAGCCCCGAGACGACGCCCATGGCGAAGGCCACGGCGAAGATCTTCACCCAGTACTTGAAGAGGTCGAGGAAGACCGCGCGCCCGGTGGCGAGCCAGAGCCCTTCGAGCACCGCGAGGTAGCTGGCGAGCCCGATCGAGAAGGCCGGGAAGATGATGTGGAACGCCACCGTGAACCCGAACTGGATCCGGGCCAGGAGCAGCGCGTCCAGGGACGACAGCATGACGAACCTCCGTTCGGAGTCGGCGCCTGGGCGTGTTATGGTCTTTTCAGAAATTCCTGAAAAGACCGCACGGCCGCGGCCGCTCGCCGCGAGGGGGGCGGGTTGCCGGGCGTGGCGCGGCTGCGCGGGCCGTCCCCCTGGCCGGCACGGCGATGAGGGGCCGATGCGAGGCGCTTCTCCCCTCGCCCGCGTGGGCTTATTCATTCACACTCTGCCGGATGAGGCGCGGGTCTCTCCTCTCCCCGCGTGCGGGGAGAGGGCTCTGCCGACCTTGTTGTCGGCAGAGCAAGCCCGAAGGGCGAGGGTGAGGGGGCGGTTCCGGAAGAGCCTCATCCTGCGCCGCCCCCTCACCTTCGGCTGCCGCCTCGTCTCGCCCCCGACAAGGGGGGCTCGACCCTCTCCCCGCACGCGGGGAGAGGGCATGCGCACGACTCGCAGTGTGAATCCGCAAGCCCGCGTGGGAGACGGGATCCCGTGCCATGCTCGGATACTGAAGAGTTTTCGCCGGCGCGGCGGACCCTGGCGGATGAAACCAGGAAGCACCTGCTTCATCACGGGCACTCCCCTTTTCCGGACGACTGCAGCGCCAGCGGAAGGAGATCCGGAATCCAGTACAGGAATCGCCGCGAAGCGGCTCTGAATGCCAGCACCGTTGCCGACAAGCAGACGCTTCGCGGAGTCTTGCGCTGGTTTCCGGGTCGCATTCCGCTGGCGCTGCATGCGCCCGGAAAAGGGGGAAGTCGAATGTGACTTCCGAACCATCTGGCCGGCCCGCGAGCTGGTTTCTCTCGAGGATCGGAATTCGCTCGTTCTGCTTGGTGAAGCTGCTTTCTGCGAGCGCTCGGATTCCTCCGAGCAGCCGGTCCGCAGAGAGAGCAGGGATCACACGGGCCGCAGCAGCACCTTCCCGACCGCCTCGCGCCGCGACAGCACGCCCAGCGCCTCGGCGGCCCGCTCCAGCGGGTAGACGCCGTGGACCTTCGCGGTGAGGCGGCCCTCGGCCACCATGGCGAGCAGGCGGGCCTGGTTGCGGGCGTGGCCCTCGGGCTCGTTCTTCAGGAAGCCGCCCCAGAACACGCCCTGGACGTCGATGCCCTTGAGGAGAACGAGGTTGAGCGGGATCTTCGGGATCGGCCCGGCGGCGAAGCCCACCACCAGGAACCGGCCCTTCCAGTTGAGGGAGCGCAGGGCCGGCTCGGAGAAGTCGCCGCCCACCGGGTCGTAGACGACGTCGATGCCGGCGTCGCCGCCGAGCCGCCGCAGCCCCTCGCGCAGGTTCTCCCGGGAATAGTCGAGAAGCAGGTCGGCCCCGTGCGCGCGGGCCGCCTCCAGCTTGTCCGCGGAGGAGGCGCAGGCGATCACGCGCGCGCCCATGGCGTGGCCCAGCTCCACCGCCGCGAGGCCGACGCCGCCCGAGGCGCCGAGCACCACCAGCGTCTCGCCGGCCTTCAGCGCCGCCCGGTCCTGCAGGGCGTGGAGAGAGGTCCCGTAGGTGACCGTGAGGCCCGCCGCCTGCTCGTCGCTGACCCCCTCGGGGATGCGGCTCAGCGCCTCGCGGCGCGCCACGATCCGCTCGCGGCAGGCCCCGTAGCCGAGATGGGCGATGACCCGGTCTCCCGGTGCCAGATCCGCGACATCCGGCCCGAGCGCCTCGACGATCCCGGCGGCCTCGGCGCCGGGGGAGAAGGGCAGGTCCGGCTTCACCTGGTACTTGCCGGCGATGATCAGCGTGTCGAAGAAGTTCAGTGCCGCCGCGGTCACCCGGACCAGCACCTCGCCGGGTCCGGGCACCGGATCGGGCAGGTCCTCGATCACGAGGGTCTCCGGGCCGCCGAGCGTCTTGCACAGGAGTGCCTTCATCACCGTCCCTCCCCGTGCCGCCCGTCCGGCGGCTCGACCCCTGCCTGCGGCAGGACGAGACGGCTGGCAAGCGCTCAGGCCGCCCGCGGCACCAGGGAGAGGGCGTCGGTGCGGATCTCCCCGAGCCGGTTCAGCGTGAGGGCGGTGGCGAGGATCCAGGCGGCGTAGCTCGCCAGCACCGCGCAGGCGGCGCCCGTGACGCCGAAGGCCGGCGTGAGCACGAGGTTGGCGCCGACGAGCACCGCCAGGGCGAGCACGCAGAGCCGCGCGTTGAGGCCCTGCGCGCCGGTGAGGGTGAGGAGATGGGCGCTCGGCCCCGCGGCCGCGCGCAGCACCTGGCTGCCGACCAGGATCGCCAGGGCCGGGGCGCCCTGGCGGAACTCGGGCCCGAACAGGGCGAGGAGCGGTTCGCCCGCGACGAGGACGAGGAGCAGCGCCGCCAGGGTCGCGGCGGCCGGGAGCAAGATGGATCGGCGCACGAGCCGGCGCATGGCCGGATGGTCGCCCGCGCGGCGCGCATCGGCGAGATCGGGCACGGCCACCTGCTGGGTCACCTGCACCACGTAGCCGACGAGGAGCGCGAGCTTCAGGCAGAGGCCGAACACCGCCACCTCGCTCTTGGCCAGGAAGGGCGTCACGCAGAGGATGCCGACATCCGCGAAGATATTGATGTAGATCGACAGGAGGACGAGGGAGCGCGCCTCGCCCCGCCAGCGCCGCACGAGGCGGCGCTCGGCCCCGCCCGGCGGGCGCCGCTCCGGTAGGTGCGGCGCGAGGAGGCGGACCTGCACGGCCGCGATCAGCACCGTCAGGCCGGTGAACAGGCCCGTCACGGCCGCGCCCGAGGCGTCGGGCCGGGCGAGGTGCAGCCCGACCACCAGCACCAGGAAGACGAGTGGCCGCACGATGCCCTCGGGCACGTAGCAGAGCCCGAACAGCCGCATGGCGCCGGCGAGATTCGTGAACAGCGTGAGGCTGGTATTGGCGAGCACGAGCAGGGCCGCGGAGAGGCCGCAGAGCCGCGTCGTGGCGTCGAGGCCGGGGACGAGCAGGCTGAGCGCCGCGATGATCACCGCGAAGGCGAGCGCCGTCCCGAGGCTGTCCCGGGTCGCGCGGGTGACGAAGGCCGCGTAGAGCGCGCGGCGGGAGGGAGCGCGGTAGCGCGCCGCGAAGCGCGAGGCGATCTGGGTATAGCCCTGGGTCGCCAGCAGGGCCGCCACGATCGCGAGGCTGGTCGCCGCGTAGTACAGGCCGAGGTCGTGGGCGCCCACGCAACGCGCCAGGAAGGCCTGGGCCAGGAAGCCGAACCCGGCCCCGCCGAGCCGGATCGCCGCCAGGGCCGCCGAGCCGCGCAGCAGCCGCGACGCCCGCGCCGCGAGGGACGCCCGGGCGGTCACGGCCGGTCCACGGCGCCGGCCGCGACGCTCGCCCGCGTCGCCACGAGCGCGAGCCAGTTCCGGAACAGCCCGGCCGCGACCGGCGGCCAGGACGGGTCCGCGGGCGCCGCGACGGCCGGAGGCTCGCCGGCGAGGGCAGACCGCGCGTAGGCGTCCAGCGCCGAGGCCGTGGCGGAGCCGAAGTAGTGGGCCGGCAGGTCCGGAGGCTCGTCCCGCTCGCCGCTGCGGAAGCGGGCGAGATCGCGGCGATATTCCCGGGCGAGGCTGTCCGGATCGTATTCCGGGTGGCCCTGCAGGAAGACGAGGAGGCTCGGCCCGGGTTTCACGAAGAGGTCGACCCCCGCCTCCTCGGAGCGGGTGAGGACCGCGTAGCCCGCCGCCGCGAGGTCGGCCTCGGCGAGGTCGTTCCAGCGCGAATGCGGCACCGGCAGGTCGGCCGGCAGACCGGCGAGCAGCGGATGGGCCGCGACCGCGCGGCAGGCGAAGACCCCGGCGCGCTTGCGCGCCATCCGGCGGCGCGGAATCCCGTCGAGATGCAGCACGGCCGCGTGGGCCGCGAGGCAGGAGAACAGGGTCGAGACCGTGTGCAGCCGCGCCCAGTCGATGGTGCGGGCGAGCGCCGGCCAGTAGGGCTCGTCGCGCAGGTCGGCCGCCCTCGGTTCGCAGCCGGTGACGATGAGCGCGTCGAGGCCCGCCCCCTCCATGGCATCGGCCGGGGCCGAGAGCGGCGCGAGGAAGTCCCGCGCCTGCGGGCCCCGCGCGATCTCCGGGAGGTGGAAGCGCAGCAGCCGCGCCTGCCCGCCGACGAGGCGCGCGAATTGCCGGTCGGTCGCGGCCAGCGCCGCGTCCGGCATGTTGTTGAGGAGGCCGACGGTCACGCGGTCGCGGGCGGGGCGGCGCCCGGGGGCGGCACGGGCCTGCGGGGCGGCGACGGGCTGGAGCATCGTCTCGCCCTCACTCGGCCGCCTGGAGCAGGCGGCGTCCCGCCGCCGCGAGCGCCTGGTCGAGATCCGCCAGGATGTCGTCCGCGTGCTCGATGCCGACCGAGATCCGGATCGTCTCCGGCAGCACGCCGGCGTGGCGCTGCTCCTGAGGCGACATCTGCCGGTGGGTGGTGGAGGCCGGATGGCAGGCCAGGGACTTGGCGTCCCCGATATTGACGAGCCGCTTGACGAGCTTCAGGGCGTCGTAGAACGCGGCGCCCCCCGCGTAGCCGCCCTGCACCCCGAAGGTGAGGAGCGAGGAGGCCCGCCCGCCGAGGTATTTCTGCGCCATCGGATAATGCGGGCTGTCGGGGAAGCCCGCGTAGTTCACCCAGGCCACCCGGGGATCGGCGCGGAGGAAGTCCGCGACCTTGCGGGCGTTCTCCACGTGGCGCTCGACCCGCAGGGCCACCGTCTCGATGCCCTGCAGGAGCAGGAAGGCGCTCATCGGCGCCAGCACCGCGCCGGTGGTGCGCTGGTAGACGCTGCGCGCCCGCTCGGCGAAGGCGCTCGCGCCGAACCGCTCGGCATAGACGAGCCCGTGGTAGGAGACGTCGGGGGTGCAGAACATCGGGAAACGCGCGGGCTGCGCCATCCAGTCGAAGCGCCCGCCATCCACGATGATGCCGCCGAGCGTGGTGCCGTGCCCGCCCATGAACTTGGTGAGCGAGGCGATGACCACGTCGGCGCCGTGGTCGATCGGGCGCATCAGGATCGGCGTCGCGACGGTGTTGTCGACGACGAGCGGCACGCCGTGGGCATGCGCCACCTCCGCGAGAGCCGCGATGTCGCAGATGTTGCCCGCCGGGTTGCCGATGCTCTCGCAGTAGACCGCCCGCGTGTCGGCGTCGATCAGGCGCGCGACCGCCTCCGGGGCGTCGCTCTCGGCGAAGCGGGTGTGGATGCCCTGCCGGGGCAGCACGTGCGCGAAGAGGGTGTGGGTCGTGCCGTAGAGCTGCGGCACCGAGACGATGTTGCCGCCGCAATCGGCGAGGGTGGCGATGGCGTAGTGGAGGGCCGCCTGCCCGGTGGCGACGCTGAGGGCGGCGCAGCCGCCCTCCAGCTCCGCCACCCGGCGCTCCAGCACGGCGTTGGTCGGGTTGGCGATGCGGCTGTACCGGTAGCCCTGGGCCTCCAGGTTGAACAAGGCGGCCCCGTGCTCGGCGCTGTCGAAGGCGTAGGCGGCGGTCTGGTAGATCGGGACGGCCACGGCCTTGGTGGTCGGGTCATCCTCGTAGCCGGCATGAATCGCGATCGTCTCAGGCCGCATGATCAATCCTCGCGCAATCCTGCGCCCCGTCCTGCAAGCCGCGAACCGCCGGATCTGTGTCATTCTCGGACGATCGCGCCCGATCGGGGCCGTGTCGGGCAGCAGAGTGCCGTCCCGAGTCTTGCGATGCGTTCCCCACCGCCGCGGAAAGCGCGGCGCCGGGGCAGGAAGTCGGGCCCATGATGAAGGATGTCTTGCCGGAATCGGTCAATTTCGGAGACGATGCGGGATCCGCCGTGGATTGGCCCGTCGAGGCAAGTCTTCCTTTAAGTCTTGGCGCCAGCCTCCCGGCGAGAGCGTCGGATCGTGGGAGTGGGCGCATGGCGAGCGCAGGTGCGGCATCGTCCCGGCCGGACGTCGTACCGCCGCAGGGCGGATGGCTCGGGGCGCTGGAGCGCACGTCCCGGATCGGAACGCAGCCGTGGCGCACCCTGCCGCGGGTGATCGACGACCTCGGCCTCGCCCAGGGCGAGACCCCGGCGCTGATCGGCGAGCAGGGCAGCCTGAGCCATGCGGGCCTCGCCGCCCGCGCGCGCCGGATCGCCCGCTGGGCCCTGGCGCAGGATCTGCGTCCGGGCGACACGGTCGGCCTGCTGATGCCGAACGCGCCCGAATACATGGCGATCTGGCTGGGCCTGAGCCGGGTCGGCGTGCGCGTCGCCCTCCTCAACACCAACCTGACGGGCGCGGGCCTCGCCCACTGCATCGCGGTGGCGTCGCCTTCGCACCTGATCGTCGCACGGAGCCTGTGGCCGGCTTGCGAGGGCGCGGCGCCGCACCTCGCGGCCCGCCCGCGCCTCGTCTGGGCGGACGACCTTGCGGAGGCGCTCGACGGCCACGACCCGGCCCCCTTCGCCGAGACGGAAGAGCGCGGGGTCACCCTCGCGGATCCAGCCCTCTACATCTACACCTCCGGCACGACCGGATTGCCGAAGGCCGCCCGGGTCAGCCACCACCGGGTCATGACCTGGAGCCACTGGTTCGCCGGGCTGCTCGCGACGGGGCCGGAGGACCGGCTCTACAATTGCCTGCCGATGTACCACAGCGTCGGCGGCGTCGTGGCGACGGGCAGCGTGATCGTGGGCGGCGGAGCGGCCGTGGTGCGCGAGCGCTTCTCGGCGCGGCGCTTCTGGGACGATGTCGCCGCCGAACGCTGCACCCTCGTCCAGTACATCGGCGAACTCTGCCGCTACCTCCTCAACGCCCCCGCCCACCCGCTGGAGCGGGCGCACCGCCTGCGCATGGCGACCGGCAACGGCTTGCGGCCGGAGATCTGGGAGGCGTTCCAGACGCGGTTCGCGATCCCCAGGATCCTCGAATTCTACGCGGCAACGGAGGGCACCCTGTCGCTGTGCAACGTCGAGGGCAAGGTCGGGGCGGTCGGGCGCGTCCCGTCCTTCCTGGCGCATTCCTCGCCGGCCGCCATCGTGCGGCACGATCCCGAAACGGGAGAACCGGCCCGCGGCCCGGACGGGCACTGCCTGCGCTGCCCTCCGGGCGAGGCCGGCGAGTTGATCGGGCGCCTCAGCCGGGAGGTCGGCAGCCAGCGCTTCGAGGGCTATACCAGCGAGGCGGCGAGCGACGCGAAGGTGCTCCGCGACGTGTTCAAGCCCGGCGACGCGTGGTTCCGCACCGGCGACCTGATGCGGATCGACCGCCAAGGCTTCTACTTCTTCGTCGACCGGGTCGGCGACACCTTCCGCTGGAAGGGCGAGAACGTGGCGACGACCGAGGTGGCCGCGGCGCTCGCGCGGGCGCCCGGCGTGCGCGAAGCCGTCGTCTACGGCGTCGCGGTGCCGGGGACGGAGGGGCGGGCCGGCATGGCGGCTCTGGCGGTGGGGCCGGGCTTCGACCTCGCGACGCTCCGGGCCCATCTCGCGGCCGAGCTGCCGGCCTATGCCCGCCCGCTCTTCCTGCGCCTGCGCGGCAGCTTCGAGATCACCGAGACGTTCAAGCAGAAGAAGCAGGCGCTGGGGGACGAAGGCTTCGACCCGGAGCGGGTCGGAGATCCGCTCTTCTTCGACGATGCGGCAGCGGGGGCCTACGTGCCGCTCGACGCGGATCTGCACGCGCGGATCGTGGGCGGGGCCGTGCGGCTCTGACGGGAACGAACCCTCCCCCCTCGGCGGGGGAGGGTGGCCTGCGGAGCAGGCCGGGAGAGGGGAACCACGCTTCAGGAAAGAGCGGGACCGTATCGTAGGGCGCCAGATCCTGCGGCGTGGTTCCCCTCTCCCGGCTCACTCCGTTCGCCACCCTCCCCCGCAGAGGGGGGAGGGTTCTCCCGCGCACCGGAACACCGCGGCTCACTCCATCGGCCTACGGCCGGTTCCCCTTCGGGAACCCGCGCGGGGCCATCGCGCCGACCGTCCCTCGGTGCCCGACCCACTTCGCCAGTTCCTCGCCGACCACGGTGCGCGTGCGCCCCGCGCTGTCGGGCCAGGTCAGTCCCTCCGCGAGCTTGAACACCGACAGCCACGCGAGCGCGCTCTCACGGTAGCGCTGCAGCCGCACGCCCTTGCCGCGGGCCATCTCGGGGATCTCGGTGATGGGGAAGACCACGAGCAGGCGGTTCTCGCCGCAGGCCGCCACGTGGTCCCCCTCCCCCACCTCGATGCAGTGGGTCACGGTCGCGGCCCCGTCGAGGGTCACGACCTGCTTGCCCTTGCGGGTGTTCGCCACCAGCCCGTCCGATGGGACGGTGAAGCCGCGCCCGTCGCTGGTTCCGAAAAGCAGCTTCACGCCGGCCCGGTAGGGGAAGACCGTGACGATGTCGCTGCCCTCGTCGAGATCGGCCATCAGGCGGATCGGGTCGCCGAAGCCGCGCCCGCCCGGCAGCTTGGCCGCGTCGAGCGTGAACACCTTGCCGTTGGTGGCGAGGACCAGGAGCTTGGCGGTGGTCTCGGTGGGGAAATTCGCCTTGAGCGCGTCGTCACCCTTGAACTGCACGTTCGCGAGGTCGGCGACGTGGCCCTTGAGCGCCCGGATCCAGCCCTTCTCCGAGACGATCACGGTGATCGGCTCGCGCTCGATCATCGCCTCGGCGAGGTCGAGGTCGGACGTGTCGGGCGGGTTCTCCAGGGTCGTGCGGCGGCGCCCGAGCGGGGTGTCGGGGCCGAAGGTCTTCTTCACCGCCCGCACCTGGCCGGCGATGGACTTCCACTGTAGCGGCTCGGAGGCGAGGAGCGCGTCGATGTCGGCCTTCTCGGCGGTGAGCGCCGCCTGCTCGCGCTTCAGCTCCATCTCCTCGAGCTTGCGCAAGGAGCGCAGGCGCGTATCGAGGATCGCGTTCGCCTGCACCTCGGTGAGCTGGAAGTAGCGCATCAGCTCGGCCTTCGGCTCGTCCTCCTCGCGGATGATGCGGATCACCTGGTCGAGGTCGAGATAGACGATGAGCAGGCCGCCGAGGATCTCCAGCCGCCGCTCGATCTGGCCGAGGCGGAAGCGGGAGCGGCGCTGGAGCACGGTGCGGCGGTGGTCGAGCCACTCGCGCAGGACCTCGGCGAGGCCGACGACCCGGGGCACCTGCCCGTTCATCAGCACGTTCATGTTGAGGGAGAAGCGGCTCTCCAGCTCGGTCAGCCGGAACAGCGACTCCATCAGCACGACCGGATCGACGCCTCGCGCGCGCGGCTCCAGCACGACCCGGACATCCTCGGCCGATTCGTCGCGCACGTCGGCGAGCAGCGGCAGCTTCTTCTCGGTGAGGAGTTCGGCCATCTTCTCGATGAGCCGCGCCTTCGGCACCCCGTAGGGGATCTCCGTGACCACCACCTGCCACGCGCCGCGGCCGAGATCCTCCTTCGCCCAGCGGGCGCGCACCCGGAAGGAGCCGCGGCCGGTGCGGTAAGCCTCCGCGATGGCGGCGGCCGAATCGACCACGATGCCGCCGGTCGGGAAGTCGGGCCCCTTCACGAAGCTCGTCAGCTGCTCGGAGGTCGCGGTCGGGTGGGTGATGAGGTAGAGCGCCGCGTCGCAGAGTTCGGCGGCGTTGTGCGGCGGGATCGAGGTCGCCATGCCGACCGCGATGCCCTGGGCACCGTTGGCAAGCAGGTTCGGGAAGGCGGCCGGCAGCACGACCGGCTCCTCCTTCTCGCCGTTGTAGCTCGGCCGGAAATCGACCGAATCCTCGTCGATCCCGTCGAGGAGCAGCCGGGCGACCTCCGTGAGGCGCGCCTCGGTGTAGCGGTAGGCGGCCGGGCCGTCGCCGTCGATGTTGCCGAAATTGCCCTGGCCGTCGACCAGCGGGTAGCGCTGCGCGAAATCCTGGCTCAGCCGCACCAGCGCGTCGTAGATCGCCTGGTCGCCGTGCGGGTGGAAGTCGCCCATCACGTCGCCGACGATCTTCGCGCATTTCTTGAACGCGGACGTCGGGTCGAGGCGCAGGAGCCGCATCCCGTAGAGGATGCGCCGGTGCACGGGCTTGAGCCCGTCGCGGGCGTCGGGCAGCGCCCGGTGCATGATCGTCGAGAGCGCGTAGGCGAGGTAGCGCTCCTCGAGCGCCGTCTTCAGCTCGACGTCCTCGATCCCGTCGCGGTCGGATGGCGGCTCGAACGGCTTGCCCATGATCCCGTCAATTCAAACTTCCGGCGAAAACCGGAACATAACACGAACATCAGCCCGCATCCGCGGTGCCGAGTGCGACGAATCGTTCGCGCGCCTCGGGCGGCGCGAGGCCGCGCGCCGCCCAGACATGCTGATCGAGGAAATATCCCGTCAAGGTAAATCCCTGGCGAACGTCCCGGGGCGTGGGCGTGGCGCCGGTGCCGCCGGCCTCGCGGGGAACCAGGAAGTCCGGAAGCGCGAGCAGGCGGTCGCGCCAGGGCTCGCCGGCCGCCGCGCTCACCGCGCGCCCGCTCTTGGGGGAGACGTAGGCGAGGTAGGCGTTCGAGCCGGTCGCCGCGCAGGCCGAGAGGTCGAGCCCGAAGCCGAGCTCGGCGAGCACCGCGAGTTCGAACCGCACCATCAGGGCCGGCGCGGCGACCGGGTCGGCGAGGTGGGCGACGAGGACGAGGGCGGCGCTGTAGAGCCCCGGATGCGGGTCGCGCTCCGGCAGGAGCCGCAGCAGGGCCGCCGCGTGGGCGAGGCCGTAGAGCGCGAGCCCCGACCCCAGCAGCCGGGCGGTGGCGCTCTCGATCGGCTCGACCGCGAAGCTGCCGAGGCCGTCGTCGAGCCGCGCGCGCCAGACGGCGCGCACCCGGTTGCCCGGCTGCAGCACCGGCTGCAGGCGCCGCGAGCGCCCGCCATGGACGAGGCCGAGATGGCGCCCGTGCTCCGCCGTCATCAATTCCAGGACGACGCTCGTCTCGCCGTGCCGGCGGATGCCGAGCACGAGCCCCTCATCGCTCCACTGCATCTCCGCCATGTAAGACGGTTTGTCGCGAAACAGAACGCCTGCGGGCGCGCGCCGCGCCGCCGCGCTAACAGATTCGTGAGGCCCGTCGGGTAGGCCGCAG
The DNA here is from genome assembly GCF_054052225.1 of Methylobacterium sp. JK268. NCBI lineage: Bacteria > Pseudomonadati > Pseudomonadota > Alphaproteobacteria > Hyphomicrobiales > Methylobacteriaceae > Methylobacterium > Methylobacterium sp. JK268. The sequence continues at coordinate 71,499 of NZ_JBSVZN010000002.1, read as the reverse complement.
AAGGAATCGTTCGTTCGACATCTTCGCGCCCGATTCGCCGCGATGCTGTCAAGCGGGGAGTGGACGAGACAAGTCGGAGTAGCGTGGCCATGATGTCCGTCGAGATTGATCCCACGGAGCGCCGTGCACCCGCCGCGGCGCGGGCCGGCTTGCGGCGCCCGCTCTGGCTCGGCGCGGCCTCCGTCGGCGGCCTCCTGGCCTTCGGCGCGCTTGCCTACCCATCCGTCAGGACCCTGCTCGCGCCGCGGCCAAGCCTGGTCCAGGTCGGCCCGGTTCGCGACATGCCGGAGATCAAGGACGGGATCCCCGCCCTGCGCGACGAACCCGTCGCCCTCGCGGCTTCGGCACCCGCGCCCGCTCCCGGCGTGCGGGTCGTCGAGATCCCGGCAGCGGCCGCCAAGACATCGGATTTCACGACCTCCGCGCTCACGTCGCCCGCGCCCGCGGCCTTCACCCCGCCTCCGAGCGCCGCTCCGACGGTGGAGGCCGCCGTGATCGCGAAGGCGGACGCGGCCCCGGCCGTCGCGCCCCCGGCCTCGCGCGCGGACAACCTCGTCACCGGCACGCTCACCCCGCCTCAACGCGTCGAGCGCTCCGCGGCGGCGGCCGTGCCGAAGGCACCAGCACCCGCAGCGGCGCCGGCGACCCGGGCGGCGCGGGAGGCCGTGCCGGAGCCGGCGAAGCCCGCCCCGGTCAAGGCCGCCTCCCACCCGGCGAAGCCGGCCGCGAAGGTGGCGGCCAAGCGCGAGGCGCCCGTCGCGCGTCAGGCGGCTGCTGCTCCGTCGGCCGCCCCCGAGCAGGCGGAGGAGAAGACCTTCCTGGGCGTTCCGGTCCCGGATTTCGCGCCGGCCGGCAAGGTGATCAAGGACACGGTCGACGCGGTGATCAGCCTGCCGAGCCGGCTCTGACGGGCGCCCGGCGGAATCAGTTCGTCACCGACTCCGCTGTCCCTCGCGCATGAACGCGCGGGCTGATTGGAGGTAAAGATATTGGGTCACTGGCGCTGGCACGTCGACGCCCGCACAGGATCCTTTCTCGAGTAGACAAACGCGTGCACGATGTTCCGCGATAGGCTCATCAGCGGAACGGATCGGGACGACACGACACTCCTCTTGCTGAGGTGTGTCGTTCGCTCCAGGAGCGTTCCGCTGATGAACCTGTCGCGGAGCGTTGCACACACCGTCGCTGGCTTACGAGAGATAGAGAGGATCCCCGCGCCACGGTCCCGGGCACGAGGTACCCCAAATCTCGCTGCAGCCGCGATGCCTCGCGAGAGCCTTCGATTCAGATCCCGCGGGGCAGGCCCTCGGCGGCCACGACCTCCAGCACGAGAGCATCCCGGTGCGTGCGGCCGTATTCGTCGGTCGCCTCGACGCTGACCCGGTGCGTGCCGGGGCCGATATCGCGCGGCAGGCGGGCGGTCCAGATGTGGCTCGACGGCTCGGCCTTCACCCAGGACTTCTTGGTCGCGGCGTAGCGCGCGTAGAGGGCGGCCACGAAGGGATCGGGCCGGCGCGTCCGGGTCATCGGGACCGGGGCGCCGCCGTCGATGCGGAAGCGGACCTCGGTCCGCGGGCCGCCGTCGAAGACGTTGACCACGAGCATCGCCGTGCCGGCGGTCTCGGCCGCCACTGGCGAGCCGAACAGAGCCGCGAGCCGCGTATCCGGCAGGCGGGCGATGTCCTCGCTGTGGAACTGGCTCTCCAGCACGATCCGCATCTGCCGGCCGGCATCGTCGCTCGCCGGGACGTAGCGGGTCGTGTAGTCGCGGGCGTTCCGGATGCTGAGGACGTGGAAGCCGTGGGGCGAGCCGTCGCGGCTGTCGGCGGTGGCGATGCCGCGGCGGTCGGCCGGGCCGCTCCACCAGGAGCCGGAGACCGCCGTGAGGACGTGGTGGTGATGGGCGTCGGCTCCCGTCGCGCCGGGGCGGCCCGCGGCGTCGAGGTAGTGGTGCTCGGTCGTGTGGGTGTGGCCGGAGAGACTGAGGGCGGGCCGGCCCGCGAGCAGCCGCAGCAGCGCCTCGCGGTCGACGGTGCTCACCGCCGGATCGTCCGGGCCGAGATCGGTGACGAGCGGGATGTGGGCGGCCACGACGACGAGGCGGTCGCGCGGGGTCTCGCGGAGCACCGCTTCCACGAAGGCGAGTTGCGCCTCCCCGAACCGGCCCTCGTAGCGCCCGCCCCGGTCGGGCGCGCCCGTGGCGGCGCCGAGGTAGTGCACGTTGTCGAGCATCAGGAAGAGCACGCCCCCGTGGGAGAAGGCGTAGTAGGGTGCCCCGTAGACGCGCTTGAAGGTCTCGCGGCTGTGGCGGGCGTCCGGCGCCTCGAAGTTGAGGTCGTGGTTCCCGCCGATGTGGAACCAGGGCAGGCCGATCCGCCCCATGATGCGATTGTGCCGGCCGTACAAAGAGAGGTCGTCGAACAGCACGTCCCCGGTCGTCATCCCGAAGGCGGCCTCGATCCCCATGGCGCGCGTGACGGCGGTGTCGCGCACGAAATCGAGCTCCGTCTGGCTCTCCGGCTGCGTGTCGGTGAACAGGATGACCTCGAAGTCGCCGCTCTCCTGCGCGCGGGTGAGGCCGAAATCGACAGAGGCCGGCAGCGGCCCGGTCGGGGCGACGCCCGGATAGCGCAGGTTGATGTCGGTCGGGGTCCCGTTCGGCTGGTGCAGGTAGGAGAAGCGCGGGATGTTGTCGGCGTCGCGCGGCAGCGCGTAGCCGGTGGGCTTGATGACGAAGATCACGGTTTCGTCGGAGACCGGCAGGGTGTAGCGGCCCTGGGCGTCGGTGCGCACCACCTCGCGGCCGTTGGAGACCAGCACGTCCGGGATGCCCGGATCGTCGGCGCCGCGGCGCCCCTGGCGCGAGCGGTCCTCGTACACGGTCCCGCTGACCGTGGCGGGCCCCGCCTGAGCCGCCGCCAGCGTCGGCGCCAATGCCGCGGCCATGGCCCCGGCCACGGTCTCGCGCCGCGTGAAGGTGATCCGCTCGCTCATGTCCGCCTCCGTCTCCGCGGGTGCTTCAAGCATGCCCGCTTGAATCCTGCGTGACGGCCGCCGTCACCCCTCGTCGTCGTCCCCCGGACCGGCGGCATCCTCCGCCCGGCCCGGGATCGCGTAGCGGCCGGAGAGCCAGCGCTGCAGGTCGACATCGGCGCAACGCTTGGAGCAGAAGGGCCGGAACGCCTCGGCCGCGGGCCTGCCGCAGATCGGACAGGGGGCGGATGCCGGGGTCTCGCCCTTCGGTGTCACGGGTTCGGCCATGGCGGCCTCACGCGGCGGCGCGCCAGGCGGCGCGCACCGGGAAGCCCTCGCCCTCGAGCAGACCGACCGTCTCGTAGAGCGGCAGCCCGACCACGGCGCTGTAGGAGCCGACGAGCTTGACAACGAAGCTCCCGGCGAGCCCCTGGATGGCGTAGCCGCCGGCCTTGCCCTTCCACTCGCCGCTGGCGACGTAGGCGTCGATCTCCCGGGCCGCGAGGCGCTTGAAGCGCACGCGGGTCTCGACGAGACGCTCGCGGGTGCGGTCGCGCGGCCCGGCGATGCAGACGGCGGTGTAGACGCGGTGGGTGCGCCCCGAGAGGAGCCGCATGCAGGCATCCGCCTCCTCGGAGATCTCGGCCTTGGGCAGGATGCGCCGCCCGACCGCCACCACCGTGTCGGCGGAAATCACGTAGGCGTTGCGCAACTCCTCCCCGTGGCGCGCGGCGGTGAGCGCCACGTCGAGCTTGGCCCGCGCGAGACGCCGCACCAGCTCGCGGGGCCGCTCGCCCTTGAGCGGCGTCTCGTCGAGGTCGGCGGGAAGCAGCGCGTCCGGCTCCAGGCCCGCCTGCTGCAGCAGGGCGAGACGCCGCGGCGATCCCGAGGCCAGCACGAGCTTGGGGCGCGTGCCCGGCGCAGGGGAAGGAGACTCGGTCATGGTGCGTCCCGATGGTGAGCTGGTCGTCCCGCGGCCCGCACCTGCCCTATCTCGCGCCCGCCGTCCAGCCACGGCGAAGCCCCCCGTGGACAAACCCACCGAGTGTGCTTATGGTCCCGCCCGATCCGGTCAGGCAGCCACTGCTGCCGCGATCCGGCGGGTCCTCCGGGATCCCCCGCGGGCGTAGTTCAGTGGTAGAACGTCAGCTTCCCAAGCTGAATGTCGTCGGTTCGATCCCGATCGCCCGCTCCAATACTTCCCAAGTTTTTTAAGCGAATTCCGCCCTGGAAGCATGGTGGTTCAAGCCTCCGGGCAGGGCGCAGCTCCGCCCTGATGTCGTCCTCGACCTCCAGCCAGCGTGCGTGCGTCATTCCACGATCAGGCCCTTGGCAAGGATGCGCTCCACGAACGACGGTGTGGAGGTCGAAGCATCGTGAATGTCAGGCGGAAGGTCGGCTCTCGAACAGGCCTCCTCGACGAAATCCCACGCGGCCGGGATTCCCGCGACGGGAAAATCGATCAGGATGTCGAGATCACTGTCGTGACGCATGCGCCGCTCGACGAACGAGCCGAAGATCACGAACCGGCCGGCTCTTGCATGCGCGTAGTCGCGGAGTTGCTCCAACACCTGCGCCGCCGCGCGCGCGCCGCTGCGCTTCGCGCGATTTCCGCTCCGATAGAATCGTCACCGCCATGCCCTGCCTCCCTGGGGGCCACGATGGCCGGAGACAGGCGGCGGCCGTATCAGAGCCCGACTGAACCGTCACCGCGTCGAGGATCGAGGATCGTGCGGCGCCGTAGATCAGACCTATCCCGATCGCCCGCCCTCCCCCCATCCCTGCGCCTGTCCGGCCCGGCGCCTTCACCGGGCGCAAACCGGGCGCGTGCACAATCGGGCGCGACGCTCCCCGGACAGGCTGACCCCGATGCCCACGCGCCGCACGATCCTCGCCGGCCTCTCCACCCTCGCCGCACCGCGGATCGCCCGCGCCGCGCCGGCCCGGCCCCTGCGCTTCGTGCCGCGCACCGATCTCGGGATCCTCGATCCGATCTGGAGTTCGGCGATCATCACGCGCAACCACGCCTTCATGGTCTACGACACCCTCTACGGCCAGGACGAGACGTTCGCGCCGAGCCCGCAGATGGTGGAGGGCCACGTCGTCGAGGAGGACGGGCGGGTCTGGCGCCTGACCCTGCGCGAGGGCCTTCTCTGGCACGACGGGGCGCCGGTCCTCGCCCGCGACTGCGTCGCCAGCATCCGGCGCTGGGGCGCGCGGGACGCCTTCGGGCAGGCGCTGATGGCCGCCACCGACACGCTCTCGGCCCCGGACGACCGCACCATCCTGTTCCGGCTCATGACCCCCTTCCCGTTCCTGCCCCTGGCGCTCGGGAAGTCGGCGGCCTTCTTCCCGGCGATGATGCCCGAGCGCCTCGCCGCCCTCGGCCCGGACAAGCAGGTCACGGAGATCATCGGCTCGGGGCCGTTCCGCTATCGCGCCGACGCGCGCGTGCCCGGCGCCCGCAACGTCTACGAGCGCTTCGACCGCTACGTGCCGCGGGCCGACGGCACGCCCTCGCGCACGGCCGGCCCCAAGCGCGCGCGGGTCGAGCGCGTCGAGTGGGTGACCATGCCCGATCCCGCCACCGCCGCGGCGGCGCTCCAGGCGGGCGAGGTCGACTGGGTCGATTACCCGGTGGCCGACCTCCTGCCGCTGCTGCGGGCGAGCCCTGGCATCGACGTGCGCATCCTCGACCCGAAGGGGATGATCGGCGTCTTCCGGATGAACCACCTGCAGCCGCCCTTCGACAACCCGGCGATCCGCCGGGCCGTCCTGGCCGCCTTCGACCAGGCGGAGTTCATGCAGGCGGTGGTCGGCGAGGAGCGCAGCCTGTGGCGGGACGCCGTCGGGTTCTTCTGTCCCGGGACGCCGCTCGCGACCGAGGCCGGGATCGAGGCGGTCACGGCGCCCCGCGACCTCGACGCCGCGGCGCGGGCCGTCCGCGAGGCCGGCTACCGGGGCGAGCCGGTGGCGCTGATCGTGTCGAGCGACTTCCCGGCCTTCAAGGCGATGTCCGACGTCGCCGCCGAGACGATGACCCGCATCGGGCTGAAGGTCGACTACCAGTCCCTCGACTGGGGCACCGTCCAGCAGCGCCGCCACCGGCGCGAGCCGGTCGAGCGGGGCGGCTGGAGCGCCTTCGTGACGAACTACGAGGGCGCCGACCACGCCGATCCCGCCGGCCATCTCGCCCTGCGCACCAACGGCGCCCAGGCGTGGTTCGGCTGGCCGAGCGACCCGGTGATCGAGGGCCTGCGCGACCGCTGGTTCGCGACCCGGGACCTCGCGGCGCAGCAGGCCATCGCCGCCGAGATCCAGCGGCGGGCCTTCGTCAGCGTGCCCTACATTCCCCTTGGGCAGTTCTTCGTGCCCACCGCCTATCGCCGCAGCCTCACGGACCTCGTCGACGGCTTCGCGATCTTCTGGAACGTGCGGCGGGCCTGACGGCCGCGCCCCCCGCTCAGCCGTGCCGGTAGCCCAGGGCCGCCGCCGCCCGGCGCAGGCTGTCGCCCGCGGGGGAGTCCGGGCCCGCTTCATCGTGCTCGCTCTCCGAGAGCGCGACGAGCAGCGCCTCCAGGTTGCGGCTCTCCGCGAGGGAGGCCGCGGCCTGATCGCGTTCCGGTCCGACGCCGAGCAGCCGCACCGCCTCGACCACCGGGCCGGCGAAGCCGGCCTCGACGAGATCGGCGGCGGTGGTCGGCGTGTCCCTCAGGACGTCGTGCAGCCACGCCGCCTGGACGATCAGGTCCGGATCGACGGGCAGCCCCTGGGCCTGCGCCGCCCGCGCCCGCCGCTCCGCGCCGCGCACAACGCGCTCCAGGTGCTCGATATAGGGAGCGCCGGTCTCATCCAGTTGGCCCGCGTGCTGCACCCGAGCGAAGGCTTTGGCATCCGCACTCGTCATCATGGCCGGCCATTCCTCCCGCGCGGGGCGAAGGCGGCGCCGGGTCCGGTTCGTCCCGGCGGCGCTCCCTCACCCATGTTAGCCGGGCTCCGATCCGATGCCGAATCGGCGTGTCGCGCGATGTCGTTGCGGGCCGCGGATCGTTCGCCCGGCCCCCGTCGCTGAATGACAGCACCAATTCCCAAACTCACGCGAGGCGACTTGCCCCCGGCGACGCCTGGCGGGCCCGACATCTCCCGCGTGAATCTGCCGAGCGGCGGGCCGGCCGATCCGCTGGCGACCCCGGCGGTGCGGGCGAAATACCTGCCGAACGAGAACGTCCCGGTCCAGGGCGGCCTGTTCACCGGCGATCCGGCCGGCCCGTTCCACCCGGGCGGGAACGCCGTGAACCGGCGTTCGCCGACCGGTGAGAGGCTGAAGAACGCCGCCATCTTCGGCGTGCGCTCGCCAATCCGCTCGTGGCACCGGCCTCCCTCACCCTCGCCTCGTAGAGGCGCGCCTGTCCGGGCAACATCCAAGTCCCGTTAAGGCGCGCCTTGGTCTGCGGGGGGTCTTTATTCAGTTGTAAATCGTACGATTCGAGCTCGGGCGGGATCCCCTCTCCCGAGTGGAAGAGGGCTCCGGGGATCGAAGATCCCGCGTGAGGGTGGCTCGGCTTCCGCACAATGCCTGATCCGTGCCGCTGGCAGCTCGACTGCTCAGCACTCTTGCTGAACCCGACCCACCCTCACCAGCGGCCCCTCTCCCACTCGGGAGAGGGGGGACGTGCCTCCTATGTGACCCGGACAGACTTGCCCAGGCGGGCAGAGGAGACACCCGCAGCGGGTGACGGGCGACCCGCCACCCCGTCCGCCTCGTTAACCTTTTCTTTACGCTTCCATTGCCGCGCCCGCTCCCCCGTGCCACCTAAGCTTAACGGGTGATTAACGGGGCGGGCCGATGCGCAGCGCAGGTCAGGGATGGGGGCGGGTCGCCGTCGGGGCCGCCCTGCTTCTGGCGGGTCTGACGGCACCGGCCGGGGCGCAGACGCTCGCCGCCCTGCCGCAGGCGGGCGCCGTGCCGGTCGTCTCCGGGGCCTCGAAGCCCCTGCCCGCCTGGACGGAGTTCTGCCAGCGCTACGCGTCGGAATGCGCGGTGGACCTGTCGGAGGCGGACACGATCACGCTGAGCCCGCGGCTGTGGCAGACGATCACGGCGGTCAACCGCTCGGTCAACACCCGCATCCAGCCGATCACCGACCAGGAGCACTGGGGCGTGCCCGACCGCTGGGACCTGGCCGAGGACGGCACGGGCGACTGCGAGGACTACCAGCTGCTCAAGCGCAAGCTCCTGGCCGATGCGGGGCTGCCGCGGCGGGCGATGCGCATGACGGTGGTGATCGACGAGAAGGGCGAGGGCCACGCCGTGCTGATGCTGCGCACCGACCGCGGCGACCTCGTGCTCGACAACAAGACCAGCGCCGTGCTCCCCTGGCACCGCACCGGCTACACCTTCATCAAGCGCGAGTCCCAGGACACCGTCGCCTGGGTGTCGCTCGGCCGCGCCATCGGGCCCCTCGTCACCGCGAATCGCTGATGCCGCTCCGACGCGCCTCGGCCGCGACGTCCTCGCTCCCGCGCTCCCACGGCAGCGCCAGGATCACCCGGACCGGCGCCGACACCTCCGGCAGGAAGGCCGGGGGAAGCGGATCGAGGCCCGGCCGCAGGTCGAGGGCCGCAGCCCCGGTCCCGCCCGCGACCGCCAGGACGACGAGGTAGGCCGCCCCGACGCCGAGGGCCTCCAGCCCAAGCCGCTTCCATCGCCTGATCATCGAGAGCCTCACCCGGACCGCTGTGGCGATGTCGCCACCCTGTCCTCGCGTTGGGGAAAGACTGGCGCGCGACTGATTAACGGATCTCTCCGATCCCAGATCCTCCACGAAGATCCCAGGCCTGAAGCCCGGAAGATGCTGAATCGAGTCTGTCGGGTCTTGCACCGCCCCTCCGGAACCCGGTCCGGACTGCTTGACATCCTCTGCCATGGTGTTGTTCGGGGAAACCGGCCCCGGCGCGGCGCCAACCAGGTGGCAAGAACGGACCCGAGCGGGCCCTCCCGGCCTCGCCCTTCATGCCGTCCGCGCTAATCCAGGCCGGGCTTCGACCCGCGCATGCGCTTGACGCCGCCGCGATGGCTCTTGGCCTCGAGGCGCCGCGCCTTCGAGGCGAGGGTCGGCCGCGTCGGACGCCGCGGCTTGGGCGGCACGGCGGCCTCGCGCACCAGGGCGGCCAGGCGCTCACGGGCTTTGGCCCGGTTGCGCTCCTGCGTGCGGTGCTCCTGAGCCGTGATGACGAGCACGCCCTCCACCGTGAGGCGCCGCCCGGCGAGTTTCATCAGGCGGATCGCCACCGCGTTCGGCAGCGAGGGCGACCGACGCACGTCGAATCGGAGCTGCACCGCGGTCGCCACCTTGTTGACGTTCTGCCCGCCCGGTCCCGAGGCCCGCACGAAACTCTCCTCCAGCTCCGCCTCGTCGAGGATGATGGACGGCGTGCATTCGAGGGCCACGGCGGGTCTCCGGCTCGGACGGGCGAGAGATGCCGCGCCGCTGCGCACCGCACAAGAGCGGGACCCGGCGGCGCTGCCGCCGGGTCCCGCACCGGCCGGTGGGAGACCGTCGCCGCTCAGGCGGCCGAGGCCAGGGACGGGTAGTCGGTGTAGCCCCGCGCGTCCCCGCCGTAGAAGGTCGAGCGGTCGTAGCGGTTGAAGCCGGCCCCGCTGCGGATCCGCTCGGGCAGGTCCGGGTTGGCGATGAAGAGCCGGCCGAAGGCCACGGCGTCGACGTCCCCGCCCGCCACCGCCGCCGCCGCGCTCTCGGGCGTGAAGCCGCCGGCCGCGATCAGCGGGCCGCCGAAGCGCGCCTTGAAGCGCGCAGCCGCGTCCGGCGCGTTCGGATCGAGGGCGTTCACGTCGCTCGTCTGGTCGGCCCGCGGCTCGACCACGTGCAGGTACGCGAGCCCGCGCCGGCCGAGTTCGGCCGTGTCGTGGTCGAACAGCGCGCCCGGGTCGCTGTCGCGCATGCCGTTGAAGCTCCCCCAGGGCGAGATCCGGATCCCGACCCGGTCCGCGCCGATCGCGCCGGCCACCGCGTCGACGACCTCCAGCTGGAATCGCACCCGGTTCTCGATCGGACCGCCGTAGCGGTCGGTCCGGCGGTTGGTGGAATCCTGCAGGAACTGGTCGATCAGATACCCGTTCGCCGAGTGGATCTCGACGCCGTCGGCGCCGGCCTCGCGGGCATTGATCGCCGCCTGCCGGAACAGGCCCACGATCTCGGCGATCTCCGCCTCCTCCAGCGCCTGCGGCGTCTCGAAGGGAACCGCGTTGAAGCGGGAGTCCATGTGGTTGCCCGGAGCGGCCACGGCGGAGGGCGCCACCGGCAGGCGGCCGCCCGGCTGCATGGAGGAATGCGAGATGCGGCCGGTGTGCCAGATCTGGATGAACAGGTGACCGCCCTTGGCGTGAACCGCGTCCGCGATGGCGCGCCAGCCAGCCACCTGGTCGCGCGTGTAGATCCCCGGCGCTCCGGGATAGCCGCGGGCCTGCTCGGCGATGTCGGTCGCCTCGGCGATCACGAGGCCGCCGCGGCTCGCCCGCTGGCCATAATACTCCGCGTTGAGCGGCTGGGGGACGTCTCCCGGTTGGCGCGAGCGCATGCGCGTCAGCGGCGCCATCACGATGCGATGGTCGAGGCGGACCGCGCCGAGGGTCAGCGGCTGAAAAAGCGTGTCGATGGTCATCGGGAATGCGAACTCCGGAAACGGAACCGGCCGCGGCTGCGACCGCGGGGCTCCGACGGTGCCGTCCGGGGGAACCGGACCGGCCTCAGATGGTCAGCCGGCCGGTCGGATGAAGGTTCCGGAGGCAGCCGCCCGTCCAAGCTGTGCGGTTTCGCACACGGCGCGGCGACGGGCGTCCTACTCCGCCTCTCGCTCGGGGGCGGCGTGGGCCTGGAGCGCGTCGCGCAGCGACACGATGTCGTCGCGCAGATCCTTCAGCCGGCCGGGCGAGCGGCCGGAGGCGCACAGGATGTCGGTCGGGAAGGGCAGCGCCCGCTGGCGGAGCGCGCGCCCGCTCTCGGTCAGGGTGATCCGCATCAGGCGCTCGTCCGCCCCGTCCCGGGCGCGCCGCACCAGCCCGGCGCCCTCCAGACGCTTCATCAGCGGCGTCAGCGTCCCGGAATCGAGGTAGAGCCGCTGCCCGATCGCCTTCATGGTCTGGCCGTCCTCCTCCCAGAGGACCAGCAGGACGAGGTACTGCGGATAGGTCAGCCCCACCGAGTCGAGCAGGGGCTTGTAGATCCGGTTGAAGGCGTGCGCGGCCGAGTACACGGCGAAGCAGATCTGGCTGGCGAGATGCAGGTCGGCGGGAGCAGCCTCCTCGCCCCGCTCGGCAATCTCGGCACCGGTGCCCGACATGTCGGCCTCCTCTCCCTCCCGACGGCGCCCGCCGGGTCGCGCCGGCCCGCAGTGCGGACGGTGCGACGGCCTGGACCGGTGGTGGGTCGCCGAACGATACGCTCGCAGCCGCGAGAAAACAAATTGCGCGCTATGCAATAGTGCGCTATAAGACTGCTGGCCGGTCTGAAGGGTCGGTCGGAGCCACCGGGCGCACCTGCCCGCGCATCAACGGAGGGATCCATGTCCGTCGACGTGAAGTACACCACCCAGGCCACCGCCACGGGCGGCCGCGATGGTCGCGCCAAGACCGCGGACGGCAGCCTCGACGTGAAGCTGACCACGCCGAAGGAACTTGGTGGCGGCGGCGGCGAAGGCAACAACCCCGAGCAGCTTTTCGCGGCCGGCTACTCGGCCTGCTTCCTCGGCGCGATGAAGTTCGTGGGCGGCCAGGAGAAGATCCAGGTCCCGGCGGACACCACCGTGACGGCGACCGTGGGCATCGGCCCGCGCTCCGAGGGCGGTTTCGGCATCACCGCCAACCTGAAGGTCTCGCTCCCGGGCCTCGACCGCGCCACCGCCGAGAAGCTGGTCGAGAAGGCGCACCAGGTGTGCCCCTACTCGAACGCCACCCGCGGGAATGTCGACGTCGGCCTCGAGATCGCCTGACGGGTCTCAGCGCTCGCGGTCGCCGAGGCAGGCGGCCGCGAGGCTCAGGAAGGCGCGCGCCCTGTGCGAGAGGGCGCGCCGGTTGTCCCAGTCGATCCCGTGCTTCTCCTCGGCCCCGAGTTCGCCGAAGGTGAGCGGGCTCTCGTCCGGCTTGAACATCGGGTCGTAGCCGAAGCCGCGCGTGCCGCGGGGCGGCCAGACGAGGTCGCCGAAGACGCGGCCCTCGAAGAGCTCCTCGTGCCCGTCGGGCCAGGCGATGACCAGCGCCGAGACGAAATGGGCCCGGCGGTCCGTCGCCCCGCGCTGCGCCAGTTCGCGCTCGATGCGGCCCATGGCGCCGGCGAAATCCTTGGACGGCCCGGCCCAGCGGGCGGAGAACAGGCCCGGCGCGCCGTCGAGCGCCGCGACGCAGAGCCCGGAATCGTCCGCGAAGGCCGGCAGGCCCGTGGCCGTGGCGGCGGCCCGGGCCTTGATGGCGGCGTTCTCCGCGAACATCGTGCCGGTCTCGTCCGGCTCGGGCAGGCCGAGGTCGCCGGCCGACACGGCCTCGACGCCGAAGGGCGCGAGGAGGTCGCGCATCTCGACGAGCTTGCCGGCATTGTGGGTCGCGATGACGACCCGGCCCGCGAGGCGGCGTCCCATGGCCTAGCCCACCGCCTGCTTCTGAAGCGCCACCAGGTCGGCGACTCCGCTCTTGGCGAGCCGCAGCAGACCCAGGAACTCCTCCTCCGAGAAGGGCGTGATCTCGGCGGTGCCCTGCACCTCCACGAGGCCGCCCTTGCCGGTGATCACGAAGTTCGCGTCGGTGTCGGCCGCCGAATCCTCCGCGTAGTCGAGGTCGAGGATCGGCGTGCCCTTGTGGATGCCGCAGGAGATCGCCGCCACGTGGTCGCGCATCGGGTCGACGGAGATGATCGAGCGGCCGCGCATCCAGGTGAAGCATTCGTGCAGCGCCACCCAGGCGCCGGTGATGGACGCGGTGCGCGTGCCGCCGTCGGCCTGCAGCACGTCGCAATCGACCACGATCTGACGCTCGCCGAGGGCGGGCAGGTTCACGACGGCGCGCAGCGAGCGGCCGATCAGGCGCTGGATCTCCTGCGTTCGGCCGGACGGCTTGCCGGCCGTGACCTCGCGCCGGTTCCGCTCGTGGGTGGCGCGCGGCAGCATCGCGTACTCGGCGGTGATCCAGCCCTTGCCCGAGCCCCGCAGCCAGGACGGCCCGCGTTCCTCCAGCGAGGCCGTGCAGAGGACCCGGGTCTCGCCGAAGGTGACGAGGCAGGAGCCCTCCGCGTAGCGGGCCACACCCTTCTCCAGCGTGACCTTTCGCAACTCGTCGGGCGCACGCTTGGATGGACGCATCGGGCTCTCCTCGGGACCGTCACAGGCCCGCGCTCTTAGGCGGTGGCGTGCGGTCCGGCAAGCGCTCGGCCGAGGGGCGATCAGTCCGGTGACTCCGCCGCCGGGCCCGCCCATCGACAGCCTCGATGGCGGTGGTGGTGGCGCCACTGGCGGCGATGACCCCAGCCGTGGTGGCGGCCGTCTGTGTTCTGTGCGTGCAGGATGCCGGCCTCCGCCGCGGACGGGAGCGGGCGTGGAGGGCGCGGCCTGTGCGCCGGCCACGGCGCGTCCGCGAGCGGCGATTCGGACGATCTGCATGGGAGCCTCCAGGTCGATCGCCCGGCGGAGTGCCGGGCTCTCACGCGCAGGCTGCGAGCGCCCGGACGAACGGCGACGGACGGCAGCGGCAGCCCGCCCGACCACCGGGCGCCAGGGCGCGGCTTCGCGTGCGCTTGCGCACGCCGCGCGTGCACCTCACATTGAGTGTCCTTGCACGCCAAGCTGTTGATGAACACGCGCGACCTCCCTCCCCTGCCCGCCGGGCCGGGCCAAGCCCGCAGTCTCGCCGAGTTGAACGAGCGCTCGCGCGAGATCTTCCGGCAGATCGTCGAGAGCTACCTGGCGAATGGCGAGCCGGTCGGCTCGCGCAACCTCGCCCGGATCCTCCCGATGGCGCTGTCGCCGGCCTCGGTCCGCAACGTCATGTCGGACCTGGAACAGGCCGGCCTGATCTACGCCCCCCATACCAGCGCGGGCCGGCTGCCGACGGAACTCGGCCTGCGCTTCTTCGTGGACGCCCTGCTCGAACTCGGCGATGTCGGCCAGGACGAGCAGGGCCGGATCGAGGCGCAGATGCGCGCCGCCGCCTCCCGCCACACCTTCGAGAGCGCGCTGACCGAGGCCACCGTGATGCTCTCGGGCATGTCCCGTGGGGCCGGCGTGGTGGTGACGACGAAGCAGAACGCGAATCTCCGCCACATCGAGTTCGTTCGGCTCGATCCCGGCCGGGCGCTGGTGGTGCTCGTCTCCGAGGACGGCTCGGTCGAGAACCGCCTCGTCGACCTCCCGCCGGGGCTGCCGGCCGGGGCGCTGCAGGAGGCGTCGAACTTCCTCAACGCCCGCATCCGCGGCCGCACCCTCGGCGAGGTCCGGGCCGAGATCGAGACCCGGCGCGAGGCGATGAAGCGCGATCTCGACGCGCTCACCGAGCGCTTGGTCGAGGCGGGCCTCGCCCGCACGGTCGGCCCCTCGGAGGAGCGTCAGCTCATCGTGCGGGGCCAGGCCAACCTCCTGGAGGACCTGCGCGCCGCCGAGGACCTGGAGCGGATCCGCCTGCTGTTCAGCGACCTGGAGAGCCAGAAGGACGTCATCGACCTCCTCACCCGGGCGGAGGGCGGCGAGGGCGTGCGCATCTTCATCGGGTCGGAGAACAAGCTGTTCTCGCTCTCCGGCTCCTCGATGATCGCCGCGCCGTTCCGGGACGGCCGCCAGAAGATCGTCGGCGTCGTCGGGGTGATCGGCCCGACCCGGCTCAACTACGCCCGCATCGTGCCGATGGTGGACTTCACCGCCCGGGTCGTCTCCCGGATGCTGGAGAGCGGGCGGGGGTGAGCGACGGGGAAGCGGGCGGCCGGACGAAGCGCGGAAAGCGCCACGCGAACCCTTCCTCCTCTGCGGGGGAAGGTGGGGAGCGGAGCGGTCTTCCTGTGGCCGTCCAGCACACTCCCACTGATACCCAACGAGACGCGGGGAGAGGGCATGCGCACGTCCCGGACGCTGAATCCGCTAAGCCGCAGAACGGGCCGGCCCTCCCCCCCGCCTTCCGCGCCTGGTTCGCCTCCCGCGGCTGGGAGCCCCGCCCGCACCAGCTCGCGCTCCTCGCCGCCGCCCGCGCCGGGCGCTCCGCCCTCCTGGTCGCGCCGACCGGCGCCGGCAAGACGCTCGCCGGCTTCCTGCCGACCCTGATCGATCTCGCCGACCGGCCGGCCACCAGGAAGAGCGGTCTCCACACCCTCTACATCTCGCCCCTGAAGGCGCTCGCGGTCGACATCGCTCGCAACCTCGAAGCGCCGGTCGCCGGGATCGGGCTGCCGGTGCGCATCGAGACCCGCACCGGCGACACGCCCGCCCACAAGCGCGCGCGCCAGATCGAGCGTCCGCCCGACATCCTCCTCACCACGCCGGAGCAGCTCGCCCTGCTGATCGCCCACCGCGAAGCGGAGACGCTCTTCTCCGGCCTGAAGCGGGTCGTCCTCGACGAGTTGCACGCCCTCGTCACCTCGAAGCGCGGCGACCTGCTGGCGCTCGGCCTCGCCCGCCTGCACCGCCTCGCGCCCGGCCTCGCGGCCACCGGCCTCTCGGCGACCGTGCGCGAGCCGGAGGCGCTGCAGCGCTACCTCGTCCCGCAGGCGCCGGAGCCGCGCCTGGCCGATCTGATCACGGTCGCGGGCGGCGCCAAGCCGGACCTGCGCCTGCTGGAGGCGACCCGCGCCCTGCCGCTCGCGGGCCACACCGCCTGGCAGGCGATGCCGGCGATCTACGACCTGATCCGGCAGCATCGGATGGTGCTCGTCTTCGTCAACACCCGGCTCCAGGCCGAGTACACGTTCCAGGAGCTCTGGAAGCTCAACGAGGATTCGCTGCCGATCGCCCTCCACCACGGCTCGCTGGACGCCACGCAGCGCCGCCGGGTCGAGGCGGCGATGGCGGAGGGCCGCCTGCGCGCGGTCGTCTGCACCGCCACCCTCGACCTCGGCATCGACTGGGGCGACGTCGACCTCGTGGTGAATGTGGGCGCGCCGAAGGGCGCGAGCCGGATCATGCAGCGGATCGGGCGCGCCAATCACCGCATGGACGAGCCCTCCCGGGCCTACCTCGTGCCAGCGAACCGCTTCGAGATCCTGGAATGCCGCGCCGCCCTCGATGCCGTCGAGGAGGCGGCGCAGGACACGCCGGACCCTCGGGTCGGCGCGCCCGATGTGCTCGCCCAGCACGTGCTCGGCATGGCCTGCGCGGGGGGCTTCTCGCTCGAGAATCTCTACGAGGAGGTGCGCTCGGCCGCGCCCTATGCGGGCGTCGCCTACGAGGACTTCGAGCAGGCCGTCGATTTCGTGGCGACCGGCGGCTACGCGCTGCGGGCCTACGAACGCTTCGCCAAGATCCTGCGCGGCCCGGACGGGCTGTGGCGGGTGCGGGACGCCCGCACGGCGCAACAATACCGGATGAATGTCGGCACGATCATCGAGGCGACGCACGTCAAGGTGCGGCTCGCCCGCGGCGTGCGCGGCAAGCCAGGGACGATCCTGCCCAAGGGCGGGCGGGTTCTCGGTGAGATCGAGGAGGACTTCGCCGAGACGCTCACGGTCGGCGACACCTTCCTGTTCGCGGGCGAGATCCTGCGCTTCGAGGGCCTGCACGAGGACGAGGCCCTGGTGACGCGGGGTGCCCCGGGCTCCGACCCGGCGATCCCGAGCTACGCGGGCTCGAAATTCCCGCTCTCGACCTTCCTGGCCGCCCGGGTCCGCCAGCTCATCGCCGACCCGTTCGAGTGGGACCGTCTGCCCGCGCAGGTGGCCGACTACCTGCTCCAGCAGCGGCGCCGCTCGATCCTGCCGGGCCCGCGCGACCTGCTGGTCGAGACCTTTCCGCGCGGCAACCGCCACTACCTGACCTGCTTCGCCTTCGAGGGCCGCCTCGCCCACCAGACGCTCGGCATGCTGCTGACCCGCCGTCTGGAGCGGGCGGGCCTGCGGCCGCTCGGCTTCGCGGCGAACGATTACGGGCTGGCGATCTTCGGCAGCCGCGATGTCGCCGAGCGGATCGGCCGCGAGCCGGGCTTCCTCGACGACCTGTTCGCGCAGGACATGCTCGGCGACGACCTCGAAGCGTGGCTGGATGAATCGGCCATGATGAAGCGCACCTTCCGCCAATGCGCGGTCATCGCCGGACTGATCGAGCGCCACCATCCGGGCCTGCGCAAGACCGGGCGGCAGGTCACGATGTCGACCGACCTGATCTACGACGTGCTGCGCAAGCACGAGCCCGACCATCTGCTGCTGCGCGCCGCCCGCCAGGATGCGGCAACCGGACTCCTCGACGTGCGCCGCCTCGGCATGATGCTGTCGCGCATCCAGGGGCGAATCATCCACAAGGCGCTCGACCGCGTCTCGCCCCTCTCCGTGAACGTGATGCTCGAGATCGGGCGGGAGCGGGTCTACGGGGAGGGGGCCGACGAGATTCTGGCCGAAGCCGAGGCGGCGCTGCTCGACGAGGCGCTGTCCTGACCACAACCGAGCCCGGCCCCGGCTCCAAGGACGAGAGACCGTGACGCCGGCCCTGAAGCTCGAGAAGACCACGAAGACCCCCACCCTCCTCCTCGCCGGCGAAGCCCTCACCCTCGATCTGAGCGGCGCCCTCTGGCTCGACGCCCACCGCACCCTCGTGGTGTCGGACCTCCACCTGGAGAAGGGCTCCTCCTTCGCGGCCCGGTCGGGCCAGTTCCTGCCGCCCTACGACACCCGCGAGACGCTGGCCTGCCTGCACGAGGTGGTGGCGCGGTTCGACCCGGCCCGCGTGGTGGCGCTGGGGGATTCCTTCCACGATGCGGGCGGGCCCGGCCGCATGGATCCGGGCGACCACGCGCTCATCGTCGCCCTGCAGGAGGGGCGCGACTGGGTTTGGATCAACGGCAACCACGACCGCGCCGTGCAGGATGGGATCGGCGGGCGCTTCGCCGACGAGTTGGCGATCGGGGGCCTGCGGCTGCGCCACGAGCCGATGGTGGGCGCGGCGCCCGGCGAGATCGCGGGCCACCTGCACCCGGTGGGGAAGGTCGCGATGCGGGGGCGCGCGGTGCGCCGCCGCTGCTTCGTCGCCGACGGGCACCGCGTGGTGATGCCGGCCTTCGGCGCCTATACGGGCGGCCTCAACGTGCGCAGCGCCGCCTTCGACACGCTGTTTCCGGGGGGTCTGACCGCGCATCTCCTGGGCGATGGGCGGGTCTTCGCGATCGGGCGGGCGATGCTGGCGCGGGAGTGAGGGGCGGGAGCGGGAGAACCCTCCCCCGTAGAGGCTGCCGTGTGCACACGGCATAGCAAGGCTTAACCGACGTCGATGAAGCGGAAGACTGGCAGAATTCATCCAGCCCGGCGGTCGTGAGCCACAGCATCAAACCCAGCTGATGGCGGCAAGTTCAGCTCCTCATGCTGAGGTGCTGCGTAGCAGCCTCTAAGCACCCCGGAACAGTTTGTCCAAACAAACTCTCTCTTGGATCCATGGTCTGGGGTGCTTCGAGGCTCCCTTCGGTCGCACATCAGCATGAGAGGTGTCTCGCTTTCCAGATCCGCCCAGTTGATGAGTCGGCACCATAGTTGTGTGCGCGCGGCAGCCCGCAGAGGGGGAGGGTTGACCGTGCCCCCTCACGCCCCCGGCGCCGCCGTCTTCTCCGGATAGCGGCACAGATCCGCGATCACACAGCGCCAGCACTCGGGCTTCCTCGCCTTGCAGGTGTAGCGCCCGTGCAGGATGAGCCAGTGATGGGCGTTGAGCCGGTAGGGCTCGGGCACGATCGCCTCCAGCCCCTCCTGCACCTTGTCGGTCGTGGAGCCCAGCGCGAGCGGGATGCGGTTCGAGACCCGGAAGATGTGGGTGTCGACGGCGATGGTCGGCTCGCCGAAGGCCACGTTGAGCACCACGCTCGCGGTCTTGCGCCCGACGCCCGGCAACACCTCCAGCTCCTCGCGCCGACGGGGCACCTCGCCCCCGTGCCGCTCCACCAGGATCGCGCAGAGCGCGACGACGTTCTTCGCCTTGGTGTTGAACAGCCCGATGGTGCGGATGTGGTCGCGCACCACGGCCTCGCCGAGGGCCAGCATGGCGGCCGGATGGTCGGCCTTGGCGAAGAGGTCGCGGGTGGCGAGGTTGACGCTCTTGTCGGTCGCCTGCGCGGAGAGGACCACCGCCACCAGCAGCGTGAAGGGGTTAATGTAGTCGAGGTCGGAGCGCGGCTCCGGATTCGCGGCGCTCAGGCGCGCGAAGATCTCGCGCAGCGTCTCCGCGTCGACCGGTTCCGGCACCTGCGGGCGCGCCGGGGCGGTGAGCGGCGCCACCAGGACCGCTCCCGCCTTCACCTTCACTTTTGAGGGAGCGCCCGGCTTTCGTCGCGTCATAGCCGCCTTATATTCAGGTCATGGAGACGGACAAGGCACAGGAAGGGCCGCCGACGCGCCATCCCTACGGGCGTGACCCGGACGCCGTCGAGCGGCCGGTCTTCTCCGCGGTGATCCGGCCGCACTGCTCGCTGGGCCGCACCGGCTTCCAGGTGGTGATGGGGGGGTGCTGCCTCGTCTCGCTGGCGACGAGCCTCGTCTTCCTCCGGCAGGGGTTCTGGCCGATCGCCGGCTTCTTCGGCCTCGACATGCTGGCCCTCTGGCTCGCGCTCAGCGTCAGCCTGCGGCGCGGGCGCTCCTTCGAGCAGGTGATGATCAGCCCGATCGAGATCTTCCTCGCCCGGGTGAGCCACCGCGGCGAGCGGGCCGAGTGGCGCTTCAACCCCCTGTGGAGCCGACTCCACAAAGTGGAGGACGACGAGTACGGGCTGCAGGCCCTGGCGATCGTGTCGCGCGGCCAGCGGGTGCTCGTCGCCCGCGACGCCTCGCCGCCCGAGCGCGAGACCATCGCAGAGGGCATGACGCGGGCGCTGGCCGAGGTGAAGAAGGGGTTCTGATCGGGTTAGAAGGGATTTGCGAGACGATGCAGGGTCCGCTCCGAACCCTCCAGGGCCTGCGTAGCCTCGGACGGCTCAACCGACGCCAATTAAGCTGATGACTGGCAGATGTCATTCAACCGCGCGACGGTGATCCGCAGTGTCAAACCCGACATATTGCAACAAATCCAACCCCTCATGCTGAGGTGCGACCGCAGGGAGCCTCGAAGCACCCCGGAACAGTCTTTCCAAGCAGGTCTTGTGTTGGATCTATGATCAGGGGTGCTTCGAGGCTGCTACGCAGCACCTCAGCATGAGGGGTGTTGTGCCTTCCAGCCCCGCCCAGCCGATGAACTGGCTACAGAGAGCTGTGCACACGGTAGCCTCCGCGGGGGAGGGTTAAACGCGCGGCATCTCGATTGCACCTTTCGGTAATCGAGCCGCAACGCCACACTCATCAATCCACTCCGCCCAACCACTCCCGCAACTTCGTGAAGCGCGGCCTCATCGACCCGCCCCGCACCGCGATCGCCACCGCGCGCGTCTGCGCCACCAGCACGACGAGCCGCTTGCCGCGGGTCACGCCCGTGTAGAGCAGGTTGCGGGCGAGCATCGTGTAGTGCTGGAGCACCACCGGGATCACCACCGCCGGGTATTCCGAGCCCTGCGCCTTGTGGATGGTGATCGCGTAGGCTGGACTCAACGCGTCGAGTTCGTCGAAGGGCCAGGCCACCTCGCGCCCGTCGAAGCTCCCGATCAGCGTCTCCGCCTCGGCGTCGATCCGCGCCACCACCCCGAGATCGCCGTTGAAGACGTCACGGTCGTAGTCGTTCTGCACCACCATCACCCGGTCCCCGGGCGCGAAGCGCCAGCCGAAGCGCTCTACCGCCTGCGGCGGGTTCGGGTTCAGCACCGCCTGGAGGGCGTGGTTGAGGTGGCGGCTGCCCAGCGCGCCGCGGGTCATCGGGCAGAGCACCTGCACGTCGCGGACCGGGTCGAGGCCGAAGCGGCGGGGGATGCGCTTCGTCACGATCTCGACGAGGCGGTCGGCCCCGATCTCGGGATCGTCGATCGCGACCACGAAGAAGTCGCCCGACGGGTCCGGGCTGCCCTCCGGCATCCGCCCGGCCTTGATGCGGTGCGCGTTGACGATGATCCGGCTCTCGGCGGCCTGCCGGAACACTTCCGTGAGCCGCGCCACCGCCACTCGTCCCGAGGCGATCACGTCGGCGAGCACCTGCCCGGGCCCCACCGAGGGCAGCTGGTCGACATCGCCGACGAGCCAGAGGGCGGCGTGGCGCGGCAGCGCCCGGGTGAGCGCGTTCATCAGCGGCACGTCGATCATCGAGGCCTCGTCGACGACGAGGAGGTCGCAGCGGATCGGGTGGCCCTCGTTGCGCTGGAACCCGCCCTTGGCCGGGTCGACCTCCAGCAGCCGGTGCAGCGTCTTGGCCGGGCGCCCGGTCTGCTCGCTCATGCGCTTGGCCGCGCGCCCGGTGGGCGCGGCGAGCAGCACCTCCGCGTCGACGCCGGCGAGCACGCGCAGCAGGGCGTCGAGGGTGCTGGTCTTGCCGACGCCCGGCCCCCCGGTGATCACCGCGACCTTGGCGGCCAGCACCGTGCGGGCCGCCTCCCGCTGCGAGGGAGAGAGGTTGCGTCCCGTCTCGGCCTCGACGGCCGCGAGCGCGGGGTCGACCGCGATCTCGCCCCAGGGCAGCGGCGCCGCGTCGAGGGCGGCGAGCCGCTCGGCGATCGCCCGCTCGGCCGCGTGGAGGCCGCGCAGGAAGACGTGGGTCTCGCCCCCGATCGTGTCCGCCACCAGGGCATCGCCGTCCAGCGACTCCACCAGGGCGGTACGGGTGAGGGACGGATCGACGCCGAGCAGGTCCGCCGCGCGGGCGACGAGGGCGGTCACCGGCAGTGCGCAGTGGCCGTCGTCCATCGCGGCCTGGAGCGCATAGGCGAGGCCGGCGCGCAGGCGCGCGGGCGCGGTCGGCGGCAGGCCGAGCTTGGTCGCGATGGCGTCCGCCGTGCGGAAGCCGATGCCGCGCACGTCCCGGGCGAGGCGGTAGGGATCCTCCGTCATCACCGCCACGGAGTCGGCGCCGTAGGTCTTGTAGATCCGCACCGCCCGCGCGGTGCCGACGCCGTGGGCGTGCAGGAAGATCATGATCTCGCGCACGACCCGGTGCTCGGCCCAGGCGGCGACGAGGCGCGCGGCCCGGGTCGGGCCGATCCCGGCCACCTCGGTCAGGCGCTCCGGCTGCGCCTCGATCACCGCGAAGGTGTCGGTGCCGAAGGCCTGCACGAGGCGCTTGGCCATCTCCGGGCCGATGCCCCGCATCTGGCCCGAGGCGAGGTAGCGCTCGATCCCCTCCGCGCCGGTGGGCGGCGTGCAGGCGAGGGTGTCGGCGCGGAACTGCAGCCCGTGCTGCCGGTCGCTGACCCAGGCGCCCGTCGCGGTGATCCACTCGCCGGCGGCCACCGCGGGAGCGTGGCCGACCACGGGCACGAGGTCGCGCCTGCCCCGTGCCTTGACCTTGAGGACGCAGAACCCTGTTTCGGCGGAGTGGAAGGTGACGCGCTCCACCGTCCCCGCGAGCGCGTCGCGGGGCGCTTCGGCGCCGCCGGCGCGGCGCGGGTGGGGCGATCCATGCATCGGGTCACGGCAGAGATCGGGGCCGGCGGCCCCGCGCGCAACCCTTCTACCAGCGCTCCGGCACCTCGCGGGGCTGCGGCGGGGGCGGAGGGGGCGGGGGTGGCGGGCCGAACCGATCGGGCGGCGGCGGCCCGTCGCCGTCCGGCTGCCAGTGGCTGTGGCGGTGCCAGCGGGGCGGGCCGTCGAAGCCCGGCCCCTCGTCGCAGACGCGCACGCGGCGCACATATTCCTCGCCGCCCGGGCCGTAGCGCCGCTTCACGAAGACCCGGCAGCCCTCGTCGGGACGGAAGGCGTGCGGGGGAGGCGGGGGCGGGGCCCAGCCGAAGCGAGGTCCGGGCGGCGGCTCGTCGAGATCGGCGGCAAGCGCCGGGCCGGCGACGAGGACCAGCGCGGCGAGCGCGCCGAGGCGGAGGGAGCGCAACATGGGGAGCGGAACTCCGGGGCTGCCGGGGGGCTGCCGATGCCCGCACTCTCGCGCGCCGCCGTTGAACCGGGCGTGAGGCGCGCGTTCGGCTGCCGTTTAGCTGGCGCCCCGTGCGGCTCCGGGGGCATCGCTGCTCCCGACACCGAACCCGCGCCCCAGGAATCGGCCACCACGGGTGAGAGGGGAAGAGCGCGGCACGAGTCACTGGGCTTGGCAGGCCAGTGCCACCCGACCGCCCCACCTCCTCCCCTTTTCCGGACGACTGGAGCGTCAGCGGAAGGAGATCCGGAAATCAGATGATGAATCGCCGCGAAGCGGCTCCGCATGCCAGCAGCGTTGCTGAGAAGCAGCCGCTTCGCGCAGTCCTGCGCTGGTTTCCGGGTTGCATTCCGCTGACGCTGCATGCCCCCGGAAAAGGGTGGGGAGGGAGAGTTCACTGAAGGAACCGCTCCCTCACCGTCCCGCGAGCGCCTTCAGCAGCGCCGCGTGGAAGCGATCCGGGTCCTGGACCTGGGGTGCGTGGCCGAGATCCGGGAAGGCCACGAGCGTTCCGGTCATGATCCGCTGCGCCACCGCCGGCCCGAGCCGGTCGTAGCGGCCGAGGCTCGCGGCAAGGTCCGGCGCCGCGCGGTTCGCTCCCGGCGCGGTCCGGTCCTTGTCCCCGACCATCAGCACGGTCGGCACGCGGAGATGCTCGAACTCGTGCACCACCGGCTGCGTGAAGATCATGTCCGAGAGCTGCGCCTGGTTCCACGCCACCCTGTCGCCGCCCGGACCCGCATAGAGGCCTGCCTGCATCTGGACCCAGCGGTCGTAATCCGGTTTCCACTGGCCGTCGTAGTAGTATTTGAGCTGATAGGCCTTGATGCTCTCGAAAGTGGTCTTGTGTTCCTGGGCGTAGAGGGCGTCGATCGTCGCGTAGGGCACGCCCTTCTGCTGCCAGTCCTCCAGGCCGAGCGGGTCGACCATGACGAGCTGCTCGACCGCGTCGGGGAACATCAGGGCGTAGCGGGCCGAGAGCATGCCGCCCATCGAGTGGCCGATGATCGTCGCCTTGGCGATGCCGAGCGCGTCGAGCAGGCCCTTGGTGTTGGTGGCGAGCTGGTCGAAGCTGAACTGGTAGGCGGCGGGCTTGGTGGACTTGCAGAAGCCGATCTGGTCGGGGGCGATCACCCGGTAGCCGGCCTCGCTCAGCACCGCGATGGTGCGCTCCCAGGTGGCGGCGCAGAAATTCTTGCCGTGGAGCAGCACGACCGTGCGCCCGTTCGGCGTGCCCGGCGCCACGTCCATGTAGGCCATGGCGAGGCTCTGGCCCTGCGAGGTGAAGGCGTGGCGGTGCACCGCGTGCGGGTAGGAGAAGCCTTCCAGCTCGGGCCCGTAGGTCTCGGCGGCGGAGGCCGTTCCGGCGAGGAGGCCGAGGAGCGCGGCGAGGGCGAGGCGGTGCTTCATGGGTGTCTCCACACGCGGCAAGCGCGGCGGTCCCGCGCTTGCGTTTCCGCCGTCGGCCGCTCATATAGGCGCCGGGAGGTTGGCGGGGGACGTTTCACTCGCCAACCGGGTCAGGTCCGGAAGGAAGCAGCCCTAACGAGAACGAGCGGGTTCTCGTCCAGCCTCCCACCCTTCTCCACCGAGAGCGCGCGCGGGGCTCGGCGAGCCTCCGCCGCCCTCCGCGACCGCGGCGCATGGACGAGACCACCGGCACGCCCTCGACCGTCGAGCCGGGATTCCCGGGTTTCTCCCCCGCCCCGGCGGCGGCCGGGACGCCCTACCGGGTGCTGGCGCGCAAGTACCGCCCCCAGACCTTCGACGACCTGATCGGCCAGGGCGCCATGGTGCGCACGCTGGCGAACGCCTTCGAGGCGGGCCGCATCCCGCAGGCCTGGATGCTCACGGGGGTGCGCGGCGTCGGCAAGACCACCACCGCCCGGATCCTGGCCCGCGGCCTGAACTACGCCCTGTCCGACGACCCCAAAGCCGGCCCGACCATCCGCATGCCGGGGCTCGGCCTGCACTGCGCGGCGATCATGGAATCCCGGCACATCGACGTGCTGGAGATGGACGCCGCCTCGCATACCGGCATCGACGACGTCCGCCAGATCATCGACGGGATCCGCTACGCGCCGGTCTCCGCGCGCTACAAGGTCTACATCGTCGACGAGGTCCACATGCTCTCCGAGAAGGCGTTCAACGCCTTCCTGAAGACGCTGGAGGAGCCGCCCCCGCACGCCAAGTTCGTCTTCGCTACCACCGAGATCCGAAAGGTCCCGGTGACGATCCTGTCGCGCTGCCAGCGCTTCGACCTGCGCCGGGTCGAGGCCGGCACGCTGGTCGCGCACCTGCAGCGGATCTGCGCGGCGGAGAGCGTCGCGGTGGAGCCCGAGGCCCTCGCCGCCATCGCGCGGGCCGCCGAGGGCTCGGTGCGCGATTCCCTCTCGCTCCTCGACCAGGCGATCGCGCACGGCGCAGGCCGGGTCACGGCCGAGACCGTGCGCGACATGCTCGGCCTCGCCGACCGGGCGCGGATCATCGACCTGTTCGAGGCAGCCCTACGGGGCGACGCGGCCGCCGCCTTCGCGGAGCTGCACGGACAGTACGAGGCGGGGGCCGACCCCTCCGTGGTGCTCCAGGACCTCGCGGCCTTCACGCACCTCGTCACCCGGTTGAAGGTGGCGCCGGAGACGGCGCGGGCCGACACGGCGCTGTCCGAGGCGGAGCGGGTGCGCGGCAGCGACTTCGCGGACCGGCTCTCGGTCCGGGCGCTCTCGCGCGCCTGGCAGATCCTGCTCAAGGCGCTGCCCGAGGTTCAGACGGCGCCCCGGCCACTCGCCGCCGCCGAGATGGCGCTGGTGCGCCTGATCTACGCCGCCGACCTGCCCACGCCCGACGAGGCCCTCCGGCAGGTCCGCGAGAGCGGCGCCGTCGCGGTCCCGCCGGCTCCGCGCACGCCGTCGCCCCCCTCCGCGGGCAGCACGGCCCTGCGCGCCCTGCCCGAGGCGAGACCCGCACCCGCGGCGGCTGCCCCGGCCGCGGCCGCTCCGGCACCCCGCCCGGCCCCGGCGCCGGAGCCCGCCGTGCGGCTGCGCCGCTTCGAGGACATCGTCGCGCTGGCGGAGGAGAAGCGCGACATCGGCCTCAAGATCGCGCTCGAGCGGGACGTGCACCTCGTGCGTTTCGAGGATGGCCGCGTCGAGTTCCGGCTGGCGGAGGGCGGACGCCAGAGCCTCGCCAACGACCTCGCCAAGGCCCTCGATCTCTGGACCGGCCGGCGCTGGGTCGTCGCCCTCTCGCGGGAGACGGGCGAGGCGACCCTCTCCGCCCGCGCCGAGGCGGCGCGGGAGAGCCGCCACCAGGGCGCGGCCGCGCATCCCCTCGTGCAGGAGGTGCTGCGGCGCTTCCCCGGCGCCCAGATCGTGGACGTGCGCGAGAAGCTGGCCGAGGCGGAAGCCGAGGCCCTGCCGCCCCCCGAGGAGCCGGATTCCGACCCGTAGCACCGGCGGCCGATCCGCCCCACATTGGCGGCGAGCGACCGCCGGAGGACACGCCATGCGCGACATCATGGGCCTGATGAAGCAGGCCCAGGCCATGCAGCAGAAGATGGCCGATCTGCAATCCGAACTCGACGCGGTCGAGGTCTCCGGCGCGGCGGGCGGCGGGGCTGTCACCGTGACGATGACCGCCAAGGGGCTCGTGAAGGGCGTGACGCTCGACCCCTCGCTGCTCGTTCCCGACGAGAAGGAGATCCTGGAGGATCTGATCGTCGCGGCGATGAACGACGCCCGCACCAAGGGCGAGCGCGCCGCCCAGGAGCGGATGCAGGAACTCACCAAGGGCCTGCCGCTGCCGCCGGGCATGAAGCTGCCGTTCTAGGGCGGATGTCGACCCTCCCCCCTCTGCGGGGGAGGGTGGCGAGCGGAGCGAGCCGGGAGAGGGGCCGGCGCGACGCTTCTTCAGGGCGCGCCCGTCAGAACGGTTCAGTCGTTTCCTGAAGCGTGGTTCCCCTCTCCCGGCCTGCTCCGCAGGCCACCCTCCCCCGCAGAGGGGGCAGGGCTCTGCGCCGGGCGCGTTCTCCAAGGACTCATCCCACTCATGCCCCAAGCCGTCGCCGGTCCGGAGATCGAGCGCCTGATCCAGCTTCTGGCCCGCATGCCGGGCCTCGGGCCGCGCTCGGCGCGTCGGGCGGCGCTGCAGCTCATCAAGAAGCGCGAGGCCCTGCTCGCCCCCCTCGCCGAGGCGATGCGGGTGGCGGCGGAGCGCATCGTCGTCTGCCGCGAATGCGGCAACGTCGACACGTCCGACCCCTGCACGATCTGCCGCGACCCCAGCCGCGACCCCTCGATGCTGGTCGTCGTCGAGGACGTCTCCGACCTCTGGGCGCTGGAGCGCTCGGGCGCGGTGACGGCCCGCTACCACGTGCTCGGCGGCGTGCTCTCGGCCCTCGACGGCATCCGGCCCGAGAACCTCAACCTCTCCCGCCTCGTGGAGCGGGCGAGCGTGCCGGAGATGCGCGAGATCATCCTGGCGCTCAACGCCACGGTCGACGGGCAGACCACCGCCCACTACGTCACCGAACTCCTCGGCCACCTGCCGATCAAGGTGACGAAGCTCGCCCATGGCGTGCCGGTCGGGGGCGAGCTCGACTACCTCGACGAGGGCACGCTCTCGGCGGCGATCCGCCAGCGCACGGCGTTCTGACGCGCGACGCGGCGATTTGACCCCGCGCGGGCGAATCCCTATCTCGGGGCCAACGAGCGGCGCCCGTCGGCGCCCCGATCCGGTACCACCTCCATCATGACCATCCGCCCCCTCGTCATCCTTCCGGACGCGCGCCTGCGCGTGACCTCCGAGCCGGTTGGCACGATCACGGGCGAGGTCCGCAAGCTCGCGGCGGACATGCTGGAGACGATGTACGACGCGCCCGGCGTCGGCCTTGCGGCGATCCAGGTCGGCGAGCCGACCCGCATCGTCACCGTCGACACCTCGAAGGATAAGGACACGCGCAGCCCCCTCATCCTGCTCGATCCCGAGATCGTCTGGACCTCGGAGGAGACCCGCTCCTACGAGGAGGGCTGCCTCTCGATCCCCGAATACTACGCCGAGGTCGTGCGGCCCGACCGGGTGCGGGTCCGGTTCCGGACGCTCGACGGCGAGACCGTGGAGCAGGAGGCGGACGGGCTCCTCGCCACCTGCCTGCAGCACGAGATCGACCACCTCAACGGCGTGCTCTTCATCGACCACATCTCGAAGCTGAAGCGCGACCGGGTGATGAAGAAGTTCGCCAAGGCGGCCAAGCGCGGCCAGGAAGCGGCCTGACGGTCCGCCCATGTCCCTCAAGGTCGTCTTCATGGGCACCCCGGATTTCGCGGTGCCGACGCTCGCCGAGATCGTCGGGGGCGGCCACGAGGTGGTGGCGGTCTACACCCGCGCGCCCGCCCCGGCCGGGCGCGGCATGGCGCTCAAGCCCTCGCCCGTCCAGGCGCTCGCCGAGCGCTTCGGCCTGACGGTGCTGACGCCCGCGACCCTGCGCACGCAGGAGGCCGCGGAGCGCTTCCGGGAGCACGGGGCGGACGTGGCGGTGGTCGTCGCCTACGGGATGATCCTGCCGCCGGCGATCCTCGACGCGCCGCCCCTCGGCTGCCTCAACCTGCATGCCTCGATCCTGCCGCGCTGGCGCGGCGCGGCGCCGATCCAGCGGGCCGTGATGGCGGGCGACCCCGAGACCGGCGTCGCCGTGATGCGGATGGAGACCGGCCTCGACACCGGGCCGGTGGCGATGCTGGAGCGCGCGGCGATCACGCCCGACATGACCGCCGGCGAGCTCCACGACCGCCTGATGCCGCTCGGCGCCGACCTGATGCACCGGGCGCTCGGCGCCCTGGAGCGCGGAGCCTTGAGCTTCACGCCGCAATCCGAGGAGGGCGTCGTCTACGCCCACAAGATCACCAACGAGGAGGCGAGGCTCGACTGGGCGGAGCCGGCCGCGCGCCTCCACGACAGGATCCGCGGCCTGTCTCCCTTCCCGGGCGCCTTCTTCCTCACCGATCTCGGCCGCGGGCCGGAGCGGGTGAAGGCGCTGCGCGCCCAGCGCGCCGAGGGGTCGGGGGCGCCCGGCACGCTCCTCGATGCCTCCGGCCTCGTGGCTTGCGGCGAGGGAGCGCTGCGGCTGCTGCGGGTACAGCCGGCCGGCAAGGGCGCCATGGAGGCGGCCGATTTCCTGCGCGGCCGCCGCCTGGAGGCGGGCGCCCCGCTCGCCTGATCCGATGCCGCGCTACAAGCTCGTGGTGGAATACGACGGCAGCGGATTCGCGGGCTGGCAGCGCCAGGCCGCCGACCGGTCCGTGCAGCAGGCCCTGGAGGAGGCGATCGAACGCTTCGCGGGCGCGCCGGTGCGGGTGCATTGCGCGGGCCGCACGGATGCGGGCGTGCACGCCACGCATCAGGTCGTGCATGTCGACCTCGCGAAGGAGTGGCGGACGGACACGGTGCGGGACGCGGCCAACGCCCATCTGCGGCCCGAGCCGGTCGCGGTGGTCAGCGCCGAGCGGGTCGGTCCGGATTTCGACGCCCGCCACTCGGCCCTCAAGCGCCACTACCGCTACCGCATCCTCAACCGGCGCAGCCCACCGGCGCTCGGCCGGGCTTATCTCTGGCACGTGCCCTGGGCGCTCGACGCGGAGGCGATGCACGCGGCGGCACAGGGCCTGCTCGGCCGGCACGACTTCTCGGCCTTCCGGGCCGCCGAGTGCCAGGCGAACAGCCCCGTGCGGACGCTGGAACAGCTCGACGTGGCGCGCAGCGGCGACGAGGTCGTGGTGGCAACCTCGGCGCGGTCGTTCCTGCACCATCAGGTGCGCGGGATGGTCGGCACGCTGATGCTGGCGGGGTGTGGGCGGCTCGATGCGGCGGGGGTGCGGGCCGTGCTCGATTCTCGCGACCGGACGCGCTGCGGCCCGCTGGCGCCGGCGGCGGGGCTGACGCTGACGGGCGTGGATTACCCCTGATCGATCGAGAAGCGGTGTCGCGCGCCGCGAACCCTCCCCCCTCTGCGGGGGAGGGTTAGGTGGGGAGCGTTCGAGCAGCACCAGCAAAATACGCCTCCAGCACCCGCCGGAAGATCGCTGTCAGCCGATCGAGATCCGCCACCGCCGCCCGCTCGTCCACCTGATGCATGGTCTGGCCAACGAGGCCGAACTCGATCACGGGGCAGGCCTCCTTGATGAAGCGCGCGTCGGAGGTGCCCCCCGTCGTCGAGAGCGCGGGCCTCCGCCCGGTCTCGGCCTCGACCGCCTGCGTGACCAGATCCACGAAGGCGTCGGGCTGGGTCAGGAAGGCGACCGCGTTGGTCGGCTGCACGTCGAGCCGGTAGCGCACGGCGTTGCCGGCCGCCCCGTCGAGGCGGCGGCGCAGCTCGGCCTCCAGGCTCTGCGGCGTCCAGAGATCGTTGAAGCGGATGTTGAACACCGCCCGCGCCTGGGCCGGGATGATGTTCGTCGCCGGGTTGCCGACGTCGATCGTGGTGAATTCGAGGTTCGAGGCGTCGAAATGCGCCGTGCCCTCGTCGAGAGGCGCCGCGAGGAGCGCGCCCGCCAGACGGATCAGCCCGGGGATCGGGTTCTCGGCCCGGTGCGGATAGGCGACGTGACCCTGCACGCCCTGGACCGTCAGCACCGCGCTGAGCGAGCCGCGGCGACCGATCTTGATCATGTCGCCGAGCGCGTCGGGGTTGGTCGGCTCGGCGAGGATGCAATGGTCGAACCGCTCGCCCCGCTCCCGCGCCCACCCCAGGAGCTTGACGGTGCCGTTCACCGCCGGCCCCTCCTCGTCGCCGGTGACCAGGAAGGCGAGGGAGCCGCCGAAATCCGGGCCGCGGTCCGCCAGGAAGGCGAGCGCCGCGGCGGTCAGGCAGGCAATCCCGCCCTTCATGTCGACCGCGCCGCGCCCATGCACCTCCCCGCCCTCGACGACGCCGCCGAACGGGTCGTGGCGCCACAGGGAGGGGTCGCCCGGCGGGACCACGTCGGTGTGGCCAGCCAGCAGCAGGCAGGGTCCGGCCGTGCCGATGCGGGCGTAGAGGTTCTCCACGTCCGGCGTTCCGGGCTCCGAGAAGACCGGCCGCTCGACCACGAAACCGGCCGCACCCAGGAGATCCGCGAGGTAGCCGAGCGCGCCGCCCTCGGCGGGCGTCACCGAGGGGCAGCGGATGAGGCCCTGCGTCAGGGCGAGCGGCGAGGGCGTCTGCGGCACGGGCGATCCCGGAGGCGAGGGACGGTGCTCCGCCCCTTAAGCGCCGCACGGGCGGGATGCAAACCGGCGGGTTTCGCGCGCGGTCGTTCGGGCGTACTCCACCCGCCAGGATCAGACGCGGGACCCCTTCCCCTCTGCGGGGGAGGGTGGCCTGCGGAGCAGGCGCAGCGGGACGCAGTCCCGCCGAGAGGGGCCGGCGCGACGCTGCTTGAGTCCGGCGCCCGTCACTGCGGTTCAGCCAAGTCCGGCGCCGTGGTTCCCCTCTCCCGCCCCGCTCCGCGGGGCACCCTCCCCCGCAGAGGGGGGAGGGTCGCGTCGGCGCAGGAGCGACAGCGATGGTGAGCCTCAGCCCCGACGAGATCGAGCGCTACGCGCGCCACATCGTCCTGCGCGACGTCGGCGGGCCCGGCCAGGCGCGGCTGAAGGCGGCGCGGGTGCTGGTGATCGGAGCCGGCGGGCTCGGGGCGCCGCTGATTCAGTACCTCGCCGCGGCCGGGATCGGCACGATCGGCATCGTCGACGACGACACCGTCTCGCTGTCGAACCTGCAGCGGCAGGTGATCCACGCCACCCCCGATATCGGCCGGCCCAAGGTCGAGAGCGCGGCCGACGCGGTCGCCCGCCTCAACCCGCACGTGACGGTCGTCCCGCACGCGATCCGGCTCACCGCCGCGAATGCCGAGGCCCTGGTCGCCGGCTACGACCTCGTGGCGGACGGCTCCGACAACTTCGCCACCCGCTACACCGTGTCGGATGCCTGCTACCGGGCGGGGCGCCCCCTCGTTACCGCCGCGCTCGGGCAGTTCGACGGCTCGCTCACCACGATCCGCGCCCACGAGACCGGGCCCCACGGGCGGCCGAACCCGACCTATCGCTGCCTGTTCCCCGAACCGCCGCCGGCCGGTGCGGTGCCGACCTGTGCGGAGGCCGGCGTGCTCGGGGCGCTCGCCGGCCTGATGGGCTCGCTGATGGCGCTCGAAGTGATCCGCGAGATCACCGGCTTCGGCGAGGGGCTGGTCGGGCGGCTCCTGATGGTGGACGCGAGGGCGCTGCGCTTCGAGACCCTCGCCTATGCGTACGACCCCGACAACCCGCTCAGCGGAACGGCGGCTCGTCGAAGCTCCTGAGCTTGCGCGAGTGCAGCCCGCCGCGATCCCGGCGCAGGGCGTCGAGGGTCGCGAGCCCGATCAGCAGGTGCTCGCCCACCGCCCGCTCGTAGAAGGCGTTCGCCGCCCCCGGGAGCTTGATCTCGCCGTGGAGGGGCTTGTCGGAGACGCAGAGCAGGGTGCCGTAGGGCACCCGCAGCCGGTAGCCCTGGGCCGCGATGGTGCCGCTCTCCATGTCGACGCCGATCGCCCGCGACAGGTTGATCCGCCGCCGCTCCTGCGACCAGCGCAGTTCCCAGTTGCGGTCGTCGTAGGTCACGACGGTGCCCGTGCGCAGCCGGCGCTTCAGGGATTCCGCCCGCTCGCCGGTCACCGACGCGGCGGCCTCCTGGAGCGCCACCTGCACCTCGGCCAGCGCGGGGATCGGCACGTCCGGCGGCACGAGTTCGTCGAGGATGCGGTCGCGGCGCAGGTAGCCGTGGGCCAGCACGTAGTCGCCGATGGTCTGCGACTGCCGCAATCCCCCGCAATGGCCGACCATCAGCCAGCAATGGGGGCGCAGCACCGCGAGGTGGTCGGTGATGGTTTTGGCGTTGGAGGGGCCGACGCCGATGTTCACGAGCGTCGTGCCCTGCCCGTCGCGGGCGACGAGGTGGTAGGCCGGCATCTGGAAACGATGCCAGGGCGAGGCGGCGATCAGCGCCTCCGCCCGCGCCTCCCCGGCCTCCTCGGCCGAGACCGCGACGCCGCCCGGCAGGACGAGGCGCTCGTAGCGCTCGGGGTTCTCCGCCAGGGTCCTGAGCCCGACGCGCACGAACTGGTCCACGTAGCGGTGATAGTTCGTGAGCAGGATCCAGGGCTGGATCGCCCGCCAATCCGCGCCCGTGTAGTGGACCAGGCGGCGCAGGGAATAGTCGACGCGGGGTCCGTCGAACAGGGCGAGGGGGCGCGGCTCGTCGCCCTTGTCGAGCCAGAGCCCGTCCGCGATCTCGTCGCCGACGCTCGACAGCATCGGGGTCGGGAAGGAGCGGGCGAGATCGCTCGACGTGTGCTCGCCGCGGGTGAGTTCCGCCCCCGGCTCGACCACGTACGGATAGGGGATCTCCTGCGCGCTGAGACCCACCTCGATCGTGGCGCCGTAATCGGCCACCAGCGGGCGGAGCTGTTCCAGCAGGTAGGCGCGGAAATGGGCGGGCTGCGTCACCGTGGTGGCGTAGATGCCCGGCCCCTGGAACTTCGCGGTGGCCCGCTTGATCCGCGGCATCGGCCCGTCCGGCCGGTAGGTCAGGCGCAGCTCGGGGTAGCGGAAACTCAGCCGTTCCGCGTGGTCGGGGGGCACTCCGTCCCGCAGGAACCGGGCCAGGGCCGCCTTTAGGCTCTCGGTGGCGGAGGCGTGCAGGGCGGCGAGGCGGTCGACCGCGACATCCGGGTCGGCCACGGTCTCCATGGGTCTGAGTTCGTCGGCGAACACGATCTTCCGGCCTCCGCGGGGCGCCCGCCGCGACCGGAATCGCCCCGGGCCCCTCCCTGTTGGGACGCCCTCGCCCGGAAGGCAAGGCCGGGGCGCCGATTCCGGGCGGGCGGCGGCCTCACCAACGCCGAAAGCCCGGCGAGGCGAACCTCCCGGGTGTCGGCCGGTGCGGGATCCGGGCGGCCGCGCGTCAGCGCGGCGCGAGGATCATGATCATCTGGCGGCCTTCGAGCTGCGGCTCGCTCTCGACCTTGGCGACCTCCTGGGTCTCCGCCTTCACGCGCTCGAGCAGGCGCAGGCCGAGATCCTGGTGCGCCATCTCGCGGCCGCGGAACCGCAGCGTCACCTTGACCTTGTCGCCTTCCTCGAAGAACCGTTGCACGGCCTTCATCTTGACGTCGTAGTCGTGCTTGTCGATGCCGGGCCGGAGCTTGATCTCCTTGACCTCGACCGTCTTCTGCCGCTTGCGCGCCTCGGCCTGCTTCTTCTGCTCGTTGAAGCGGTAGCGGCCGTAATCGAGCAGCTTGCAGACGGGCGGCACCGAGTTCGGGGCGATCTCGACGAGGTCGAGGCCCGCCTCCTCGGCGACCTGCAGCGCGTCGAAGAAGGCCATGACGCCGCGGTTCTGCCCCTGGTCGTCGATGAGCTGAACTTCCCGAACGCCGCGGATGTCCCGGTTGGCGCGCGGCCCGTCCTTCTGCGGGGCCGGCATGGCTCTCATAGGTCTGCGAATGGCTGTGATCTCCTGATTGATGCCGCTGTCGGCGACCCGGCCCGCCCCTGAGCCACAGGGGCGGTGGCGGAGAGCCGCGCGGACACACTCGTGTGAACTGCGGCACCTTGGCTAAACCGCGCCAGATGTCAACTCGCCGAAAGGGAACTTGGTTGCGAACGGTTGTTTCGGGAACAGATTCCCGGCTCTCGCCGGCCGGCGACCCGTTGTTCGCGCCGGCACCGCCCCGGTCATGCTGTCACGTGTGCCAGC
This sequence comes from Methylobacterium sp. JK268, assembly GCF_054052225.1. Classification (NCBI taxonomy): domain Bacteria; kingdom Pseudomonadati; phylum Pseudomonadota; class Alphaproteobacteria; order Hyphomicrobiales; family Methylobacteriaceae; genus Methylobacterium; species Methylobacterium sp. JK268. The sequence continues at coordinate 36,590 of NZ_JBSVZN010000002.1, read as the reverse complement.
GCACACGTGCCGGCGCGGCGTCGCCGCCCTGATCGACCTGCATCGACTTGCGGGCGGTGCCGCCGCGGCGACGGAGTGTTAAGCGGCCGGATGCGGCCGGCCCAGCAGGGCCGCGTAGACCGCCAGCGTATCGGCCGTCATGCGCTCCAGCGAGAAGTGGCTCTCGACGTGACGGCGGGCCCGGCGCGCCAGCGACTCGCGGGCGCTGGCGCCGAGTTGGAGCATCTCGGCGAGGGCCTCCGCGAGCGCGCCCGCGTCGCCGGCCGGCACGCGCCAGCCGGTGCGCTCGCCGGCCGCCACCTCGGGCGGGGCCAGGACGGTCTCGCGCACCGCGCCGAGATCCGAGACCACGACCGGCGTGCCGATCGCCTGCGCCTCCACGGCGGCGCGGCCGAAGGCCTCCGGCGCGGTCGAGGGCACGGCCACCGCGGAGGCAGCACGGAAGGCCGCCGGCATGTCCGCGCAATGCCCGACCCGGCGGACGATCCCGGCGAGGTTGTGGGTCGCGATCAGCGCGTCGAGCTCCCGCTCGTAGGCGGTGCGGCCCTGCGCGTCGCCCGCCAGGACCACGGCGAAGTCCCGCATTCCATGGGCGCGGAGCGCCGCCGCGGCCTCGATCAGCACCCGCTGCCCCTTCCAGGCGGTGAGGCGCGCGGCGAGGAGCACCACCCGCTCGTGCGGCGCGACGCCCCAGGCGCGGCGCAGGGCCTCGACCCGGGCCGGCCCGACCTGCCCGGCCGAGAAGGCGACGAGGTCGGTGCCGCGGTGGATCACCCGCATCCGGGCGGGATCCGCCTGCGGGTGGGCCGCGCGGATCAGCTCCGCCGTGTAGTGCGAGTTGGCGATGACCGCGTCGCCGCGGGCCATCACGGAGTTGTAGAAGCGCTTGACCGGCGTGCGGCCGGAATAGCTGCCGTGGTAGGTCGTCACGAGGGGCAGCCCCAGGCGCCGCCGCGCCCCGAGCGCCACCCAGGCCGGCGCCCGGGACCGGGCGTGGATGAGGGCGACGCCCTCCTGGCGGCAGAGCCGGGCCAGCCGCTCGACGTTCACCGCCATCGCGAAGGGGTTCTTGGTGCGGGCCGGGAAGGGAAGCCAGACGCCGCCCTTGGCCTGCAGCTCGCCGACGAGGCGTCCGCCCTCCGTGGCCACCAGCGCGCGCGCGCCCGCCGCCGCCAGGGCGGCCGCCACGTCGACCGTGGTCCGCTCGGCGCCGCCGGCATCGAGCTCCGGGATGATCTGCAGGACCGTCTCGCCCGCGAGGGGATGGGTCGCCGAGGCGGGAAAGGGAGAGGCCTGGCTCGTCGGCATGAGGCTCCAGGTCCTGGCACGGGACGCGGCCGCGTCCGCACCGCTGCGTGCGGCCGTTGCGCCCATCCGCGCTCCCTGGTGTAGACAATCGGTCACGCCGAGCATGTCTTCGACATTCTCCCGATCGCATTTCGGATCTGTAAACGCTCGGACCTGGATGGCACGCTCCCAATGGATCAGTTGAAAACCCCGGCCACGCCGATCACCGTGACCCGCGACGGCCGCACGCGCCGGATCGCCACGCTGATGCGCGAGGGGGCCGGCCCGCCGGTGGTGTGGCTCGGCGGCTTCCGCTCCGACATGCGGGCCACGAAGGCCGAGGCCCTCGACGCCTGGGCGGCCCGGCGCGGACGGGCCTTCCTGCGCTTCGATTACGGCGGGCACGGGGAATCGGAGGGCGATTTCGCCGACTTCACGATCTCCGACTGGCTCGCCGACGCCGAGGCGGTGGTGGCGCGCTTCGCGCCCGAGCGGCCGGTCCTGGTCGGCTCCTCGATGGGCGGCTGGATCGCGCTGCTCGCCGCCTCCCGCCTGCGGCCCTCGGGCCTCGTGCTGATCGCGCCCGCGACGGATTTCACGGAGGCCCTGATGTGGTCGCGCTTCCCCGAGACGATCCGCGAGCGCATCGCGCGCGACGGCGTGTGGCTGCGCGATTCGGCCTATTCGCCCGAGCCGACGCCGGTCACCCGTGCGCTGATCGAGGACGGCCGCCGGCACCTGCTCCTCGGAGGTCCGATCGATCCGGGCTGCCCGGTGCACATCCTGCAGGGCATGGCCGATCCGGACGTGCCCTGGGACCACGCCCTGCGGCTGGTGGCGGCGCTGCCCGAGCGCGGCGTGGTGCTCACCCTGATCAAGGAAGGCGACCACCGCCTGTCCGACCCGGCGAGCCTCGCCCGGCTGACCGCCGCGGTCGAGGCGATCGCCTGAGCCTCGGCCGGGAGCGCCACGGCCCTCTCCTCGGGGGAGCAGGGCCGCGGCCTCGCGTCAATGCACGCTCAGGGCCTGCAGGTCGTGCGCCCAGGCATTGGCGATCGCGGCGTCGCGGCTGTCGGTGAGCAGGATCGGCGCCCCGCTCGCGGAGAGCAGCGCGAACACGCTGAGCCCCGGCGACAGGTCGGGCGCCTGCGGGAACAGGCGCTTGACCTCGGCGGCGCTCATCGGGCGCACGTAGGCGACGTGGCCCTCGCCCAGGGAGGCGAGCGCGGCGGGGTCGATGGTCGGATGCAGGTCGGTCATGGTTCGCCCTCCTTCAGGGGTGGCAGAGCGGGTGGTGGCCGGACCCCGCAGCGGCCCGGCCGGCGGTGGATATGGGGATCCTCACTCGGCGTCGCGCGTCGCGATGTCGATCCGTCGCACGATGCGCTCGGGCTCGGGCCGGACGAGGTCGATCGAGAGCAGCCCGTTCGACAGGTCGGCCCCCATCACCTCCATGCCGTCGGCGAGGAGGAAGGCTCTCTGGAATTGCCGCGCCGCGATGCCGCGATGCAGGAAGGTGCGGCTCTTGTCCTCGGTCTGCCGGCCGCGGACGATGAGCTGGCTCTCCTCCAGGGTGACGTCGAGCTGGTCGCGGGTGAACCCGGCCACCGCCAGGGTGATGCGCAGCCGCTCGGGCTGTCGCTCGGTCCGCGCCACGCGCTCGATGTTGTAGGGGGGATAGCCGTCATTAGCCGCCTTGGCGACGCGGTCGAGAGCCTGCTCGATCTCGTCGAAGCCGAGGAGGAACGGATGCCCGAAGGGCGAGGGACGCGACATGGACGAACGAAGCCCTTCTCCAGACAGGCACTTCGAAGGCGCGAGCCCGCGGATGCAGCGCTCGGACGTCCGGCGAGGACCCGCCGGCCGCCTGAATATGGCGGCGGCCCAGACCCCCATCAAGGGGCCCGGCGGCGCCGGTCCACGGCCGCGACCGGCTCCCTCGGTGACGAGAGGCTAGCGGGCGGGCTCCGCGGAGCCCGGAAGCTTCAGGCGCAGGAGCTTCTGGCTGATCCGGTCGCGCAGATCCGCCGGCAGTTCGAGGTCGACGACCCGCCAGGTGAACCCGCGCAGCCGCAACCTCAGGCGGTACTGGCTCGCTCGCGGTCGATCCGGCGGGAAGCTGAAGACCACCGCGCGAAAGCCGCGCATCTCGGCCGTGCGCGCCAGGGCGACGAGGTCGGACAGGCGACGGCCGGACAGCCCGCGGTCGCTGCCCCCCGGCCCCGGCCCGGCGGCCTCCGGGCGCGCCACGCCGAGCCGCTGCGGCCAGCCGTCGTCGAGGATGTCGACGAGCACCTCGGGCGTCACAAGCGCGCCGACCACCGGCTCGACGAGGCCCGCCACCGTTTCGGTGAGCATCTGGCGGTCGCGGGGCGCGAGATCCCGCCGGTCCTCGATCGCCGCCAGCGCGGCGGCGGTGGCCTGACGGCTGAGCGAGAGCCTCAGGGTGCGCAGGTTCACGCGCTGCGTCACCGCCGCGAGGTCGTTGGTCCGGACCGCCTCGCTCAGCCGGTAGAGCGCCAGGTAGGGTGAGAGCGAGTAGCCGAGCCAGAGCAGCACGAGGCCGAGGAGCAGGCACCACCAGCGCATGACGTCAGGCTGCCGCGGGCCCGCCGGGCACGATCCGACGGAGCGGGCGCCGCGCCGCCGGGCCCGTCACGGCCGGGGCGGGGATCGGGCTCATGCGGCGCGCGCGAAGGGAGCGAAGGCGGCGATCACCTGCTCGTAGACCGGGCGCTTGAATGGGATGATGAGGTCCGGGAGGTTGGCGAGAGGCTCCCAGCGCCACGCGTCGAATTCCGGCTTGTGGGCGCCGCCCGCCGGACGGTGGATGTCGATCTCGCTCTCCGCGCCCTCGAAGGCGAAGGCGAACCACTTCTGCGTCTGTCCCCGGTAGCGCCCGCGGAAGGGCTTGCCGACGAGGATCGAGGGGAGGTCGTAGCTGTACCAGCCCGGGGCCTCGCCGAGGAGCCGGACCGATCCCGCCCCGACATTGGTCTCCTCGTAGAGTTCGCGCAGGGCCGCCTCGTGCGGCGCCTCGCCCTCGTCGATCCCGCCCTGCGGCATCTGCCAGGCGTGGCCGACGGTTCCGGCGGTCTCCTCCTCGCCGCGGCGGCGGCCGATGAAGACGAGCCCGTCCCGGTTGAACAGGGCGATGCCCACGCAGGGCCGGTACGGGAGGTCGGCCAGGGCCGGTCCGGCCGGGCGGGTCGTGTTCTCTGCCATTGCGCGCGGGTTCGAGCCTGTTGGGAGAATCCTGGCGCCGTTGTGCGAGAGAAGCGGCGGAACGACAAGGCGTCCGCGGCGATCAGATCCGCGTGCGCAGCGCCCGGCTGGCCGGGACGAGCAGGATGCCCCGGGCCTCGAGATCGCGGCTCCAGCGGGCGATGCGATCCACCGTGAGCGGCAGCGCCATCGCGGAGCCCATCGCGAAGCCCTTGCGCCGCGCCGTCTCCTCCAGGCGGGCGAGTTCGCGGTCGATCGCGTCGGGCAGCGGCGCGGCGTCGATCACCACGTCGGCCCGAGCGACCGGCGTGCGGGCGCGGCGGCCCACATCGAGCGCCAGGGAGCGGGGAGAGGTGCCGTCGTCGAGGAAGCCGAGGCCGCGGCCGGCGATCTCGCGCAGCACGGGCTCCAGCGCGCCGGCCTCCGAGGTCAGCCGCGCCCCCATGTAGTTGACCACCGCCACCGCCCCGGACACGCGGGAGAGCACGAAGGCGAGACGGTCGGCGTTCTCGGCCGGCTTGGCCGCGGCCAGCAGCGTCTGCGGCCCCGGGTCGTTGTCGGGATAGTCGAAGGGCTCCATCGGGGCCTGGACCATGACCTCGTGGCCCAGATCGCGGGCCCGCGCGGCCGCCCTCGCGACCTCGGTGCCGTAGGGCGCGAAGGCGAGCGTCACCGCCGGGGGAAGCCGCGTCACGGCGTCCTGCGTCACCGCCTGGCCGATGCCGAGGCCGGTGACCACGAGCGCGATGCGGCCGGCGGGCGCGGCGCCGCTGCGCAGGCTCGGCGCCTCGGGGCGGGCGTAGATGTCGAGGGCGCGGGCGCCGTCCGGTCCGAGGCGCGGCAGCGTGCCGTAGCGGCCCTTCTCCGACAGGCGCGGATCCGGCGCCGGGGCGAGCTGCACCTCGGCGGGCTCGGGCACGCGGATCACCACGGCCTCCGGCACGCTGCTCCCGTCCGGCCGCCGCACGGCGACCCCCGAGGCGCGCTCGACCTCGCTGGCGGTGCGGCTCGCCTCTTCGGTCGGGCGGGACGGGGCGGGCGGGAGCGGGACGGGGTCGCGACGGGTGATCGTCGCCACGGCGAAGGGCTCTCCGCCGAGGGGGTCCTCGGTCAGGGCGATGACGGCCGCGAGGGCCGCGACGGCCACGCTGGCGGCGGCGATCAGGATCGGCCGCAGCGGAAGCGCCGCGCGCCAGCGCGCGAGGCGGGAGGGAGTCTCGTCCCGCAGCCCGAGCGGGCGGGTGAGGGCGTCGTTCGCGAGGGTCACGGCGTCGCTTCCGGCCTTGGCACCGCGCCGCAGGAACGAGAAAGGCCCGCAGCGACGGTCGCCTGACCGCCATTGCGGGCCCGCATGGTTAAGGCCGTCTTAACAACCGCCGATCCGCGACGCCGCTCGTTCGGGACGCCGTTAGTTCGGGACGCCGCTCTTGGCGGTGTTCGCCGCGCCCTTCTGCACGCCGTGCAGGAAATCGACCGCGGCGGTGAGCTGCTTGTCCTTGGCCGGGTCCGGCGGAACGTAGGCCGAGGACCCGCCGCGCTCCTCCTGGTCCTTCTGCTTCAGGTGGCCCTTCAGCCCGGCCTCGCCCTTGGTCTCGTCCTTCCCCTTCAGGTCGTCGGGCACCTCCTGCAGGACCTCCTGGTCCGGCTCGATGCCCTTGGCCTGGATCGAGCGGCCCGACGGCGTGTAGTAGCGCGCGGTGGTCAGGCGCAGGGCGCCGTTGCCGCCGAGCGGGATGATCGACTGCACCGAGCCCTTGCCGAAGGAGCGCGTGCCGAGCACCGTCGCGCGCTTGTGATCCTGCAGGGCGCCCGCTACGATCTCCGAGGCCGAGGCCGAGCCGCCGTTGACCAGCACCACCACGGGCTTGCCCTTGGTGAGGTCGCCGGCCTTGGCCGAGAAGCGCTGGGTCTCGTCGGGGTTGCGGCCGCGGGTCGAGACGATCTCGCCCCGGTCGAGGAAGGCGTCGGACACCATCACCGCCTGGTCGAGCAGCCCGCCCGGGTTGTTGCGCAGGTCGAGGATGTAGCCCTTGAGCTTGTCGCCGGGCACGTCGGTCGAGATCTTGTCGATCGCCGCCTTCAGCCCGTCGAAGGTCTGCTCGTTGAACTGGGTCAGCCGGATGTAGCCGACGTCGCCGCCCTCGACCCGCGACCGCACCGGCTTGATGCGGATCAGGTCGCGGTTGAGGGTGACCTCGATCGGGTCCTTGGCCTCCTTGCGGGTGATCTTGAGCTTCACCGGCGAGTTGACCGGACCCCGCATCTTCTCGACCGCCTGGTTGAGGGTCAGGCCCTGGACCTGGTCGTTGTCGATCTGCGTGATGACGTCGTTGGCGAGCAGCCCGGCGCGGGCGGCCGGCGTGTCGTCGATCGGGGTGACGACCTTGATGAGGCCGTCCTCCATCGTCACCTCGATGCCCAGGCCGCCGAACTCGCCGCGGGTCTGCACCTGCATGTCGCGGAAGCTCTTCGAGTCCATGTAGCTCGAATGCGGGTCCAGCGAGGTCAGCATGCCGTTGATGGCGGCTTCGATCAGCTTCGACTCGTCGGGCTTCTCGACGTAGTCGGTACGGATCTTCTCGAAGACGTCACCGAACAGGCTGAGCTGGCGGTAGGTCTCGGCGGACGCCGCCACCGCGCTCGTCCCGGAGAGGAAGTGCGTCTGTGTCGCCACCGTGGCGGTCCCGGCGCCGAGAATCGCACCAAACAGGACGAGGGATACTTTGCGCATTATCCGCGAACCTTCTCGCTTGCCGCCTTGGCCCACCATGGCTCCGGGTCGATGGAGCTACCGTCTTTCTTGAACTCGACGTACAGGACGGGGTCGTTTCGCCCGCCGGCTCCCGCCGAAGGCGCCAGGCCCGGGTCCCCCATCGCGGCGACCGGCTCTCCGGCAAGCACGAACTGACCGACCTCCACGTTGATCTGTCCCATGCCCGCCAGAAGCAGATAGTAGCCGTCGCCAGCGTTGATGATCAAGAGACGTCCATAGCTCCGAAACGGGCCCGCGTAGGAGACCCAGCCGTCGGCCGGAGATGACACGATGGCGCGGGGGCGGGTCGCGAGCGAAATGCCGCGCGTCGTTCCGCCGTTGCCGTCGGGCTCGCCGAAGGCCCTCACCACCTCGCCGCTCGCCGGCCGCGGCACGGCGCCCCGCACCTGTGCGAAGGGCAGCTTCGGCGCGAGGCGGGCGGGGTCGCGCAGGGCCGCGGCGGCGAAGCGCTCGCGGGTCTCGCGGCTCTCCGCGTCGGCGGCGCGGCGGGCGGTCGACACCTCGCCGTCGAGCCTGTCGACCAGGTCCTTGAGGCTGCGCGCCTGGGTGGCGAGGGCGGCGGCGCGCTCCTTCTCGCCCGCGAGCCCCGTCTCGGCCTCCCCGAGGCGCGTCTGGCGGGCCGCGATCAGGGCGTTGAGGCGCTGCTGCTCGCCGGCCCAGTCGGCGAGGTCCTTGCGCAGGCTCTCGCGGTCGTCGGCGATGAGGCTGCGCAGGCGCTCCAGCTCCGCCAAGTCCCCGGCGAGCGTCTCGGCCTCGCCCTGCAGCTCGGGCACCACGGCGCCGAGCAGCATCGAGGTGCGGATCGCCTTGAGCACGTCCTCGGGCTGGACCAGCACCGCGGGGGGCGGCCGGCGGCCCATGCGCTGGAGCGCCGCCAGCACCTCGGCAATGACGCCCCGGCGGGCCTGCAGGGAGCGGCGGATCGCGGCCTCGCTCGCCGCCATGGTCTGGAGGCGACCCTCGAGGCCCGCGATGCGCTCCTCGGAGTCCTGGGCCTTGCGGGTGCCGTCGAGGAGCGCCTGGTTGAGGCGGGTGCGGTCACCCTTCAGGCTCTCGACCTCCTTCTCCAGGCGCGCCCGGGACTCGGCACTCTGCGCCAGGGCCGCTTCGAGCGCCTTGAGGCTGTCGGCCTTCTGCTCCTTCTCCGCCTGGGCCTGCTCGATCGGATCCGGCTTCGCGGAGGCCCGCTCCTGCGCGGCGGCGCCGGAGGCCGCGGCGAGCAGGGAGACCAGGAGGGCGTAGCGGATCACGGGGCGCCGCGGTGATAGGGATGGCCAGCCAGGATGGTCATGACGCGGTATAGTTGCTCAAGCACTAACACGCGCACCAGGCCGTGCGGCAGCGTCGCCGCGCCGAAGGCGAAGACGAGGTCGGCCCGGCGCCTCACGGCCTCGCCGAGACCGTCGGCGCCGCCGATCACGATCGCGAGACCCGGCCGACCGCCGTCGCGCCACGCGGCCACCTGCTCGGAGAGGCCGAGGCTGGTCACGGCCCGGCCGCCCTCGTCCATCACCACGAGCGCCGCCCCCGCCGGCACCGCCTCCAGGATGGAAGCCGCCTCCTCGGCGCAGCGGTCGGGCGCCCGGCGGGCGCGGCTCTCCGGCAGTTCGGTCACCTGGATCGCCGCGAAACCCAGCCCGCGGCCGATCGCGTCGGCACGCTCGCGGTAGGTCTCGACGAGGTCGCGCTCCGGGCCGCGCTTGAGCCGCCCCACGGCCACGAGGGCGAGGCGCACGGCCCCCTCCCCTCCCGGATCAGCCGGCGAGGCGCTCGCCCGGCCGGTCGGCGCCCCACATCTTCTCCAGATTGTAGAAGTGCCGAACCTCGGGCCGGAAGATGTGCACCAGCAGGTCCCCGGCGTCGATCAGCACCCAGTCGCAGGCCGGCATCCCCTCGATGCGGGCGTTGCCGTGCCCGGCCTGCTTGAGGTCCTGCACGAGCTTCTCGGCGATGGAGCCGACGTGCCGGTGAGAACGGCCGGAGGTGATGATCATCGCGTCGGCGATCGAGGTCTTGCCGACGAGGTCGATCTCCACCGTGTCCTCGGCCTTCATGTCCTCGAGGCAGCGCCGGGCGATCCCCAGGAGCGCTCCCTCCGCGGGCGCATCCGCCGCAGGCAGCTCGGCCGTCGGGGCCACGGCCGGAGGCACCGCCGCCTCGGGCCGGGCGGGAAGCTCGGCGATGCGAGCCTCGCGGGTAGAAGGTTGATTCAGTGCCGACCCCTGTCGTTCGCGCCACGCGGCGCCGCTGCTTCAAGATAAGGGCCCACGGCCCTGCCTTTCAATACGTGTGCGCCGTCGAAGACGATCCTCCGGCCACGGTGGCGTTGCGCAGGGCCGTCGAGGAAAGCTCGGAGCGCGGTCCGTGCAGGAAGACCCAGGCGGGCGGATCCGCGTCCGCCAGGAGGGCGGCGTCGCGCTCGTCGAGGCGCTCGCGCGCCAGCGCCCGCGCGGCCGGCGAGGCCGTCGCCGCGAGGGTGAAGCCCGGCCGGTCGATCACCGCGATCGGCATGCGCCGAGCGATCTCGCGCCAGCCCTGCCAGCGGTGGAAGCTCGCGAGGCTGTCCGCGCCCATGATCCAGACGAAGCGCACGGCCGGCCGCCGCGTCTGCAGCCAGTCCAGGCTCTCGCGGGTGTAGCGGGCGCCGATCTCCGATTCGAAGCCCGTCACGGCGACGCGCGGGTCGCGGGCGATCGCGGCCGCCCCGGCCATTCGGTCCGCGAGCGAGGCGAGGATCCTGCGGTCCTTCAGGGGATTGCCGGGACTGACGAGCCACCACACCCGGTCGAGGGCGAGGCGCCGCAGGGCGAGCCGGCTCACATGCAGGTGGCCGGCATGGGCCGGGTTGAAGGAGCCGCCGTAGAGCCCGACGCGCAGGCCCGGGGCGCTCGGCGGAAGCCGGGGTGGCACGGAGGGTCAGGGCCGGATCTGCCCGGACCCGTGCACGCGGTACTTGAAGGTCGTGAGCTGCTCGACCCCGACCGGGCCGCGGGCGTGCATGCGCCCCGTCGCGATCCCGATCTCGGCCCCGAACCCGAACTCGCCTCCGTCGGCGAACTGCGTCGAGGCGTTGTGGACGACGATGGCCGAATCGACCTCGGCGAGGAAACGCTCGGCCACGGCCGCGTCGTCCGTGACGATCGCGTCGGTGTGGTGGGAGCCGTTGGCCTCGATATGGGCGATGGCGGCGTCGAGGTCCTCGACCACCCGCACCGCGATGATCGCGTCGAGGTACTCGGTCCGCCAATCCGCCTCGCTCGCCGGCGTCACCCGCGGATCGACCGCCTGGGTTGCCGCGTCGCCGCGCACGGCGCAGCCGGCGTCGAGGAGGTCGGTGACGAGGGGCGCGAGGTGCGAGGCGGCGCAGCCGCGATCGACCAGCAGCGTCTCGGCCGCCCCGCACACGCCGGTGCGCCGCAGCTTGCTGTTGCGCAGGATCGTGCGGGCCATCGCGAGGTCCGCCTGCGCGTGGACGAAGACGTGGCAGATGCCCTCGAGATGCGCGAAAACCGGCACCTTCGCCTCATTCTGCACGCGGGCGACGAGGCTCTTGCCGCCGCGCGGCACGATCACGTCGAGGCAGCCGTCGAGGCCCGACAGCATGGCCCCGACCGCCGCGCGGTCGCGGGTGGGGACGAGCTGGATCGCGTCGCCCGGCAGCCCGTGCGCGGCCAGGCCGCTCGCCATGGCGCCGGCGATGGCGGACGCGCTGCGCAGGCTCTCGGAGCCGGCCCGCAGCACCGCGGCGTTGCCGGCCTTGAGGCAGAGCGCGCCCGCATCCGCCGTGACGTTCGGCCGGCTCTCGAAGATCACGCCGACGACACCGAGCGGCGTGGAGATGCGCTCGATGGCGAGCCCGTTGGGACGCTCGAAGGCGGCGAGCTGACGCCCGACCGGGTCGGGCAGTCCGGCGATCGCCTCGACGGCAGCGGCGATCGCCTCCACGCGGGCGGGGTTGAGCTCCAGCCGGTCGAGGGTGGCGGCGGGCAGGCCCTTGGCCCGCGCATCCGCCAGATCGGCCGCGTTCGCCTCCAGGATGGCCGGGGCGGCGGCCCGGATCGCCGCGGCGGCGGCGCGCAGGCCCTCGTCCTTGGCCTGCGCCGGCGCGAGCGCCATGCGGCGGGCGGCGGCCCGGGCCTTGCGGCCGATCTCCCGCATGAGGGCGTCGACGTCGTCGGCCCCGGCGCGGGGCTTCAGGCTGAGCACGGACACGGCGCGGTTCCTGCCTTGCGCCGAGGCGGCTTCGTGAGGGCGCGGGCCTTCCATGCCACGCGCCTCCCGGCGCGACAAGCGAAGCCGGCGCAGCTCAGCGCTGTCCCTCCCGTGTCGCTGCCACGAGGAGAGGGCCAGGACGGGAGGGTGTTCACCGGACCGGCGCGGCCGGCGGGCCGCAGACCCGAACCCTATCCCGTCTGCGGGCTGAAGCGTTCACACGTCGCCGTAGAAGGCGCGGGTTTCTCCTCTCCCCGCCTGCGGGGAGAGGGCTGCGGACCCCTTGTCGGGTCCGCAGCGAGCCCGAAGGGCGAGGGTGAGGGGGCGGTTCCGGATGTGCTCCATCCTGAGGCGCCCCCTCACCCTCGGCTGCCGCCTCGTCTCGCCCCCGACAAGGGGGGCTCGACCCTCTCCCCGCACGCGGGGAGAGGGCATGCGCACGAACCGAAGTGTGAATGTGTAAACCCGCACGGGAGAGGGGATCCCGCGGGTCTCCCCGGCTTCGTTCAAGCGACTACGAAAGAAGAGCCTTTTTTATGCCGACAGGCGACGTGCGAACACACCAGCCCTCGCAGAAGGGGAGGGTTTGCCCCGCCCCTCACTCCCCGGCGAGCGCCATGTCGTCCCGGTGGACCATCTCGGCCCGGCCCGGATAGCCCAGCACCGCCTCGATCTCGCGGCTGGCGCGGCCGATGATCCGGGCGGCGTCGTCGCTGTCGTAGGCGACGAGGCCGCGGCCGAGCACGGCGCCCGACAGGGAGCGGATCACCACGGCGTCGCCGCGCGCGAAGCTGCCCTCGATCCGCGCGACGCCGACCGGCAGCAGGCTGGCGCCGCCGGCGAGCGCCCGCTCGGCGCCCGCGTCGATGACCAGGCTGCCGCGGGGTTCGAGGGAGCCGGCGATCCAGGTCTTGCGGGCGGCCGTCGGCGTCGAGCCGGACAGGAACCAAGAGGCGCGGGCGCCGGAGGCCACCGCCTTGAGCGGGTTCTTGCCGCGCCCGTCGGCGATCAGCATGTGGGTGCCCCCGCCCGTGGCGATCTTGCCGGCCTCGATCTTGGTGCGCATGCCGCCGCGCGAGAGGTCGGAGGCCGGCCCGCCCGCCATCGCCTCGATCTCCGGGGTGATGCGCTCGATCACCGGCAGGTGCCGGGCGTCCGGGTCGCTCGCGGGCGGCGCCGTGTAGAGCCCGTCGATGTCGGAGAACAGGACCAGGAGGTCGGCCCCGATCATCGTGGCGACGCGGGCGGCGAGGCGGTCGTTGTCGCCGTAGCGGATCTCGGAGGTCGCCACCGTGTCGTTCTCGTTGACGACCGGGACGGCGCGCACCTCCAGGAGCTTCAGGGTGGTGGCGCGGGCGTTGAGGTAGCGGCGGCGCTCCTCGGTGTCGCGGGGCGTCACCAGGATCTGGCCCGCCGCGATGCCGTGGTGGGCGAGCGCCTCGGACCAGTGGCGCGCCAGCGCGATTTGGCCCACGGCGGCGGCGGCCTGGCTCTCCTCCAGGCGCAGCGCGCCGGCGGGGAAGCCCAGCACCGTCCGCCCCAGCGCGATCGAGCCGGACGAGACCACCAGCACGTCGACGCCGCGGCCGTGCAGGTCGGCGATGTCCTCGGCGAGCGCCGCGAGCCAGGCGTGGCGCAGGCGGCCGCGGGAGCGGTCGACGAGCAGGGAGGAGCCGACCTTGAGGACGACGCGGCGGAACTGGTCGAGGGCGGGGGTCATGGCGGGGCCGGAGGGCGAGCGGGGTGATCCCGGCGCATAGCCGGAGACGGGGCCGCTGGACAGCCCCGCCGCGGCGGGAGCGCCCTCACCTCAGGGCTGCCACGCCTCCTCGCGCGCCGGGGCCGAGTCGGCGCGGGCCGCGTCCATGGCGGCGAGGACCGCCCGCAGCGCCTCGGGCACGCCCGCGCGGGTCGCCGCCGAGAGCACCAGCGGCGTCCGGCCGGTGGCCTCCGTCAGGCGCTCGACCTGCGCGGCCAGCGTCTCCGGATCGAGGATGTCGGTCTTCGACAGGGCGACGATCTCGGGCTTGTCCTCCAGCCCGTGCCCGTAGGCCTCCAGCTCCGCGCGCACCAGCCGGTAGGCGGCGCCCGCATCCTCGCTCGACCCATCGACGAGGTGGAGGAGCACCCGGCAGCGCTCCACATGCGCCAGGAAGCGGTCGCCGAGGCCCACGCCCTCGTGCGCGCCCTCGATCAGACCCGGGATGTCCGCGAGGACGAATTCCCGCGTATCCGCCCGCACGACGCCGAGGCCCGGATGCAGGGTGGTGAAGGGGTAGTCGGCGATCTTGGGCTTGGCCGCCGTCACGGCGGCGAGGAAGGTCGACTTGCCGGCATTGGGCAGGCCGACGAGCCCGGCATCGGCGATGAGCTTGAGGCGCAGCCACAGCCAGTGCTCGCGGCCCTCCTGGCCCGGATTGGCGTGGCGCGGCGCCCGGTTCGTCGAGGTCGTGAAGTAGGCGTTGCCGAAGCCGCCGTTGCCGCCGCGGGCGAGCAGCACCCGCTGTCCGACCCGGGTCAGGTCGGCGACCAGGGTCTCCCCGTCCTCGGCGAGGATCTGGGTGCCGGCAGGGACCTTCAGCACCGCGTCGGCGCCCTTCCCGCCCGCCCGGTTGCGGCCGGAGCCGTGCTCGCCCTTCTTCGCCTTGAAGTGCTGCTGGTAGCGGTAGTCGATCAGCGTGTTCAGGCCCTCGACGCATTCGGCCCAGACATCGCCGCCGCGCCCGCCGTCGCCGCCATCGGGCCCGCCGAACTCGATGAACTTCTCGCGGCGGAACGACACGCAGCCGGCTCCACCGTCGCCGGAGCGCACGTAGACCTTGGCTTCGTCGAGGAACTTCACGGAATCGGTCCTCCTGACCGTCAACGCGGAGAGGCCGGGGGCGTGCCCCCGGCCGTCATGGTTTCAGAGACCGAGACACGGCTGTGCCGTGCGATGGCGATCGAAGACGAGCCCCGAGGCCTGCCAGGTCTTGAGGCTGTCCCAGGCCCGCCGGTCCAGCCGGAACTCATCGACCGGGAAGACGCCGCCCCGGGCCGGAAAGGCGCGCAGGCCCGAGCCGACCGCGGCGAAGCCGCACTTCTCCAGCACCCGGCGCGAGGCCGGGTTCACCACCCGGGCCGAGGAGCCGAGTTCCTGCCCCTCCGTGTAGGCGAAGAAGGCGTCGATCATGGCCCTCGCCGCCTCCGTGGCGAGGCCCTGGCCCCAGTGCGGGACCCCGAGCCAGTAGCCGAGCAGCGGCGCGTCTCCCGGGCGGTGGCAGACGATCCCCACCATCCCGATCAGGGTCTGCGGCTGGCGCCGCGGCGTGATCGCCATGTGGAGCGCCCGCCCCTCGGCATTCTCGCGCCGCGCCCGCAGGACGAAGGCCTCCGCGTCCGGCGGCGCCATCGGGTGCGGGACCCCGGCCGTCATCTCGGCGACGGCTTTCTCACCGGCGAGACGCACGATGGCTTGGGCGTCGGCCTGGCGGGGCCAGCGCAGCCAAAGCCGCCGGGTCTCGATCCGGAAGACGTCGTCGCGGGTGAGGTCGGGAAACATCGCCTGACTCCGATCCGACCGGATGAGGGCTGTCGCCCGCACGCGGCCACGAGAACGACGAAGGGGAGAGTGGTGCCCCACCCTCCCCCGGATCTCGATCGGAGCTCGGCCGTATCAGGGCCAGGACATCGGATCCGCCGGGTCGGTGGGGACACCGGCGGAGCTCCTTCGTCACTGGCTCCGTCGGCTTATTCTGCGGCCTGTTGGGCCGGGACGACCGTTACGTAAGCTCGGCCTTGTTTCGTGGCAAAGCGGACGCGACCGTCCGTGAGGGCGAAGAGGGTGTGATCGCGGCCCATGCCGACATTGGTGCCGGGATGCCAGCGCGTGCCGCGCTGACGCACAATGATGTTGCCGGCAATGACGGCTTCGTCGCCGAACTTCTTCACGCCGAGGCGGCGGCCTTCGGAATCGCGGCCGTTGCGGGACGAACCGCCTGCTTTCTTGTGAGCCATCGGGCTACTCCTGAATCTCTCTGAAGGGCTGTCTGCGTCCGGCCTGCGGTCAGGCGGCGCTGATGCCCGTGACGCGCACCACGGTGAAGTCCTGGCGGTGACCGCGCTTGCGGCGCGAGTTCTGCCGGCGGCGCTTCTTGAAGGCGATGACCTTCGGGCCGCGCTTCTGGGCGACGATCTCGCCCGCCACGCTGACGCCGGAGACGGTCGGCGCGCCGACCTTCGTGGCACCCTCGCCGTTAGCGAAGAGGAGAACCTCGCCGAAGGTGACGCTGGTCCCGGCCTCGCCCTCGAGCTTGGCGATTGTGATGACGTCGTTTGCGGCAACGCGATACTGCTTGCCGCCGGTCTTGATGACTGCGAACATCGTTCTGGTCTCGTGTTCCATCCGGGCTCCGGCGCGGGGCCGGGCACCGTCTTCTTGACAGTTGACGTTGGGTCGCCCCGAGGGGATCGCCGAACGCGACGGCGCGCGAACCGGACGGTCCGCGCGCCAAGGATGGGTTGGTAGCGTCGCGATGCCGCTCCTGTCAACGGGTTTCCCGGCGCCGGCCCGGGATCGTCTCGCGATGCCGGCCTGCCTCACACCGATCCCGACCCCCCGGTTGATTTCCCCGGGGGCTTGCCCGATGACCGGGCGACCGCATCAGGAGACGGTGATGGAAGAGCTTGTTGCCCGGGTGACGCAGGCCACGGGATTGGACGCCGAGACGGCCCAGACGGCGATCGGGCACATCCTAGCCTTCCTGCGCAAGGAAGGGCCGACCGACGAGGTCAACCAGATCATCGCGGCGATCCCGGGCGCCGAGGACATCCTGGCGCAGTCGGGGGACGGCGGCCCCGGCGGGGGGATCGGCGGCCTGATGGGCATGCTCGGCGGCATGGGCGGCGTGATGGCGCTCGGCCAGAAGCTCATGTCCGAGGGCGTCTCGATGGGCCAGATGCAGCCGCTCGGCCGCGAATTGTTCGCCTATGCCCGCGAGAAGGCGGGCGAGGACGCGATCGGCCCGATCATCGGCTCGGTGCCGGGCCTGAATCAGTTCGTGTGATGGTGTGACGGCTAACGGCCGGGGGAGGCGCCGCGCGATCTCGACCACGCGGCGCAAGCTCCTGCTGTCGTTGGATGGTTGCTGTCACAAAACCGTGCGCCCTTCGTGATGTTGTCCGACGAGATGGCGGCGCGTCGCCCCTTCGGGCGCAGCACACTCAACGCCGCACGGGAAACCACGACGATGACACCGTTCCTCTCCCGCGGCCCGCGTCCCGTCCGGGACGACGCCCGGGCTCCGACACCCTTCGCGCGCCTGATGCAGCGGGGCGGAGCCGGAGAGGGGCGGCACGGGATCGATCTGCGCGGGGTCGTCGCGCCGACGCGGCTGTTTCCGCCGCTCAAGCGCCTGCCGACGCACGGCCTCGACCCGGTGCTGGGCCGGATCGGCGCCCTCGAGGTGCGGCTCGCCACCCGTCCGAAGGATGTCCGGCGCGCGCAGCGCCTGCGCTACAAGGTGTTCTACGAGGAGATGGCGGCGGTGCCGTCGAGCCTCGCCGCGCTCAAGCGGCGGGACGCCGACGAGTACGACGCGGTCTGCGACCACCTCCTCGTCATCGATCACGCGGCCAACGGGGCGAAGCCCTTCCGCAAGCCGCGGCCGCGAGTGGTGGGCACCTACCGGCTGCTCCGCCAGGACCAGGCCGACCGGCATTTCGGCTTCTACACGGCGGGCGAGTACGACATCGCGCCGGTCCTGGCGGCGAATCAGGGCCTGCGCATCCTCGAACTCGGCCGCTCCTGCGTGCTGAAGCCCTATCGGACCAAGCGCACGGTGGAGCTGCTGTGGCACGGGATCTGGACCTACGTGCTGCACCACCGCATCGACGCGATGCTCGGCTGCGCCAGCCTGGAGGGCACCGACCCCGACCGGCTGGCGCTGCCCCTGAGCTTCCTGCACCACTTCGCCCGGGCACCGGAGGTGTGGCGCGCCCGGGCGCTGCCTGAGCGGCACGTGGCGATGGACCGGCTCAGCCGCGAGGCCATCGACCCCAAGGCCGCCCTCCAGGAGCTGCCGCCGCTCATCAAGGGCTACCTGCGCATCGGCGCGACCTTCGGGGACGGCGCGGTGGTTGACCGGCAATTCGGCACGACGGACGTGTTCGTGGTGCTGCCGGTCTCGGCCATCGCGCCGCGCTACATCGAGCATTTTGGCGCCGGTGCGCAGCGGCACGCGGCCTGATCCCGCGCCCGCTCGGCCCGGCCGCCTCCCTCGCCACTTCCGCGCATCTCCCATCTGGAGGGTGCGGGCGAGCACGATCTTCGGCAGCCTCCCGCGTTTAGATCCTCCCGGGCCGGCGTGCGGTCCGGAGCGACAGGCGGAGGCGGGGGCGATGAGCGGAGGATCGAAGCGCGGGGGGTGGGGCGGAGGCCGCCGTGTGCGCGGCGGAGCGGGCCGCGGTTCGGTCCGCACGCCCCGGATCCTCTACGCGGTCGACGTGGCGGATGCCTACGCCGTCTGCGAGGACTGCCCCGCCAACGACAACCATCTGCGGATCCGCTCGCGCGCGGCCGCGCGGCGCCACGATCCGCGGGTCCTCGCGCTCCGGCTGGTCGCGCGGAGCGGCGAGGACGAGGGCGCCCGCCGCACGCCGTGACGGCGCACCCCGCGTTGACCGGCAGCCGGCCGCGCCGTATGTTCCCGGTCCGTTCGCATCATCGCCGGGAACCCGCGCGCCATGGTCTCCGCTTCCGCCGGAAGGACGCTGTTCTTCTTCGAGAAGCCCTCGGCGATGCGCCAGCTCCAGCGCTTCTTCCGGGCGCCGACCACGGTCTGCGTGGCGGCCGAGGGGCACCTTCTCGCTGCCCGGGAGCCGGCCGAGATCCGGCCCGACTGGAAGGCGTGGCGCTTCGAGGACCTCCCCATCGCGGTCGACGAGATCCCGGTCGCCTGTGGGGAGAACCGCTCCGGCGCCTCGCATGCGGGCCGGATCGACGCGATCCGCCGGGCCCTCTCGGGCGTGGACCGCGTGATCATCGCCACCGATCCGGGCCGGGAAGGCTCGATGATCGCCTGGGAGGTGCTGGAGCACCTGCGCTATCGCGGCCGGGTCGACCGGCTGCGGCTCGGCGCGCTCGACGAGGTCTCGATCCGGCGCGCCTTCGCGGCGCTCGCCCGCGAGCCCGATTCGGGCGAGCGCGACTACGCGGCCTACCTGGAGGCGCTCTGCCGCCGCTATGAGGACTGGCACCTCGGGCTCAACGGCACGCGCGCGGTGTCCCTGCGGCTGCGGCCGCCGAGCGTCCGGCAGCCCTGGCGGTTCGGCGGCGTGCAGACGCCGACGCTCGCCCTGCTCGCCGACCTGGAGCGGCGGATCCGGGACTTCGTGCCGCGCGCGTTCTTCAAGATCGCCCTGCCGGTGGAGAGCGAGACCGGCGCCGCCCTGACGCTCTGGCACGCGCCCAAGGAGCGCCTGTTCGACGAGGCGGAGGCCGAGGCGATCCGCGACGCCGCCAACGGGTGGTCCGGTCCCCTCGCCGTCGCCCACAAGGACGTGCGGCGCCCGCCGCCGCGGCTATTCTCCAAGGACACGCTGGCGCGGCGCTGCGCCAAGCGCTTCGGCTGGGACCCCCAGCGGACCGCCTCCGTGGCGCAGGACCTCTACGACCGCGGCTTCCTGAGCTATCCGCGCACCGAATCCGAGCACCTGCCCGAGAGCCAGGGCGGGGACGCGCCGTCGGTGCTGGCTGCGATCGGCACCAGCCTCCCCGACCTCGCCGGCCTGATCCCGGCCCCCGAGGCGGTGCTGGTGCGGCGGGGGCCGCGGGGCCACTACGTCAAGGATCCCGGCGAGCACCACGCCATCGTGCCGCTGCGCAAGGTGCCGCGGCCCGGCGAGGTCGGCGGCGATGCCTGGCGGCTCTGGGAGCTGGTGGCGAAGTCCTACCTCGCCGCCCACCTGCCGGACGGGATCGACGCCCGCACGACGGTGACGGCGGAGGTCGCCACGCCCCTCGGCCCCAAGCGCTTCGCGGTTACGGGGACCGTCGTGCGCTCGCCCGGCTGGCGGGCCGTCTACGGCACCGAGGCCGAGGAGGACGAGCCGCTCCCCGGCAAGGCGAAGCGCGACGACGAGCCCTCGGCCGGCCGGCTGCCCCTGGTGCGGGACGGCGAGCCTGCCCGGGGCGGCGAGCCGCGGGTCGAGCGCGCGATGACGGAGCCGCCGCGGCGCATCACCCGGGGCGAGTTGCCGGTGGTGATGGGCCGCCTGATCGACCACGTGGAGGATCCCGCCCTCAAGCGCGCCCTCGAGAACCCGTCCAACCCGAACGAGCCCCGCGGCCTCGGCACGGCGGCGACCCGCGATGCGGTGCTGCCGAAGCTGGAGAGGAGCGGCTACGTGACCCTGGCCGGCGGCAAGGACCCGCCGATCAGCGTTACCGAGGCGGGCCTCGCCTTCGTGGAGGCGGTGCGGCGGGTCTTCCCGGCTTACGGCGACCCGGTCGGGCGGGCGGTGTTCGAGGCCGACCTTGCGGAGATCGGCCGGGCGCCGACCCGGGCGGAGGCGCTGCGCCGGGCCGCGGAATTCCGCCAGCGCACGCGGGCGCGCCTCGACGCGCTGATCGCGGCGGTCGCGGGCGCCGAGCGCCTGGCCGTCGCCGGCGCGGCGCTGGGCGCGGCCGCGTCGGGCCGCCCGCCGACGCCGGCGATGATCGCCTTCGCGACGGCGCTCGCCGCCCGCAAGGGTCTGCGCCTTCCCCGCGGGGCGACGTCGGACGCCGCGCTCTGCCGCCGCTTCCTCGACGCGCATGCCGAGAAGCGGGAGGCGTCGGGCGACCGGCGAGCGCCCACGCCCGCCATGCTGCGCTTCGCCGAGGCGCTGGCACGGGAGAAGGGACTCGACGGCCTGCCGGACGGCGTCGCGGAGGATTTCGCGGCCTGCCGGGCCTTCCTCGACGCACAGGCGGAGGGCGGGCGGACGACGGCGCCGAAGAAGGGGCGGAGCCGGCCGGGTCAGGCGCCGCGGAGGGCGTCGCCGCGCCGGCGCCGGACGGGAGGCGCGGGGGAGGACGCCCTCGGGAATCTGGGCCCTCGGCCTCCCGCGTGACGCCACGCGCGGATCCGCGGGCACGAACGCTCCCTCATCAACTGAACGCTTCTGGTAAAACACGACACTCCTCATGCCGAAGTGCTGCGCAGCAGCCTCGAAGCACTCCGAACCGTCAATCCAAGAGTAGAGTTCATTGGGTACGCTGTTCTGGGGTGCTTCGAGGCTCGCTACGCTCGCACCTCAGCATGAGGAAGTGGGTTTGTTGCCATCAGCCGAGTCTGATGCTGCGGCTCACCATCGCCTGGCTGGATGACATCTGCCGATCTTCAACCTGATCGGCGTCGGTCGCGCCGTCCGAGGCTATGCAGGCGATCATGCAGCACGCGCGGATGAGTGATGTCGGGTCAGCCCGATGTCGATCGATGTGATCGATCATCCGGTTGATGCAATACGCGTTTGCCGATGCTGTGTGGATCCACAAGCCCACGCAGGAGACGGGGATCGCGCGCGAGCTGGACTGGCGTAGTTCGTTGTCAAAACAGCAGTTTCCGGAGACCAACGCGCTCTGTCAGCGGCCTTGATCGTCCCCGGACGGCTGTGCGCACGCGGAACGTGACACCCGCGCTTCCTCCGGCGAACCATCGCGGGCTCAGACCGCGGACGGCGACAGGTCGTCGTCGCGTCTACCGCGAACCCGGATCGATCGCCGGCAGCTCGTTCGGCGGCAGCGGCGCGGGGCCGGCGGGCTTGGCCGTCGGCGGGGCGGCGCCGCGGGCGCGCATCGCCAGCGCCACGGTCAGCTTCTCGGCCGTTTCCGGCTGCATCATCGCCAGCACCTCGGCCATCTTGCGCGGGTTCATCGCCACCACCACGGGCACCAGCACGTCGAGGGAGAGCCGGTCGAAGACCCGGGCCGCCTCCTTCGGCTTCATCGTCTCGTACATGGTGACGAGGGGCTTCAGCCCGGCGGCCTCGGCCTCACCCCGTCGCACGGGCACGCCCTCCGCCTTGTCCTCGAGGGTCTTCAGGTCGTTGATGCGGCTCTCCAGGTGCCGCTCCGCGTTCTCGATCAGCTGCTGGCGCGTGTCGAGGTCGCGGTTGCGCTGCTGGAGCGCGTCGCGGCGCGCGCCGAGGCGCTCCAGGATCGCCCGCTCGGCCGGGGATCCGCCCTCGCCCGGGGGCTTGGCGACCGGGGGCGTCGCATCGCGCGGGGCCGCCTTCGCCTCCGGAGCGCCCTCCTCCTTCGGCGTGACGGAGCCGGTGATGGACGGGTCCGACAGGTCCTCGCCGGAGCGCGCGTAGGACAGGACGCGGGCGAAGTCCGAGCGGCGGCCGGGGCCCTCATCGGCCGCGAGCCCCACGAGCTTCAGGACGAGGAGGCCCCCCGCCGCGAGCGCGACCGCATCGACGAGGCGCAGCCGCGGGGACGGCCCGCGCCAGGACGGCTTCGTCACCGCCTTCGTCCGGGCCGTCGCGGGGCGCGTGGCGGGCGCCGCGCCCGGGGCCCCGGACGGCGCCTTCCCGGGCCGCGGCGCACCGGCGAGCGCCGCCGCGATGCGACGCAGCCCGTCGCTCATGCGGCCTGGCTTTGCAGCCGGCTCAGGGCGCGCTCGCTCAGCGCGCGGGCGGCGGCCGCCGCGGCGCCGAGGCGCTCGGCCGTGCTGACCACGACGGGACCGGGCGCCGGCTTCGCCGCGGGCGGCTCGGCGGAGCGCGCCGGCGGGGTCTCGGGCTGGGGCATCGGTCCGGGCTTCGCCTGCGCGACGATGCGCCCGATGCGGTTCACCACCTCCTCGCCCGCCCGCACGCCCGCGGTGAGGCCGGCCGCGGCCGTCTCGGCGGCGGCGAGGCGCTCGGCCAGGGTGCGCTCGCAGCTGCCCAGGGTCGCCCGCAGGCCGGAGATCGCCCGCTCGGCGGATTCCGTCGCCACCATCAGGTCGCCGATGGTGCGGCGCATGGCGGTCTCGTCGGCCTTCAGGCGGGTGATGCGGCGGCTGAGCGTCACCGACGAGACGATGCTCGCCACGAGCAGCACGGCGACGAGGCTGTCGGCCAGCAATCCGATGAGGGCGGTCATGGCAGGGCAGGCTCCGGCGAGAAGAGGGACACGGTCAGCCGTCCTTCCGGTTCTTCATCGAGGCCTCGAAGGCCGCGAAGGTGGTGCGGGCCCGCCGCAGCGGGCGGGTGACCTGGACCGCGATGCTGTCGTCGAGACGCCCGATCCGCCCCTGGCTGAGCGCCCAGTCGCCGCAGCGCAGGGTGATCAGGTCGGAGGGCTTGGCGTCGAACATGATGGTGTCGCCGACCTCGAGGGCGAGGACGCGCCGCAGCGGCAGCGTCGTCTGGTGGAGCACGGCCTCCACGGCGACGTCGGCCTGCCAGATCTCGGTGGCGAGGTGGCTCTCCCAGACGTGGTCCCGCCCGAGCTTCTCGCCCATGAAGCTCTGCAGCAGCAGGTCGCGGATCGGCTCGATCGTGGCGTAGGGGAACAGGATCTGCAGGAGGCCGCCGCGCCCCTCCATGTCGAGCTTGAGGTCGATCAGGATCGCCGCGTTGGCCGGCCGGGTGATGGTCGCGAAGCGCGGGTTCGACTCGATGCGGTCGATGCTGAACCGCACCGGCGACAGGGGCTGGAACGAGGCTTCGAGATCGCCCAGGATGATCTCCAGCATCCGCCGCACCAGCGACATCTCGATGCTGGTGAAGGGGCGCCCGTCGAGCCGGATCGTGGTCGAGCCGCGCTTGCCGCCGAGCAGCAGGTCGAGCGTGGCGTAGGCGAGGTTGGTGTCGACCGTGACGAGCCCGGAATTCTCCCACACGTCCGCCTTGAACACGCCGAGCAGGGTCGGCATCGGGATCGCGTTGAGATAGTCGCCGAACCGCACCGAGGTGATGTTGTCGAGGGTGACCTCGACGTTGTCCTGGAAGAAGTTGCGCAGGGAGGTCGACAACAACCGGATCATCCGGTCGAAGACGATCTCCAGCATCGGCAGGCGTTCGTAACTGACGACGCCCGAATCGACGATGGCGCGGATGCCGCCCGCGCCGGAGGCCGACAGCTCCCGCAGCGAGAAGCCGAGGACCTGGTCTATCTCTTCCTGGTTGAGGATGCGGTCGTTGCCGGCGAGTTCGGGCAGGTCCTCCGCCTCGCTCTCGTCGATCATGTTGGCCCATTCGGCCGCCATGTCGCTCGATTGCGCCGTCGTGCCCTGCTCGGCCAGCGCCGCGCCCCATTCCTCGGCGAGGGACGCGTCGCCCCCTCCCTGCTCGGCGAGGGCCGCCGCCCAGTCGTCCTCCAGGACCTCGTCGTCCGATCCGGCCAAGGCTCGCCCGTTCCTTCCCGCTACTGGATCACGAATTCCTTGAACAGCACCGCGTCCACCTTGGCCGGGTAGACCGCGACGTTGACGCGCCGCAGCAGTTCCTCGCGCAGGCGGTAGGTGCCGATCGAGCCGTCGAAGTCCGCCGGCCGCATCTCGCGAATGAAGACCTGGAAGGCGTCCTCGATGCGCGGCATCAGCGGCTGGATCTCGGCCGCCACGCGCGCGTCGTGCACCTCCAGGGAGACCCTGAGCTTGATGAAGCGCGTCTGCGGCTGGCCGACATCGGAGGTGAGGTTCATCACCATCTCGCGCACGTCCATGAAGGCGACGGGCGCCTTGGCCTCGGCGGCGTGCTCGGCCTCTTCCGCCGCCGCCGCGTGGTGGCGCATGTAGGCGTAGCCGCCACCGCCGCCGAGCAGGACCAGCGCTCCGCCCGCGATCAGGAGCAGCCGCTTGCGCGACTGCCCGGGGGCCGCCGGGGCCGTGCCCTCCTCGTCCTCCTCGCCGTCGGACGTCTTCTTCGGCTTCTTCGCCATCGCTGACCGTGATCCCGTGCCCGCCGGGGCGGACCCGGGCGTGCTTGCCAAGATGTGAAGGATCGCGGTTAACGTCTCGTTAAGGCGGCAGAAGCTGCCGGGTCGAAGCTGCCGCCCGGCCGGAAGGCGGCCCGCCACCGCCTCTCGGCGTTTCTCGTCAATCCATTGCAAAAGATCGATTTTTCGGCGCGTCCGGACTTGGCACGCGCCCTGCCACACCCTCCCTGCCGGCCCGGACCGATCCGGGCGGCGGAGCGGACGGGCGATGCAGAACGCGCAGCTGATCGGACTCTCGGCGCAGGTGGCGCTGGGGCGCGAGCTCGAGGTGATCGCCAACAACATGGCGAACGCCTCGACCACGGGCTTCAAGGCGCGCAACACGCGCTTCCAGGAATACCTGATGCCGAAGGCGCGCGCGGAGACCTTCCGGCTGCCCGACCGCCGCCTGTCCTACGTCATCGACGCGGGCACGCCGCTCGACCTGTCGCAGGGGCCGATCGAGCCGACCGGCAACCCGCTCAACGCCGCCATCAAGGGCGACGGGTTCTTCGCCGTGCGCACGCCGCAGGGCGAGCGCTACACCCGGGACGGCGCCTTCGAGATCGACGCGCAGGGCCAGCTCGTCACGGCGGCCGGCAACCTCGTGCTGGGCGAGGGCGGCCCGATCCAGATCAACCCGCAGGAGACCGGCTTCGCGATCGGACCGGACGGTACGGTCTCGACCAGCCAGGGCAATCGCGGCCGGATCCGCGTCGTCACCTTCGCCGACCCGCAGGCGCTCACCAATGTCGGCGCCAACCTCTACACCGCGGCGAGCCCGCCGCGTCCCGCCGGGGCGCAGACCCGGATCGAGCCGGGCGCGATCGAGCGCTCGAACGTCAGCCCAGTCCTGACCATGACCCGGATGATGGAGGTCAACCGCGCCTACGCGCTCGTCTCCGACACCGTCTCGCGCATGGACAGCCTGCAGGGCACGGCCCTGCAACGCCTCGCCGATGTCGGCACCGCCTGAGGGAAGTGAACGATGCGCGCGCTCTACGCCGCCGCCACCGGCATGGCGGCCCAGGAACTCAACGTCCAGGTCATCTCGAACAACATCGCGAACCTGCGCACCACCGGCTACAAGCGCCAGCAGGCGCATTTCCAAGATCTGCTCTACCAGAACCTGCGCCGGGCCGGCACGTCGACCTCCGACCAGGGCAACCAGCTTCCCGCCGGCCTCGCCCTCGGCTCGGGCGTCAAGACCGATTCGACCGCCCGGGTGATGAGCCAGGGCACGCTGTCCTCGACGGAGAAGACCTACGACGTGGCGATCCGCGGCGAGGGCTTCTTCCAGATCTCGCTGCCCGACGGGCGCACCGCCTACACGCGCGACGGCTCCTTCGACCTCGACGCGCAGGGCCAGCTCGTCAGCCGCGACGGCTACCTCGTCAACCCGGCCATCACGGTGCCGAACAACGCCACCGGCGTGACGATCAGCGCGGCCGGCCTCGTCCAGGCGAGCATCCCGGGCCAGACCGCCCCGCAGACCCTCGGTCAGCTCCAGCTGGCGCGGTTCGTGAACAAGGTCGGCCTCGAATCGATCGGCGACAACCTCTTCATCGAGACCCAGGCCTCCGGCCCCGCCATCCAGGGCAACCCGAACACCGAGGGGTTCGGGAACCTGCAGCAGAGCTACCTGGAGGAGGCCAACGTCAACGCCGTCACGGAGATCTCCTCCCTGATCGCCGCGCAGCGCGCCTACGAGATGAACTCGAAGGTCGTGACCGCCGCCGACCAGATGCTCTCCACCACCTCCCAGATGTTCCGCGGGTAGCGCCCCATGAGCCTCGACGCCCGAACCATCCCGGTGGTCCCCCGGACCTGCATCCTCGGCCCCGGGGTGCTCGGCCGGGCCGCTTTCGCCCTCCTGGCGCTCGGCCTGCTCACGCTGCCGGTCCTCGCCGCCGGCCCGGTCCGGCCGGTGCTCAAGGGCGACATCACGGCGCGGCGCGACGTCATCACCCTCGGCGACCTCGTCGAGGGGGCGCCCGCCGACATCGCCGAGCGGCCCCTGTTTCGCGCCCCGGCGCTCGGCGCCGTCGGCACGATCCAGGTCCGCCGCATCGTCGAGGCGACGGCGCAGCTCGGCCTGGAGCCGCCGGAGAGCGGCGGGCGCCTCCAGGTCACGGTGCAGCGGGCCGCGCGCCGGATCGCGGGGCCCGAGATCGAGGGTGCCGTGCGCGAGGCCCTGGCGTCGCAGCTCGGCGTCGCTCCGGCGAGCCTGTCGATCGCCTTCGACGGCGAGCCGCCGGCGCTCACGGTGCCGGTGGACCTCGACGGCCAGGCCCGCGCCGCAGAGGTCGCCTACGACCCGCGCTCCCGCCGGGTCTCCGCCCTGGTGACCGTGGGCGAGCGCCAAGCCTCCCTGCGCGTCTTCGGTCAGGTAATCGAGATGGTCGAGATGGCGGTGCTGGCCCGGCCGCTCGGCCGCGGCGAGACGGTCGGCCCCCAGGACGTCACGGTGCAGCGCCGCCCCCGCGACGGCGCCCCCCAGGACGGCGTGGTGGACGTCACGGCCCTGGTGGGCCAGGTGGCGCAGCGCCCGCTCGGCCCCGGCCAGCCCCTGCGGGCCGGCGACCTCGCCCGGCCCGACCTCGTGCAGCGCGGCGACGCCGTGACCATCGTCTACGAGGGCACGGGCGTGAGCCTCTCCCTGCGGGGTGTCGCCAAGGAGGGCGGCCCGCTCGGGACTGTGGTCGCGGTCGTCAACCCCATCTCCAAGAAGGTGCTGCAGGGCACCGTGATCGGTCCCGGCCGGGTCGGCGTCGGCGCGACCCAGACCGCCAGCCTCGCCGCCGCGCGCCCGTGACCGCCATGACGCTCCTCTCGCTGCTCCCCTCCCCCCGCCTCGTCCTCCCGGTGGTCTTGGCGGCCGGCCTGTCGGCCTGCAACACGGTCGACCGGCTGTCGAATATCGGGGCGACGCCGACCCTCTCGGCGATCCAGGATCCGACCGCCCAGGCCGGCTACAAGCCGGTGCGGCTGCCCATGCCCGAGGTGCAGCCGGTCTCCTACGCGCCGAACTCCCTCTGGCGCACCGGGTCGCGGGCCTTCTTCAAGGATCAGCGCGCCGCCAAGATCGGCGACCTCGTCACCGTCAAGGTGAACGTCACCGACAAGGCCAACGTCAACAACGAGACCAAGCGCTCGCGGGCCAACACCGAGAACTTTGGCATCCCGAACGCCTTCGGGCTGGAATCGAAGGCCAAGCTCCTGGCCGGCGCCGATCCGAAGAACCTGCTCGACACCTCCGCCACCACGAGCAACGACGGGGCGGGGTCGATCCAGCGGGCCGAGACGGTGACCACCAACGTCGCCGCGATCGTCACGCAGGTGCTGCCCAACGGCAACCTCGTGGTCGAGGGCAAGCAGGAGATCCGGGTGAATTTCGAGGTGCGCGAACTGGTCGTTGCGGGCGTGATCAGGCCCGAGGACATCGAATCCGACAACACGATCGATTCGACCAAGATCGCCGAGGCACGCATCGCATATGGCGGCCGCGGCCAGATCACCGACGTGCAGCAGCCCCGCTACGGGCAGCAATTCCTCGACATCATGCTCCCGTTCTGACCGACCTCTACCGCCGGGCCGAGCGCTGCGTGCGCTCCATCGGCGTGTAGGCGATACGCGCATGCGCCTCGCAATAGGGCAGCCCGGGTTGGCGCCGGGCGCCGCAGAACCGGAACTCGCTCCCCAGGGGATCGCCGACCGGGAAGCGGCAGGACCATTCCTTGAGCATCAGGATCGGGTGCAGGGGCTGCTCCGGCTCGGCCGGCGCCGCGTCGTTGGCGGCCGGGGCCGCTTCGGTGGCGAGATTCTTCCGGGCCAACCCGAGCCGGTGAATCTTCCCCATCACCGCGTTGCGGTCCTTCAGCCCGAGCCGCTTGGCGATCTCAGAGCCCGTCAGGCTCTGGCTCCAAAGCCGCTTGAGTTCCTCGATCCGCTCGTCCGTCCAGGTCGACATCGCCATCCCGTCGATCACTCGCCGATGAGATGTCGGGCATCCGGGGGCCGGATGCCAGCCGATGCCGCGGCGCAGCGCGGACTATCCACGGGAATCGTCGGCACTTGCGCGCCGGAAGGGCAGCGGCGACAGGTCACACGTCCGGCGTGCCGGACTGTTGCCGTTTCGGGCGGTGGCACCCGGCGATGCTCCGCATCGCTCTCGCGCGTGCGGAGGGCAGATCAGTCGTCGCGGTAGACGCGCTCGCGGCGCTCGTGCCGCTCCTGCGCCTCCAGAGAGAGCGTGGCGATGGGCCTCGCCTCCAGTCGCTTTAGGGAGATGGGCTCGCCGGTCTCCTCGCAATAGCCGTAGGATCCGTCCTCGATCCGCGCGAGGGCCGCGTCGATCTTGGCGATCAGCTTGCGCTGACGGTCCCGCGCCCTCAGCTCGATGGCGCGGTCGGTCTCCGAAGAGGCACGATCGGTCAGATCAGGATGGTTCTCGTTTTCGGTCTGCAGAGCGACCAGCGTGTCCTGCGCCTCACGGAGAATGTCCTGCTTCCAGCTCAGCAACTTGCGGCGGAAATACTCCCGCTGCCGTTCATTCATGAAAGGTTCGGCATCGCTGGGGGCATAACCGTCCTCGATCACGACCTTCGCCATCACGCCCCTCGATACATCGCAGTTTACGCGGCCGGCGCCGTTCGCAGCAGGCGTATAATCGAGCCGGGATGGCCCGACAACGTGCCGGACGGTCACGCAACATTCGGACCGCTCCCCGGCGCGCTCCTGCTGCAAATGCGCCACGACCCACTCCCGGCGTCCCTCGGCGGCAACCCGTGCGGGCGCCCTGCGTCAGAACTGGAAGTAGATGAAGTTGAAATTCGCTTCGTCGCCGATGCGCAGCAGGGCCGCGACCAAGAGGAGGCCGAGGGCCGCGGCGACCATCCGGCGCGGCGGCGCCCGCTGCGCCAGGGTCGAGGCCGTGGGCCCGGCGAGGGCCAGGAGCAGCGCCGGCACGAAGGCGCGCCACTTGAGGCCGCCGCCCGCCGGCGCGAACCCCGCCAGCGCCTTGTAGACCGCCAGCGCGGCCTCGAAGGAGGGGGCGCGGAACAGCACCCAGGTCACCGCGACGAAGCCGAAGGTCAGGCCCCAGCCGAGGACGGAGGGCATCGGCAGCCGCGCTCGCCGCCACAGCACGCCCGCGCAGAGCCCGATCCCGTGCGCGGCCCCCCAGGCGACGAAGGTCGGCCCCGCCCCGTGCCAGAGGCCGCCCAGCGTCATCGTCGCGGCGAGCGCGCCGAGTTGCACGGGAAGCCCGTGACGGTTGCCGCCGAGCGGCACGTAGAGGTAGTCGCGCAGGAAGCGCGACAGCGTCATGTGCCAGCGCCGCCAGAACTCCCGCAGAGACGCGGCGCGGTAGGGGGCGTCGAAGTTCTGCGGCAGCATGATGCCGAAGAGCAGCGCGACGCCGAGCGCCATGTCGGTGTAGCCGGAGAAGTCGAAGTAGATCTGGAACGTGAAGGCGAGCGTGGCCTGCCACGCCTCGGCCGTCGTGATTCCCTCGCCCCGCGCCGCCGCGGCGAAGACCGGGTTGACGTAGGTCGCCAGGGGATCGCCCAGGAAGACCTTCTTGGCGAGGCCGCAGCCGAGCAGGATCAGCGCGCGCCCGGCCCGCGCCGCGCCCTCGTCGTCCGCATCGGGACGCGCGTCGAACTGGTGAAGGATCTCGCTCCAGCGTACCAGGGGCCCGGCGAGGACCTGCGGGAAGAACGCGATGTAGAGGGCGTAGCGGGTGAGGTCGACCGGCGGCGCGCGCCCGGCGCGGAGGTCCACCAGGTACATGACGTGGTGGAAGGTGAAGAAGGAGATCCCGAGCGGCAGGGCCAGCGAGGGCCGCGGCAGGGCGAGGCCGGAAACGAGGTTCGCCAGATCGGCGAGCAGCCCCGCGTACTTGAACAGCGCCAGCACGGCGAGGTTGGCCGCGATGGCCAGGGGAATGGCCCAGCGCCCGCCGCCCGGCCCGACGGACCGCGCGACGCACCAGTTGAGGCCGATCGAGGCCGCGAGGAGCGGGACGAAGCGCGGGTCCCACCAGCCGTAGAAGCCGAAGGACAGGACGACGAGGAGCGGCAGGCGCCACGCGGGACGCCAGCGCAGAACGAGGGCGTGGAGCAGGAGCGCCAGCGGCAGGAAGCCGAGGAGGAAGGCGTAGGAGTTGAACAGCATCGGGCCGGACCGGGGCCCTTTTGAGGTGGCGCGGCGGACGCGTCAATGCGGATAGGTCGTCCCGGCGGGCCCTACGCCGCCAGCCCGAGCTTCGCCAGTTCCACCTCCGCCCGCAGCTCGATCTGTCCGATGAGCGCGTCGAGGCGCGGATCGCCCGAGGAGCCCGCCCGCTCGGCGAGGCGGGCCGCGATCGTCTTGAGATCCTGCGTCCCCACCCGCCCGCCGAGGAGCGCCGCCTTCAGCCGATCCAGGGCGTCCAGGAGGTCGTGCCCGCGCTGCGCGCTGCGGCGGCGCCGCTCGGCCCGGTCCTCGCCCTGGCCCTGGAGGGTCAGGATCGCGTCGAGGCCGGCGAGCGGGACCGCGCCCCCGGCGCTGGTCGCGCTCCGCGGCGACGCCTCCGCGGCGACGCCGAAACCCTGCGCCGGCTCGGCGGAGCGCTTGGCGACGCCGCCGGCAGCTTGGGTGGCGAGGCGGGAATCGACGCGCATGGCTCTCCGTCCTGGATCTCGCGACTACCGGGAATCCTCCGCCGTCATGGTGAACGAAGGGTAAAGCGCCCGGCAAGAACTGCCGGACCGGCGGAAAGCGACCGGCGCCGGCGGCGATGCGCGCCGGCTCTCGATCTGAAAAGCCTCTCCTTATCAGAGAGTTGAATGGTCAGGCGGAGTGGCACGGTCCTGGCACCGGCTTCGGCACCCTCTCCGGAACCCGGCGTGATGCGTCAACCCCTCCTCGTCCTTCTGTCGGCCCTGGCGGCGATCCTCCTCGCCGGCCCGGCCCTCGCCCTGTCGCGGGTGAAGGACCTCGCCGCGATCGAGGGCGTGCGTCCCAACCAGCTCGTCGGCTACGGCATCGTGGTCGGCCTCAACGGCACCGGGGACACGCTCAACAACGTGCCCTTCACGAAGCAATCCGTGCAGGCGATGCTGGAGCGGCTCGGGGTCAATACCCGCGGCGCCACCATGCGCACCGCGAACCTCGCCGCCGTGATGGTGACGGCGAGCCTGCCTCCCTTCGCCACCCAGGGCACCCGCATCGACGTCACGGTCTCGTCGCTGGGCGACGCCAAGTCGCTGCAGGGCGGCACGCTTCTCGTCACGCCGCTCCTCGGCGCGGACGGCGAGGTCTACGCGCTGGCGCAAGGGTCGCTCGCCATCGCGGGGTTTCAGGCCGAGGGCGACGCCGCCAAGATCACCCGCGGCGTGCCCACGAACGGGCGCATCGCCAACGGCGCCATGATCGAGCGCGAGATCGAGTTCAAGCTCAACCAGCAGCGCAATCTGCGGCTCTCGCTGCGCAATCCCGACCTCACCACCTCGAAGCGGATCGCGGCGGCGATCAACGACTTCATGGGCGCCGACACCGCCGAGCCCACCGATCCCTCGACGGTGACCCTGCAGGTGCCGGCCCGCTACCAGGGCAACATGATCCGCCTCCTCACCGAGATCGAGCAGATCAAGGTCGAGCCCGACCAGACCGCCCGCGTCATCATCGACGAGCGCTCGGGCATCATCGTGATGGGACGCGACGTGCGCGTCTCCACGGTGGCGGTGGCGCAGGGCAACCTCACGGTGACGATCACCGAGCAGCCGCAGGTGAGCCAGCCGGAGCCGCTCTCGCAGGGCCAGACCGTGGTGGTGCCCCGCACCGCGCTCAAGGTCGATACCGGCGACAAGAACAAGCTCGCCCTCGTCAAGGAGGGGGTGAGCCTGCGCGAGCTCGTCGACGGGCTGAACGCGCTCGGCGTCGGGCCGCGCGACCTGATCTCGATCCTCCAGGCGATCAAGGCCGCGGGCGCCCTCCAGGCCGACATCGAGGTGATGTGACCCTTCCCCCAAGGAGACGACGCCATGATCCCCCTCGCTCCCCTCGCGGCCACCACGGCGCTCGCCGCCGGCCAGGCCCTCGCGGGCGTCGCCAGCGCCGCGCTCGGCGGCGCCACCGCCGCGACGGCCAAGATCAAGAAGACGTCCCAGGACTTCGAGTCGATGTTCCTGGAGCAGACCCTGGACAAGCTCAACGGCTCGACCGGAACCGACGGCCCGCTCGGCGAGAACGGCACCGGCGGCGGCGTCTACCGCTCCATGCTCAACAAGGAATACGCGCAGGGCATCGTGAAGAGCGGCGGCGTCGGGATCGGCGACCAGGTGATGCGCGAGATGCTGCGGATGCAGGGGGCGGCCGGTGGCCCCGCGGCCTGAGCCCCTGCGCGTCGCGGATGCGGCGGCGGCGGCGCGGCTCGTCGCCGAGACCCTCGACCGGATGCGCGACCTCGCGGCCGCCCTCGATGCGGAGAGCGCCGAGGTCGCGGCCGGCCGGTTGCGCGAGGGCCTCGCGGGCGAGGCGCGCAAGGCGGAACTCGCCGGCGCCTACCTCACCGGCCTGGAGGCGGTGAAGGCGAACGCGGTGGCGCTCGCCCGCTTCGCCCCGGAGGGGATCGCGGCCCTGCGCGAGGCGCACCAGGGCTTCACGGCGAGCGTGGAGCGCAACCAGGCGGTGCTCGCCACTGCGCGCAGCGTCTCCGAGAGCCTGATGAAGTCCCTGTCGGGCGAGCTTCGCCGCGCCTCGGTGCCCCAGGGCTACGGCCGCCAGGGCCCGATGCCATCGCCCTACGGCGCCAACCGGGCGACGCCGCTCGTGCTGTCGCGGAACCTCTGAGACGTCCTCACCGCGTCGCCGAGCCGCCGCGCAGGCGGATGAAGGTCCGCGCCGGCCCGAGTTCCGTCTCGGTCCGTGCGTCGAGGTCGACCCGGGCTCCGGCCGCCACGGCCGCGGCCCCCGGATCGCCCGGGTGCGCCCGACGCGCCGTTCCCGCCTCCGCGGTGACCCGCCCACCGATGCGCAGGCAGGTCTCCGTTCCCGGAACCTTGCTGAACCGCGGGCCCTGCTCCGGGCAGGGCGCGGCGACGCGCGGCAGATCGAGGTCGAGGGCGTGGGCAGCCGTCGCCAGAGGCCAGGCGACGAAGGCGGCGATCCAGGCTCGGCGGGTCATCGTTGGGGGGTCCTGCGACGCGGGTGTTCCATGCGCCGACGAGGGCGTTGCGGCGTGGTCGTGCCCTGCCCTCGCGGCGGATCTGGGGCAAGGTCCCGCGTCACCACGGACCGGATCGCCCTCACCCGGACCGGCGACTGCGTCGCAGGCTCCCGAGGCAACGGTCGCGGTGTGCCTCCAGGTGGCAGCGGCGAACCGTCGATCCGGATGGACGAGATGGCTGGGGCGCAAAGCCTTTCCGCCTGAGCCCTTGGAAACGACATCAATGGGTTAGGCCGCTGATAACCCGCCTTCAAGCAGCCTCAGGCCCGGAGGATGGACCATTCCTGTGGGCGCGGATCAACGCCGTGGCGCGCGTGCTCCAAGGTTTCGAGCGGGTCAACGGCGACACGGTTCTGCGCGTGATCGGTCCAAGCGGGATGGATCCCGCCGCCATCATCAAGTCATGGGTACCGCGCGCGGAGCATTCGGTGTCGGCCAGAAGCCGGCGGTGAGCCGATCCAGCGCGTCGATCGGATGCGCCACCGTCAGAGCCACCTCGTCCGCGCGCTCATGCAGGGGCGTGGAGAGCTGTCGCGGCGAGCCGTTCACCCGCGTGACCAGCCGCGCATCATGGCGCTCGGCGTCGTGGGTGACGAAGTCGGCCGGATTGTCCGTTACCGGGAGGTCGACACGATCGGTGATGCAGGACGCCGGAACGCACGCGTTCTCGCGGTCTGTCATCGCCAGCTGATCGCGGCCCGTGGTCGGCAATCCCGGCGTCAATCCCAGCGGCCCCGAGTCCGGTGGGCCATCGCAGCGCTCAGGCGCCGCCTGGAGGCATGCGAGAGGTGGTACGGCCACCCGCGGTCCCTGCTCGACGACGAGCGCTCATTGGGAGAATCCCGACTGCTCAAGGCGGGCCGGGGCTCCTGGCGGCGATCTCTCCCGACCCCTGCCCTCACGCAGCCCTCACGGTCTGGAGAAAGCCTTCCACCTCCCGGCCGAGAACCGCGGACTGTTGCGACAAGTCCGTGGCCGAGCTCAGCACCTGCGCCGCCGCTGCCCCGGTCTCCTCCGAGGCGCGTGCGACCCCCGCGATGTTGGCCGTCACCTCTCCGGTCCCGGCGGCCGCCTGCGCCACGTTGCGCACGATCTCCTGGGTCGCCGCGCCCTGTTCCTCCACCGCCGCCGCGATCGAAGCCGTGACCGTGTCGATCTCGCGAATGCGCCCGGCGATCTGCCCGATCGCCGATACCGCCCGACCGGTTGTGGCCTGCACCCCCGCGACCTGACTGGAGATCTCCTCGGTGGCCCGCGCCGTCTGGCCGGCCAGTTCCTTCACCTCGGCGGCCACCACGGCGAAGCCGCGACCCGCCTCGCCGGCCCGCGCGGCCTCGATGGTGGCGTTCAGGGCGAGGAGGTTCGTCTGCGCGGCGATGCCGGCGATGACCTCGACGATGCCTCCGATCCGCCCGGCAGCCTCGCTGAGAGCCCCCACCAGGGCGGCGGCC
The DNA here is from genome assembly GCF_054052225.1 of Methylobacterium sp. JK268. Lineage (NCBI taxonomy): Bacteria > Pseudomonadati > Pseudomonadota > Alphaproteobacteria > Hyphomicrobiales > Methylobacteriaceae > Methylobacterium > Methylobacterium sp. JK268. The sequence goes on along the minus strand of NZ_JBSVZN010000002.1, from coordinate 1,500 downwards.
TCGTCCGCCTCGCCGACCGCGCACCGGGCCAGCTCCGCCGAACCGCTCACTTGGCGACCAATCTCCTCCACTGACGCTCCGAGCTCCTCCGCCGCCGCGGCGACGGTGGCCACGTTCGAGGCGGCCTCTTCGGCGGCGGCCGCCACGGTCGTTGATTGGCTGGCGGTCTCGGTGGCGGTGCCCGCCATGCCCTCGGACGTGGCGCGCAGCTGCGTGGCCCCAGCGGTGACCCCGGCCACGATGCCGCTGACCGCCGCCTCGAAGCGCTCGGCCACTTGTCGGAGCGCCGACCGCCGCCGCGCCTCCCCGTCGGACCGCGCCCGCGCCGCCTCCTTCTCCAGCTCCCGCGTCCGAGCAAGCCCCGCGCGGAAGACCTCGACGGCGCGCGCCATCGCGCCGATCTCGTCGCGGCGCGCGGTCCCGGCGACGGGGATGTCGACCTGCCCTTCGGCGATGTGCCGCATGGTCTGCGCCAAGCCGGCCAAGGGCCGCATGGCCCGGCGCAGGCCGAGCGCGAGCACACCGGTCCCGACCAGGACCAGGATGAGACCGATGCCGAACGCCCGCCACACGGTCGCATCCAGCGCCGCGAGGTAGTCGGCCTTGCGTACGCCGACGTAGAGGATGCCCAGGACCTCGCCGGCGGGATCGAGGATGGGTTCGTATGCGGTGAAGGTCGGGGTGCCGAGAACGTCGGCCTCGCCGCGGTAAGCTTCGCGCCGTACCAGGACGGCGTCGCGGACCGGCCCCTGGGCGAGCTTGGTGCCGGTCGCGCGCTTGCCGTCCGCACCGACGACGTTCGTGGCGAGGCGGGTGTCGCCGACAAAGATTGTGGCGTTGCCGCCCAAGACCTCGCGGACGCGGTCGACGGCCGGCTCGGCCGTGTCGACGACGTGGGTGCCGACGCGCAACTGGCCGTCAACGACCGAGAAAGTCGCCGCGCCGCCCTCGTCGGCGAGGGTGAGACGCAGCAGCCTCATGTTGCGGTCGAGGGCCTCGCCGGCGCGGCGGCCCATGTCGGCGCGCAGGTCGGCGAGCATGAGGGCGAGGGCGCCGGCGCAGGCCAGGGCGGTCACGGCGATGCCGATCAGGCTGATCCGGGTCGTGAGTGAAAGGCCGATCATCCAGGGTCTGCGCGTCGACATAGAGTGTCCCCGAAGAGCAAGTGGCGGCACTCCTCCGATTGACGAAGGAAGCCGCGTCGAAACTCGTCCGCATCGGCGCTGAACGTCTCAGAGGCGAGGCTGAACCCGGGCACATACAGTCGCAGAACACCTTAAAGCAATCTTGTCAAAATCTTAGGATCAACGCTCACGAGGGTATATTACTCAAGTTCAATGGGCTTAGACGAACAGAGCTAGTCCCAGTATCAGATGATACGATTGCATCAGATTATAGAAGCACTCTTTTAACACTGTGGCGAATGGCTTGGCGGTTCCGCGTGAGTGCTCGGGGTTGCCGCACACGGTGATGTGCCGCCGTCCTGCGCCATCGGGAACT